>NZ_AP018400.1:0-95000 GCF_003609975.1 Streptococcus ruminantium
AACTTGTTTACAGTTTATTTTTGTAAACACCCTTTTCCACATCATTAATTTTGCAAAAAGTCAAGATTTACTAACATCTTGGCTTTTATTCACATCTTGTGGAAAACTTTTCTTAACAATGTGAATTTTAAATATTATCTGTGGAAAACTTTTGTTTTTTATGGTACACTATTCTAGTGAATACAAAGTGAGAGGAGGAAACTATGAACCAAGAGCAGTTATTTTGGCAACGCTTTATTGAACTAGCTAAAATAAGTTTTAAACCATCTATTTATGATTTCTATGTTGCAGGTGCAGAATTACTAAGTATTCACCAACAAATAGCAAAAATTTTCTTAAATCGCCCCTTTAAAAAAGATTTCTGGGAAAAAAACTTTGAAGAGCTAATGATCGCTGCTAGTTTTGAAATTTACGGTGAGCCTCTCACCATCCAATACCAGTTTACAGCGGATGAAAAAGAGACAAATAGCATTTCCAATGGAAGAAAGCAGGTAACTCAACAGACTGCTGAAATTTCTGATTCACAAGAAAAACTAAAACCCGTTCATTCTGATATAAAACCTCAATATACCTTTACAAATTTCGTACAAGGTGACAATAACCATTGGGCTAAAGCAGCAGCTTTAGCTGTATCGGATAATCTAGGTGAACTCTATAATCCATTGTTTATTTTTGGGGGACCAGGTCTTGGAAAGACGCATATTCTCAATGCGATTGGTAATAAGGTTTTAGCTGATAATCCTCAGGCTCGAATAAAATATGTTTCCTCAGAAACATTCATCAATGAATTTTTGGAACACCTCCGTCTTAATGACATGGAAAACTTCAAGAAAACCTATCGCAATCTTGATTTGCTTTTAATCGATGATATTCAATCTCTCCGTAGTAAAACTTCTACTCAGGAAGAATTTTTCCATACGTTTAATGCCTTGCATGGGAAAAATAAGCAGATTGTCCTCACCAGTGACCGCAATCCTGACTATTTAGATAATTTAGAAGAACGATTGGTTACACGCTTCAAATGGGGATTGACTAGTGAAATCACTCCTCCAGATTTTGAAACTAGGGTAGCTATTTTACGTAACAAATGTGAGACATTCCCTTATGATTTCACCAATGAGACTTTATCCTATCTAGCAGGACAATTTGATTCAAACGTTCGGGATCTTGAGGGAGCTTTAAAAGATATCAATTTGATTGCCACCATGCGCAACCTGTCCGAGATAACAGTAGAAGTTGCTGCCGAAGCCATCCGTTCCCGAAAACAAACAAATCCACAAAATATGGTTATTCCCATTGAGAAAATTCAAACAGAAGTTGGAAATTTCTATGGAGTTAGCCTAAAAGAATTAAAGGGAGCTAAGCGTGTCCAACATATTGTTCATGCACGACAAATTGCTATGTTTTTAGCACGTGAGATGACAGATAACTCACTGCCAAAAATTGGAAAAGAATTTGGTAATCGTGACCATACAACGGTTATGCATGCTTACAATAAAATAAAATCTTTACTGTTGGATGATGATAATTTAGAGATTGAGATTACCAGTATAAAAAACAAGCTCCGTTAACCTGTGTATAACTTTAAAAAAAGTTTACACTTTTTCCACAAATTGTGAACAAGTCAAGTTACGCTATTCTAAAAGGATTGCATTACTTTTCCACAGAATACACAGATACTACTATTACTATTAACCTTATAGATTAAAATAAAGGAGAATCCATGATTCAATTTTCAATCAACAAAACTGCATTCTTACAGGCGCTTAATATCACAAAACGGGCAATCAGTACTAAAAATGCAATTCCTATTCTTTCAACAGTAAGGATTTCCGTAACGAGTGAGGGAATTACTCTGACTGGTTCAAATGGCCAAATTTCCATTGAACATTTTATCTCAACTCAAGATGAAAATGCTGGTCTATTGATTAGTTCTTCTGGTTCGATTCTTTTAGAAGCTGGTTTCTTTATCAATGTGGTTTCTAGTATGCCTGATTTAGTAATTGATTTTAATGAAATTGAACAAAAACAGGTTGTTTTAACCAGTGGTAAGTCAGAAATTACCTTAAAAGGAAAAGAAGCTGATCAATATCCTCGTTTACAAGAAGTACCAGCTTCAAAGCCTTTGATACTAGAAACCAAAGTACTAAAACAAACTATTAACGAAACCGCTTTTGCTGCTTCCCAACAGGAAAGTCGTCCGATTTTAACCGGTGTTCACTTTGTTTTGACTGATAATAAAAATTTAAAGACAGTTGCGACGGATTCACACCGCATGAGTCAACGTAAATTAGTTTTAGATAAACCTGGTGATGACTTTAATGTCGTTATTCCTAGCCGTTCTTTAAAAGAATTTGCAGCTGTTTTTACAGATGATATTGAAACGGTGGAAGTATTCTTCTCAAACAATCAAATTCTTTTTAGAAGCGAGCATATCAGTTTCTATACACGTTTGTTAGAAGGAACTTACCCAGATACAGATCGCCTGATTCCAACCGATTTTAAAACAACTGCTATCTTTGATACAGCAAAACTTCGTCATTCTATGGAACGTGCTCGTCTACTTTCAAATGCGACACAAAATGGCACTGTTAAATTGGAAATTGCCAATCATGTTGTATCAGCTCATGTAAACTCTCCAGAGGTTGGACGTGTAAATGAGGAAATAGATACTTTGGAAGTTGCGGGCGAAGACTTAATCATTAGTTTTAACCCAACTTATTTGATTGAAGCTTTAAAAGCCATTAGTAGCGAGCAAGTTAAAATCAGCTTTATCTCTTCTGTTCGTCCATTTACTTTGGTTCCAAGCGGTGAAGATGAAGATTTTATACAGTTAGTTACACCAGTGCGTACTAACTAATGAATGTAAGTAAAAACGGCAAGTCTGCCGTTTTTTATGTTATACTTAACAGGAAAGGGAAAGATTTATTTTTGTAAAATGAATTAGTCTAGTAATAAACAAAATTTAGAAGATTTTTTTCTCTTAATCAGAGAAAAAAGAGATAGCAAAGCGCTCAATTAAGAGAATTTATAAGGAGTTAGTATGTATCAATTAGGATCTTTTGTGGAAATGAAAAAGCCTCATGCCTGCATCATTAAATCGACTGGCAAGAAGGCTAATAAATGGAAAATTATTCGTTTAGGAGCGGATATAAAAATTTGCTGTAGCAATTGCGAACACGTAGTTATGATGAGCCGACATGATTTTGAACGGAAGATGAAAAAAGTTTTGTAAAAAAATATGCAACCTGAAAAAATGGTTTTATTTGCTCTTGTTTTATGTCTGACTTGCAGGTTAATCTTGTTTATAGTAAGTATTAAAAAACTTCACATCTCAATGTTTTTCTCTTTGAGGTGTTTTTTTCTTTTCAGGAGACTAAGTATTAAGATTTTATATTTTTTACGAATAAATAGGTGAGGTCATAAGAAGGGAGGAATACAATGAAGCCAATAATTTTGTTTTTTACTCATCGAAGGCATTCTTGCCTGAGTCATTTTAATTAAACATATTTGTTAGATGGAGATAAAAAAAGAGAACTGATATGACAATATTTGAAAAACGGTGCCAAGGCTAAAAGGAAAGGATACTGAGGTGAAAAAGATGACAAATTTTATACAAACAATGGAAAATAAATATCAACAATTGGACTCTTTATATGTTTCTTCACCTCTACTAATAAAATTATTGATAGCAATTGGTGTAGCCGCTATTGTGTTAGCAATTGGTTCGATGATCCTTCCAATTGTATACAAATCAGGGCAAGATTTTGGTGAATTTTTATATAACAATTAAACCACTTAACGAAACATTAGATAGAAACTGAAATAAAAAAGGAGAACTAACATGACAACATTTGAAAAAATGGATAATAATTTTGTAATCCTAACTAATCAAGAATTGACGACAATCAAAGGTGGATCAAATTTGTTTAGCGATATTGGAGGATTTATTAACAAGACTTGGCAGACTTTATATAATTCTGGTCGTGATTTTGGTCGCAGTATTATCAATGGAATTATACGATAAAAAATTTTAATTTTAATAAGGAAGAAAATATGAAACATTTGAATAAATATGAAACACTTGAACAAAATGAACTTGAATATACTCAAGGTGGGGGAGCTGGACTCATTATTGTTGGAATAATCGCAACTCCATTTATCCTTGGTACTATTGCTGGAGGAGCTGATGAGTATGCTCGTAAGAAAGGACATAAATAATGTTACAAAATGCTATTCAATTTTATAATGAACATAGAACTGTCATTATTACAACCATTGCCATCATAGCCTTGTGTACAATCTATCCTCCAGTATTTCGTACCATCTATGAGACTGGTAGGGATTTTGGTAGTAGTGTAGTAAGAGCTTTATTAGCCAAATAATAAAATAAATCTATCATAAAACTGTTATATTGACGACAAAAAAATAACATAAAAATGACTTAGCAATATGACTTAAGTGTTGTATTGCTTTTCATATGCTGTTTTCAAGTAGTTAAAAGTATTCAAGAAGATATGAGCCAGAATAGAGAAAATACAACTAAAATAAAAAAATATAACTGACATGACAACATCTGAAAAAGGTAATATGACTGATTTTATAGAAGAACTGTACAAAAATCGGTTATATATAGTTTGGGGTACGAGTGCAATTGTAGGATTTATTGCAGGCATCGTAGTTGGTTTAAATAGTATTAAGTAGCTATGAGGAGAGCCATTTTCAGATTACTTTGTTTCTTTATATTGATGGCTGGAAATCAGATTATTTTGAAAAATTTTATGTAATTTGTGAAACATAGTTTTTTTAAAGATGTTTTAACTATACTTACTTTTTTGTATTAACCAAGGTAACTTTTTTTGTTGCGTCTTCTATTCTACTATGTTACAATACAGAATATAAACGTTTTATAACTTTAAAAGATATATCCTAATATAAACAATTTCTTAGTTATTTTTTCATGAAAGGAGTTGGTCTTACGAGAATATCTATAAAAAAAGCTATCATAGTGATAGCATTGTTGTTAGGGGTAGTTTCTCCGACTGTTTTATCAAGGGATATACTAGATTATTCCTTAGTTTCTCCACGCATAGGTTCTGTGGCAACAGGTCGCATGATCAAGCAGAATGCTTTAAGGGGTGTTAATCGGAACTACTCTACGGGTGGTGGAAAGACACTGAATACTTCTATCCGAAATGCCTATAGTAGAAATGATATAATACCGGCATATTCCCTGCCATCAGGTAGTAGGATTGTCATGTCTTGTAATGTCAGTGGTAGTAATTACGTAGACGAATCTACTACAGTAGCTATACCAACTCAATTTGGAAATCTAGTTAGAGTGGCAACCAATGGTAATTGGAGTCCAGATGAATATTAAATAATAGTTTTTATTAGGAAATTATTTATTGGGTCTATGGAGCTAGTAGGATTCGTTCTTCTAGCTCCTTATTGTTGTTAGGAGGTAAAAGTGAGATTTTTATTAAAAAATGTAAAAAGAACAGTTTTTTCTAAAAAAATGCTCTTGTCTTTGATGTTAGCTTTTTTTTGTATTCTAATCGGTAATACGATTGCTTTTAATGGCATCTACCAACTAGAAGGACTTTCATTATTTTTTGCAGGTTCCAGTATTAGAGGCTTTTCACCGATTAGTCTTGTGGCAGCAGTCATTAGCACCATTCCAATAGTAGGTCAAGTGATAGAAGATAGTAAGCACCATTTTCTGCGGTTACAATTACAGAGAATACCGTGTCGGAAGTATATGTACGTATTACTCGCAACTGCTGCTATTTCTGGATTTGTAGCGCTTTTTTTACCCTATATGTTATTGTTAGTATCTAATTTGTGTATAACTCCTTACAAAGAAATATATATTGGAGAATACCAAGGAGTTTTTAAGTCTATTTTTGACACCAATCAGCTGCTCTACTGTATGTTGTTAACTACTTGGTATGGAATTTTTGGGAGTGTCTTTTCGATATTTGGTGTGGCCAGTTCTCTTATTTTTCGTCAGAAAATTGTTGGCATATTTTTTCCATGTCTTTATATGATTTTAGGTGGTCTAGTTTTTACCTTATTAAACCTATCCTATTTGGAACCTGTCGGTATAATCTCTTGGGGCTATCAAGGACAATTGAATTTTAACCTTGTTTTTCTCCATCTTTTCTGTATTTTTATCATTAGTCTTGGAGCTATTGTATATCATTTTCATTTTCGGATGGAGGATGATGTATGAAATACTTCAGAATTTTGTTCTTTCAAAGAAAATCAACTATTATCAAATTATGTTCTTTGTTGTTGCTGATTAGTATTATTTTTTCAAATTCTGTATACCAGTCCTTTTCACACCGCTATCAGGTGACACCGAATAGTTTCACCTGGCTAATCATTCTTTTTCAAGATATAACAACTGGTATTTATCTCTTACCGATTATCTATAGTTCCATGTTATTGTTTTGTCTAGAAGCTTTTACAAAAGATACTGTTGTTAGCCTGCGTTTTTTCTCTCTTAAACATAAGCATTACTTTTTATTAAAATATAGCCTGTTACTTCCTTTCTTATTTCTATCGTTCCTCTTACTTTTATCGCTTGTCATGGGACTACTAAATGGTTTTTCCTTCTCTATTTCTTCAGTAATTCAACCAATTTTATCAGAAATTTATGAAGTGAATCATATATCAAGTTGTCGAAGTCTATTCTTGATTCTTTTTTGTTTCCTCTCCTATCTTCTTTTTTTATCCGAAATGACTGTATTCCTTTTTCTTTTCTTTAAAAAAAGAAATATTGTCATCGCAACTCTATTTTCTTTTTTAGTAATACAATCTGTTTTCTGGCTTTATCCCATCAATTTATCAGTTAATCAACTTTTTCCTATTCATCATTATATTTTAAAATCAGAAAATTATGGTGTTGAGATCATTTACTGGCTTAGTCTATTATCCATTTGTTTCTTACTGAACGTATATAAAATCCGAAGTACAAAATGGGAGGAATAGGAAATGAGATGGTCTGTTGATATTAAAAATTCCTTGTTATGGGAATGGCGATGTTTGATCTCTACGAATCAGTTTTATGTTTATCTATGGTTATCAGTTTTTTACTTTGTATTGTTGGCAATATTTAAGTTTCTCGATGCTGAGATGGTTGACTATATTTTAAAAGGTCCAGGTATTAGAGATTTAGAAACCATCAACCTGCTCTTTTATTTATTATTTCAGGCACAAAATGTTTTTCTACTTCATCAAATGTTTTTTGGCTTATCAACAGCTAATTTTAATTTATCTGTCTTGAGAATGGGAAGTATGAAGAATTGGTGTATGATACACATTTTATTTTTGCTTTTCGTATCATTTTCGTTAGGATTTTTACAGACAATTGCTGTATTTATTCTAGGAAATATGGAATGGATATTTTTAGTTCATTTTTTCATAGTCAATAGTGTTAATTTTATTTTATTCAGTTCTTTATTGTTTTTATTGTTTTGCTTAAATGTTTCTGAATTAGCTTCTTTTGGTATTACTTATTCTTTTCTTGTTTTTACTGTTTTTGCAGGTGAAATATTAGGTGAGCATACCAATTATATATTTACTATCTTAGCGAGGGTATACGAATACAATAAAACAGCAACAATGTCCATTTGGATTGGTGTCATCTTCGAGATGATAGTGAGTATATCAATACTCTTATTTGTAAGGCGTAAATGTTCTTGAAAGGGGAAAATATACATGACTGATAGTATCATTAAAATTGAAAATCTTAGTAAAAAATTTAATAACAACGATTTATTTGATCAGTTACATTTTGAATGTTCAAAAGGGAAAATAATAGGTATAACGGGTGTAAATGGTTCTGGAAAAAGTGTTCTGTTTAAACTGATTGCAGGTCTTATGAAACCTGATTCAGGAAGCATTAAAGTATATGGGGAGGATATAGTTGGTAACATTCCTTCTCATCTAGGTGCCTTGATTGAAGAACCGGGGTTTATTCCGAATTACACTGGTTTTGAAAATTTGGAATTTTTAGCAGCAATTCAACATGAAATAGGAAAAGAGGAAATTATTCAAGCTTTAAATCAGGTTGGTTTAGTTGAAGATAAGGACAAAAAAGTAAAAAACTACTCTCTCGGCATGAAGAAGAAACTAGGCATTGCTCAATCTATTATGGAAAAGCCAAAGATTCTCTTATTAGATGAGCCGACAAATGCATTGGACAGACAAAGTGTTTCCAAAATACACACATTATTAAAGGAATTATCAAAAGAAAAAGGTGTTACCATTTTATTAGCAAGTCATAATGAGATGGATATTCAGTGCTTATGTGATGAGGTATATATCATTGAAGATAAAAAATGTATTTTACTTGAATAGGATGTTATACGTTTCCAGAATACTCTTTGTGTTGATTGAAACATAAATAAGGTCTGTTGTAATAAGAAATTTTCTGCTATAATAGTCGTGATCGAATTTTTAGATGGAGAAATAAAATATGGCTTTAACAGCAGGTATCGTTGGTTTGCCAAATGTTGGTAAATCAACCTTATTCAATGCAATTACAAAAGCAGGAGCAGAAGCTGCCAACTATCCTTTTGCGACCATTGATCCAAATGTTGGGATGGTAGAAGTACCAGATGAACGTTTACAGAAGTTGACAGAGTTGATTACACCCAAAAAGACAGTACCGACAACTTTTGAGTTTACAGATATTGCTGGTATTGTAAAAGGAGCCTCTAAAGGGGAAGGTCTTGGAAACAAGTTTCTTGCGAATATCCGTGAGGTAGATGCGATTGTTCATGTCGTCCGTGCTTTTGATGATGAAAATGTCATGCGTGAGCAGGGACGTGAAGATGCTTTTGTAGATCCGATTGCCGATATTGATACGATTAACCTAGAGTTGATTTTGGCAGATTTAGAAAGCATCAACAAGCGCTATGCGCGTGTGGAGAAAATGGCTCGTACTCAGAAGGACAAGGATTCGGTTGCAGAGTTTGCAGTCCTTGAAAAAATCAAACCTGTTCTTGAAGATGGAAAATCAGCTCGAACAGTTGACTTTACAGATGAAGAGCAAAAAATTGTCAAGCAGCTTTTCCTATTGACAACAAAGCCAGTTCTTTATGTTGCTAATGTTGACGAAGATAAGGTTGCTGATCCAGATAGCATTGAGTATGTTAAACAGATTCGCGAATTTGCAGCTACAGAAAATGCAGAAGTAGTTGTTATTTCGGCGCGTGCGGAAGAAGAAATTTCTGAGCTTGACGATGAAGACAAGGGTGAGTTTTTAGAGGCGCTTGGTTTGACTGAGTCTGGTGTAGATAAATTGACTCGTGCAGCCTATCATTTGCTCGGTCTTGGAACTTATTTTACAGCAGGTGAAAAAGAAGTTCGTGCTTGGACATTCAAACGAGGAATCAAAGCACCGCAGGCAGCAGGCATTATTCATTCGGACTTTGAAAAAGGTTTTATTCGTGCTGTGACCATGTCCTATGATGATTTGATGAAATATGGAAGCGAAAAAGCAGTTAAGGAAGCTGGTCGCCTTCGTGAAGAAGGAAAAGAGTACATTGTTCAGGATGGAGACATCATGGAATTTCGTTTCAACGTTTGATGAGTCAAGCATTTTGGTTTTCTATGTATACCTTATGTCGCAGGTAATGTCTGTGGTTTTGAGGCTTAGATTAAGAATGTTTTATTCTATCAAATAACAGTTAGTATTCGGTTGGAAAATATTTTCCAGCCTTTTGGTATTTAAGGAGAAAGAATGACACGATTGATTATTGGACTGGGAAATCCTGGTGACCGCTATTTTGAGACCAAACACAATGTTGGCTTTATGTTGCTAGATAAGATTGCCAAACGTGAAAATGTAGCGTTTACTCACGATAAGATTTTTCAAGCAGACATTGCGATTACTTTTATAAATGGTGAAAAGATCTTCCTCGTCAAACCAACTACTTTTATGAATGAATCAGGCAAGGCTGTCCATGCACTAATGACCTACTATGGTTTAGATGAAAAAGACATTTTGGTTGTCTACGATGATTTAGATATGGCTGTTGGAAAAATTCGTTTTCGACAAAAGGGATCAGCGGGAGGACACAACGGTATCAAGTCTATTGTTAAGTATATAAAAACTCAAGAATTTGATCGGATTAAAATTGGTATTGGACGTCCTAAGGGGGAGATGAGTGTTGTTCATCATGTTCTATCAGGTTTTGATGTGGAAGACCGTATTGAAATTGATCTGGCACTGGATAAACTTGACAAAGCTGTCAATTTTTATTTACAGGAAGACGATTTTGATACTATTATGAGAAAGTTTAACGGATAATGAATTTATTAGATTTCCTTCACAATAATAAACAAATCAATCAATGGCAGGCAGGATTGAATAAATCGACACGACAGTTATTGCTAGGATTATCTGGGACCAGTAAGTCCTTGGTGATGGCAGCTGCTTATGATAATATAGCTGAGAAAATAGTGATCGTAACTGCAACACAAAATGAGGCCGAAAAGTTAGTTACGGATTTGGCAGTCATTGTAGGGAGTGATAAAGTTTACAATTTCTTTGCAGACGATAATCCAATTGCTGAATTTGTCTTTGCATCGAAAGAACGAATTCAATCTCGGATTGATAGTCTGAATTTTTTAACAGACAGATCATCCTCGGGAATTCTAGTTGTTAGTATAGCAGCCTGTCGAATACTATTACCAAGTCCAGCAGTTTATCAAAAAGCTAAACTTGATTTGGAAGTTGGTCAAGAATATGAAGTTGACACGCTTGTAAAGCATCTAATCAATGTAGGTTATAAAAAAGTTTCTCGAGTTGTAACCCAAGGAGAGTTCAATCAGCGTGGAGATATTTTAGATATTTTTGACATGCAATCAGAGGCGCCTTATCGACTTGAATTTTTTGGTGATGAAATTGATGGTATTCGTATCTTCGATGTTGATCATCAAACATCTTTGGAAAATTGTGAGCAGATTAGCTTGGCTCCTGCATCGGATATTATTTTATCAGCTAGTGATTATGAACGAGCTAGCCAAAAAATTGAAACAGCAATTACCAATTCAAAACAAGAAGAGCAGCGATCCTATCTGAAGGAAGTTTTAGCGGATTTGAATGCTTTTTATCGACATCCGGATATTCGTAAATTTTTGTCATTTTTATATGAAGATACTTGGACTTTGTTGGATTATCTGCCGAAAGGATCCCCATTATTTTTAGATGATTTTCATAAAATTGCAGATAAACAGGCATATTTTGAAAAAGAAGCAGCCGAGTTATTGACAGATGATTTACAAAGAAATAAATCAGTGTCAAGTCTTTGTTATTTTGCTTCAACATATTCTAAATTAAGAAAATACAAACCTGCGACCTTCTTTTCAAGTTTCCAAAAAGGTTTAGGAAATCTAAAATTTGATGCCCTTTATCAGTTTACACAACATCCTATGCAGGAATTTTTCCATCAAATTCCCCTTTTGAAGGAAGAATTGAACCGCTATGCTAAATCAAGCAGCACAGTTATCATTCAGGCGAGTTCTGAGAAAAGTTTACAGAGTTTACAAAAAACTTTACAGGAATATGATATTAACCTTCCGTACTATACACAGGATAAATTAGTTGCAGGTCAACAACAAATCACTGTCGGTCAGTTAGCTATAGGTTTTCATCTGATGGATGAGAAATTAGTGGTGATTACGGAAAAAGAAATTTTCAATAAGAAAATTAAGCGAAAGGTACGTAGATCTAATCTATCCAATGCTGAACGCATAAAAGACTATAGTGAACTATCCGTGGGAGATTATGTTGTTCATCATGCCCATGGCATCGGACGGTATCTAGGGATTGAAACGATTGAAATTTCTGGTATTCACCGGGATTATTTGACTGTCCAATACCAGAATGCAGACAGAATTTCAATCCCCGTGGAGCAGATTGATCTTCTATCCAAGTATCTGGCTTCCGATGGAAAAACGCCCAAGATAAATAAATTGAATGATGGACGCTTCCAGCGAACAAAACAGAAGGTTCAAAAACAGGTTGAAGATATTGCAGATGACCTGATTAAACTCTATGCTGAGCGTAGTCAATTAAAGGGATTTGCATTTTCAACGGATGATGAAAATCAGATAGAATTTGATAACTATTTTGCACATGTAGAAACAGACGATCAACTTCGCTCAATTGACGAAATTAAAAAAGATATGGAAAAAGATTCTCCTATGGATCGCCTGCTGGTGGGAGATGTTGGATTTGGGAAGACAGAAGTTGCGATGCGAGCAGCTTTCAAGGCAGTCAATGATGGAAAGCAAGTAGCTATTCTCGTTCCAACAACTGTCTTAGCTCAACAACATTATACTAATTTTCAAGAAAGATTTGCTGAATTTCCTGTAAACATAGATATTGTGAGTCGCTTTAAAACAAAAGCAGAACAGGAGAAGACACTGGAAAAATTGAAAAAAGGCCAAGTTGATATTTTGATTGGTACCCATCGTCTCTTATCAAAAGATGTTATTTTTGCAGATCTAGGTTTATTGGTTATTGACGAAGAGCAACGTTTTGGTGTTAAGCATAAAGAGCGTTTGAAGGAACTCAAGAAAAAAATAGATGTCCTAACATTGACTGCAACTCCCATTCCCCGTACTCTGCAAATGTCTATGTTGGGAATCCGTGATTTATCCATCATTGAAACACCACCGACAAATCGTTATCCTGTCCAAACTTATGTGATGGAAAAGAATCCTTCTATGATAAGAGAAGCTATTCTTCGTGAGATAGATAGAGATGGCCAGGTTTACTATCTTTACAACAAAGTTGACACAATTGAACAGAAAGTTTCCGAACTAAAAGAGTTGGTTCCAGAGGCTACTATCGGCTATATTCATGGACAAATGTCGGAAATTCAACTAGAAAATACTCTTTACTCGTTTGTAGAGGGAGAGTATGATATTCTGGTGACTACAACAATTATTGAAACAGGTGTGGATATTCCAAATGCCAATACTCTCTTTATCGAAAATGCAGACCACATGGGACTGTCAACTCTTTATCAACTTAGAGGGCGAGTAGGACGCTCCAATCGAATCGCTTATGCTTACCTAATGTATAGGCCAGATAAATCCTTGACAGAGGTTGCTGAAAAACGTTTGGAGGCGATAAAAGGCTTTACAGAATTAGGGTCAGGTTTCAAAATTGCCATGCAGGACTTGTCTATTCGCGGAGCGGGAAATATCTTGGGAGCTGCCCAGTCGGGATTCATTGATTCAGTGGGCTATGAAATGTATTCTCAATTACTAGAGCAAGCTATTTTGGAAAAACAAGGAAAGAATACTCAACGTCAGAAAAGCGATTCTGAGGTTAATTTACAGATAGATGCTTATTTGCCAAGTAACTATATTTCCGATCAGCGCCAAAAAATTGAGATTTACAAGCGTATCAAAAATATTGACAATCGTGTAAACTATCGAGAATTACAGGAAGAACTGATTGACCGTTTTGGAGAATATCCTGATGCAGTTGCTTATCTACTTGAAATAGGTCTTCTCAAGTCCTACCTAGATCAGGTTTTTTGTCATACAGCCATCAAACGGCAGCAACAGGTGACGATAACCTTTGAACCCATTGCTGGCCAAATATTTTTGGTACAAGATTATTTTGAAGCCTTGTCAGCAACGAATCTGAAAGCAAAAATTACTGAAAATAAGGGGAATTTGGAAGTCATCTTCACTTTGCATAGGGAAAAGGATTATGAATTACTAGAAGAGTTGATTCATTTTGCTGAAAAACTACAAGAAATTAAGGTAAGAAAAATAGAATAAATTTCTCAAATACGTTGAAAAATGGTAAAATACTTAGTTGAGGTGAGCTTATGAGACTAGATAAATATTTGAAAGTATCTCGCATTATCAAGCGTCGAACGGTTGCAAAGGAAGTTGCTGACAAAGGAAGAATTAAGGTAAATGGTATTTTAGCTAAATCTTCAACAGATCTAAAAGTGAATGACCATATTGAAATTCAGTTCGGCAATAAATTATTGACTGTAAAAGTACTTGAAATGAAGGATTCTACTAAAAAAGAAGATGCATTAAAAATGTATGAAATTATCAGTGAAAAAAAGGTAGAAACAGATGAAAAAATCTAATATCCTACAATTAAATAATGCCTTTATCCGGTCAGAACGCAAAAAAATCCAAAATAAGTTGGAAGAACGTCAACAGAAAAATCGCTTTATGGGAACTATTTTGATATTGGTCATTTTTCTTTTCATGTTACCAGCCTATAATCTTGTAGGAACATATACAAATTTGCAGCAACAAGAAAAGAAGCTTGTTGAGTTGGAAAAAAATTATGAAGCACTAACCAAAGAACATAAAAAAGAGGCTGAAATGGTCGCAAAATTGAAAGATGAAGAATATGCTGCCAAGTATGTTCGAGCCAAATATCAGTATTCTAAGGAGGGGGAATTTGTTTATAATATTCCCGGTTTGCTCAAATGACACAGACAATTTTTAACATTGTAGAGCAATTTTTACAACACTCTGATGAAAAGCTAGAAGAGTTAGCTCAAAAAAATAGGGATTTGAAACTAGAAGAAAAAGATTCGTAGAAAGGAGGGAATATGCAGAAAAAACTGTTCGTATGGTTACTGCCAGTCTTATTTGGATGGCAGATGGTTGATAGTACAGAGATACCATTTGAACTCACAACGCAAGAAAAATATGAATTGACACGGGCTATATATGATCAGTATTTTCATGAAATTCCCAAAAATCCAAATATTTTTAAGACGGAGATTCTATATGATGATGTGGAGCTAACAAAAGTGGTGGGAGAACTGCAGCCAAATCAGCATTTCACTATCACAGGTGTACTAGTAAATAATAGGGAAGAGCTTGTCTTTCAGATTGACAACAATCGCTATATCCTTGCTCATATAAGTCTTATTTTTGATGATGTCATAGTTAATGAAACAGATGTAGATCAGATTTATTGGATCAGAGAAAACTTCACACTATTATCGTCACCAATTGCAAATCAATCCAAGAAGAAAGAGACTGATTTACAAGCCTATCAGCCTGTTTTAGTTTCTAAAATCGTTAGGACCCCTAAGGGAGAATTTGCTTATCTTGCTGAGAAGGGGTGGATTGCTATGGAGGATTTATCCGAAGTGGACAATAGAATGGAAGCTGTTCAAAAATTACTGACTACCAAATATTTAAAAAATACTATTGGAATTTATGTCAAGCAATTGTCTACTGGCCAAACAGCAGGTTTGAATCAAGATAAGATTTTTTACTCTGCCAGTATTGCCAAACTACCTATCCTATACTATGTTCAGGAGAAAATGAATGCTGGACCAGAAAACTTGACTACCAAGGTAAGATATACAGCAGAATCTATTTCTTTCCCTGGAGCTTACGTGGTTAATGGAAGTGGTTCGTTACCAAAGATACCTGATAATAAAGAGTATTCATTGGAAGAGTTGATCAATAAAACGGCAAAAGAATCTGATAATGTGGCTAGCAACCTACTCTCCTATTACATTGCAAATAAATTTGATGATGATTTTTACAGGGTAATTTTAGATGTGACAGCAAGTAAGTGGGATATGGTTACACGTGAAACATCTGCTCAAGTAGCAGGGGTTATGATGGAAGCTTTGTATGAACAGAATGGATATGTTTTAGAAAGTCTTTCTTCTACACAGTTTGATAATCAACGAATTTCAAAAGATATTTCGGTTCCAGTTGCACATAAAATTGGCGATGCAGACGATGTAAAACACGATGTAGCTATTGTCTATGCAGAATCTCCATTTGTTTTATCCATTTTTACGGATAAATCAAGCTATGAGGAAATTACACAAATAGCAAACGATATTTATAGGATTTTGAGGTAAATGAAAGATAGATTTTTAAAAGTGACGCAGGATAGTCACTTTTTTGATAAACATAAAAATGTTTTAGTAGCCTTGTCGGGTGGTTTGGATTCTATGAATCTTTTTTATCTGCTTTATGAGTGTCGTCAACAATTAGAAATTGAGATTGGAATTGCCCACGTAAACCACAAGCAACGAAAAGAATCTATTGATGAGGAAAACTATCTAAAACAATTAGCGAAGAAATACCAAGTTCCTTTTTATATATCCCATTTTAGAGGAAAATTTTCAGAAAATGCTGCACGTCAATGGCGATATAATTTTTTTGAAAATGTGATGAAACAAGAAGGGTATACAGCATTAGTTACGGCCCATCACGCTGATGATCAGGCAGAAACAGTTTTTATGCGATTGATTCGTGGGAGTCGCTTTCGTCATCTATCAGGCATTCAGCCTGTCCAGCCTTTTGGAACTGGTGAGCTTATCCGACCGCTCCTATCTTTTAAAAAATCTGATTTTGATGAGTTGTATCATTTTGAAGACAAGAGCAACGCTGGTTTAGATTATTTTCGCAATCGAGTAAGAAATCAATATTTACCACAATTAAAAAAGGAAAATCCTAAAATTGAAGCAGCCTTCGTCCATCTTGCGGCTGAAAGCAGGAATCTGATTCAAGCTCTACGAGATTTAACAAAGGATTTACCAATCACTGATTTAATGACTTTTCAGCAACAGACAAAGGCAGTTCAAATTTACTTATTAGAGGAGTATCTAGAAAGGTTTCCTGACCTGCAATTGTCACGTCCTCAGTTTGATGAGCTTTTACATATTTTGCGCTCAAAGGCCAATTATCATCATTTGTTAAAGAATGGCTACATGCTTGAGAAAGATTATCACTGTTTTAGCATCTATAAAATACAACCAGAGACGGATGGGCAGCAAGCAAAAATTGTGATAGAATCAGAGGGTATTTTTTTATATGGTTCCTATATCTTTGCACTTAATCAACCATTGGAGAATGCAGATCAGATTTTGTATTTTTCATCGGATGAACCAATTACACTAAGAGGACGACAGGAAGGGGACACCATTTTGAGCAATGGTGTTCATAAAAAGCTTCGTCGATGGTTTATTGATCAGAAAGTATCCCAAAAAAGTCGTCAGAAAGCGATTATAATTGAGCAAGCTGGAGAAATTTATGGAATTGCTAATCTTGCTAGCAGTGATTTGAGTAAATCATTAAAAAATGGTATAATTAAAGCTACCTTATATATTAAAATGAAAGAGTAGAACAACTATGTTGGACAAAGATATTAAGAAAATTCTTGTTTCAGAGGATGAAATTGTTGCTAAAAGCAAGGAATTAGGCAAGCAATTGTCTGAGGATTATGCTGGTAAAAATCCACTTCTTGTGGGAATTTTAAAAGGTTCCATCCCATTCATGGCTGAATTGATGAAACACATTGATACGCATGTTGAAACGGATTATATGGTTGTTTCAAGCTATCATGGTGGTACAGAGAGTAGTGGAACAGTTAAGATTATTAAGGATTTGGATAATAGTGTAGCTGGGCGTCATATCATCTTTATAGAAGACATTATTGATACTGGCCGTACTTTGAAAGAACTAAAAGAACTTTTTGCTTTACGTCAGGCTGCTTCTATCAAGATTGCTACTTTACTTGATAAACCAGAAGGTCGTATTGTTGAAATCAAACCAGATTACACCTGTTTCACTATACCAAATGAGTTTGTAATTGGTTTTGGATTGGATTACAACGAAAATTATCGTAATCTTCCTTATGTAGGTGTACTCAAAGAGGAAGTTTATACAAAATAGAAAAAGGTCTCCTAATTATATATGAACAATCAACCAAATAAAGGATTTATAAAAAATCCTTTTCTCGTTATTCTCGTTATCGCAACTCTTGTTACAGCTTTCCAGTTTTTCAATGCCGGTCAGCAAATAGCTACTCAAGAAGTTAGTTATTCACAAGTTGTCACAGAACTGAAAAATGGTAATGTTTCAGAGATTACCTACCAGCCTAGTTCGCATGTAATTGAAATTACAGGAAAGTACAAAAAGGAACAAGAAGCGAACAATGAACTAGCTTCGTCTATCAAGTTGTTCCAAATTTCTAACAAGGTTAAGTATAAAAATTTCAAATCGCTTGCTCTGTCATCAGAAGCAAGTTTGTCAGAATTGCAAACCCTTGCAAATGAAAAAGGGGTTAAGGTAACTATCAAACCAGAAAGTTCAAACGGACTCTGGTTGAATATTATTTTTAACCTACTTCCTCTCATCATTGTTGGTGTATTCTTCATGATGATGATGAACCAAGGGAGCGGTGCTCGTGGTGCCATGAACTTTGGACGAAATAAGGCTAAGGCTTTAGAGCAAAATAATATTAAGGTACGCTTTTCAGATGTTGCTGGTGCCGAAGAAGAAAAGCAAGAACTAGTAGAAGTTGTTGAATTTTTGAAGGATCCAAAACGTTTTACAAAACTTGGAGCTCGTATTCCTGCAGGAGTACTTTTAGAAGGGCCTCCAGGAACAGGTAAAACTCTGCTTGCTAAAGCTGTTGCGGGCGAAGCAGGAGTACCTTTCTTCTCTATTTCGGGTTCTGATTTTGTCGAAATGTTTGTGGGTGTCGGTGCGAGTCGTGTTCGCTCTCTTTTTGAGGATGCTAAAAAAGCGGCGCCAGCCATCATTTTTATTGACGAAATTGATGCTGTTGGTCGCCAACGTGGTATTGGTATGGGAGGCGGAAATGATGAGCGTGAGCAAACTCTCAACCAATTATTGATCGAAATGGATGGTTTTGAAGGCAATGAAGGGATTATTGTTATTGCTGCAACGAACCGTAGTGATGTACTTGATCCAGCTCTCCTTCGTCCAGGACGTTTTGACCGTAAAGTGTTGGTGGGTCGACCAGACGTTAAAGGTCGTGAAGCTATTCTCAAGGTTCATGCTAAAAATAAACCACTTGCAGCTGATGTAGATTTGAAGTTAGTCGCTCAGCAAACACCTGGTTTTGTTGGAGCAGACTTAGAAAATGTTCTCAATGAAGCAGCTTTGGTTGCTGCTAGACGCAATAAGACTGTTATTGATTCATCTGATATTGATGAGGCAGAAGATCGTGTCATTGCTGGTCCCTCTAAGAAAGATCGGCAAGTGTCAGTTCGAGAACGTGAAATTGTTGCTTATCATGAAGCAGGACATACAATTGTTGGACTTGTTCTGTCAAACGCTCGCGAAGTTCATAAAGTGACGATTGTTCCACGTGGTAGAGCAGGTGGCTACATGATTGCTCTACCGAAAGAAGATCAAATGATTCTTTCCAAAGAAGACATGAAAGAGCAGTTGGCAGGACTCATGGGAGGGCGTGTTGCAGAAGAAATTATCTTCAACATACAAACTACTGGTGCTTCTAATGACTTTGAACAGGCAACACAAATGGCGCGTGCAATGGTTGCAGAATATGGTATGAGTGAAAAAATGGGACCAATGCAATATGAAGGTAGCCATGCAATGTTTGGAGGTCGTACGCTTGAGAAGTATATTTCAGACCAGACGGCATATGAACTGGATAATGAAGTGCGCAATCTTCTCAATGAGGCACGTGATAAAGCAGCTGAGATTATCCAGGACCATCGAGATACTCACAAGCTTATAGCCGAAGCTCTTTTAAAATACGAAACATTGGACAGTGTTCAAATCAAGTCACTTTATGAGACAGGTAAAATGCCAGCAAACTCAGAAACTGAAGAAGACGTGCATCCTCTTTCATTTGATGAAATAAAAGAAAAGATGAATACAACTCCTTAGTCACATTATTTATAAAACTATAGACACTTAGAGAGAACGAAAATAGACAATTCGTTCTCTTTTCTTGCTTATTATTCTCTTCTAAGTCTCTGAGGCAGTTTGTATAGTTTGTCACATAAGCAATTATTCCGATCTGACTGTGTAGTGCTTAAACAATAAACTGACAAAGATGTCCTGTTCATCGTATGTCTATTCCTGTTATAGTATCTACTAGTAGGAGGAACCAAAGAATAATGAAAAAAACGTCCCCAAAACAAGTCATTGAAGGCTATCATATTATGAAGAGCAGAAGAATTGTAGCTCTTCCCTCGTCACGAAAAGCTACAGATTCCAAGATACTCACAGATTCGAGCTTTATAAAATTGCGTCAAAAACTACGTCAATTTAGCGCCAATTTAAGTCCTGAAGAAGCAAAAGAATACAGCAAAATTATTAGCGGACAATCTTCACCAGCTCAAGCATCCATACTCCATTCACTTTATGAGTATCTTGAACAAGAAGATTAACACGCATACTGGACGAAATATAAAAAAACCAGGCGTAAGGTATTGACAGGAGCTTAATAAGGTGATAGAATGAATGAGTTGTCACGAGGAGTAATTCATAGTGTCAGATATCAAAATTGAAAAAAAGCAAAAAAAAGTAAAAAAAGATATTGACAAAGTTAAGTAGACGTGATAAACTAAGATAGTTGTCTCGTGAGAAGCGAGGACAAGTAATAAGACCTTTGAAAATTGAAGAAGACGAACCAAACGTGCAGGGTGGACTTTTAAAGATAGAAGTCCGTCAATGAACAAAAACAATAAGTCAGTCAAGACTGACCAGAAAAAAACTTTATATGAGAGTTTGATCCTGGCTCAGGACGAACGCTGGCGGCGTGCCTAATACATGCAAGTGGAACGCAACTTTTCATCCGTTTCTTCGGAAACATCTGAGAAGTTGAGTCGCGAACGGGTGAGTAACGCGTAGGTAACCTGCCTGATAGCGGGGGATAACTATTGGAAACGATAGCTAATACCGCATAAGAGCTTTAGTGGCATCATTGGAGCTTAAAAGGAGCAACTGCTTCACTATCAGATGGACCTGCGTTGTATTAGCTAGTTGGTGGGGTAAAGGCCTACCAAGGCAACGATACATAGCCGACCTGAGAGGGTGATCGGCCACACTGGGACTGAGACACGGCCCAGACTCCTACGGGAGGCAGCAGTAGGGAATCTTCGGCAATGGGGGGAACCCTGACCGAGCAACGCCGCGTGAGTGAAGAAGGTTTTCGGATCGTAAAGCTCTGTTGTAAGAGAAGAACGTGTGAGAGAGTGGAAAGTTCTCACAGTGACGGTATCTTACCAGAAAGGGACGGCTAACTACGTGCCAGCAGCCGCGGTAATACGTAGGTCCCGAGCGTTGTCCGGATTTATTGGGCGTAAAGCGAGCGCAGGCGGTTTCGTAAGTCTGAAGTAAAAGGCTGTGGCTTAACCATAGTACGCTTTGGAAACTGCGGAACTTGAGTGCAGAAGGGGAGAGTGGAATTCCATGTGTAGCGGTGAAATGCGTAGATATATGGAGGAACACCGGTGGCGAAAGCGGCTCTCTGGTCTGTAACTGACGCTGAGGCTCGAAAGCGTGGGTAGCGAACAGGATTAGATACCCTGGTAGTCCACGCCGTAAACGATGAGTGCTAGGTGTTGGGTCCTTTCCGGGACTCAGTGCCGCAGCTAACGCATTAAGCACTCCGCCTGGGGAGTACGGCCGCAAGGCTGAAACTCAAAGGAATTGACGGGGGCCCGCACAAGCGGTGGAGCATGTGGTTTAATTCGAAGCAACGCGAAGAACCTTACCAGGTCTTGACATCCCAGTGACCGCCCTAGAGATAGGGTTTCTCTTCGGAGCACTGGTGACAGGTGGTGCATGGTTGTCGTCAGCTCGTGTCGTGAGATGTTGGGTTAAGTCCCGCAACGAGCGCAACCCCTATTGTTAGTTGCCATCATTCAGTTGGGCACTCTAGCGAGACTGCCGGTAATAAACCGGAGGAAGGTGGGGATGACGTCAAATCATCATGCCCCTTATGACCTGGGCTACACACGTGCTACAATGGCTGGTACAACGAGTCGCAAGTCGGTGACGGCAAGCTAATCTCTTAAAGCCAGTCTCAGTTCGGATTGTAGGCTGCAACTCGCCTACATGAAGTCGGAATCGCTAGTAATCGCGGATCAGCACGCCGCGGTGAATACGTTCCCGGGCCTTGTACACACCGCCCGTCACACCACGAGAGTTTGTAACACCCGAAGTCGGTGAGGTAACCGTTAAGGAGCCAGCCGCCTAAGGTGGGATAGATGATTGGGGTGAAGTCGTAACAAGGTAGCCGTATCGGAAGGTGCGGCTGGATCACCTCCTTTCTAAGGATAAGCAAGTAATGAGAACGTTACGAAATCCGTATGAAGATGGGAAATTCGTGTAGAAGTCAGTAGACTTCAAGGGAATTTATCATTTTCACTAGGAATTTAGTTCGAATACACTTGCTCGGAATCCTGTACGTAGTCTTCTTCAATTTTGAGAGGTCTGTGGGGCCTTAGCTCAGCTGGGAGAGCGCCTGCTTTGCACGCAGGAGGTCAGCGGTTCGATCCCGCTAGGCTCCATCGGTAACGAAAGTTACCAAACAGAATACAAAGGTTCAAGTAGTTGAACACGACCTCATTTTCTAGGAAAAGAGATAAACTTCCTAGTGTGCAAGGCACACTTCGTCAGTTTCCTATTTTTCTACAAAAATGTCCCATTGTGGGAATGGTCTTTGTATCCTATCTTTGTCCATTGAAAATTGAATATCTATATCAAATTCCATTTATTTTAAGAAATAAATGAATAGTAACAAGAAAATAAACCGAAACGCTGTGAATTAATGAGAATTCTAGTTAAAAGAACTAGGTTAATAAGGTTAAGTTAATAAGGGCGCACGGTGGATGCCTTGGCACTAGAAGCCGAAGAAGGACGTGACAAACGACGAAATGCCTTGGGGAGCTGTAAGTAAGCATTGATCCATGGATATCCGAATGGGGGAACCCACTAGCTAGATGGCTAGTATCCACATCTGTTAAGGATGTAGGAGGGAAGACGCAGTGAACTGAAACATCTAAGTAGCTGCAGGAAGAGAAAGCAAAAGCGATTGCCTTAGTAGCGGCGAGCGAACCGGCAGGAGGGCAAACCAGAGAGTTTACTCTCTGGGGTTGTAGGACTGCGATGTGGACTTATGATTGATAGACGAATGACTTGGGAAGGTCAGCCAGAGGAGGTAATAGCCCTGTAGTCGAAATCGATGATATACCTAGCAGTATCCTGAGTACGGCGAGACACGCGAAATCTCGTCGGAATCCGGGAGGACCATCTCCCAACCCTAAATACTCTCTAGTGACCGATAGTGAACCAGTACCGTGAGGGAAAGGTGAAAAGTACCCCGGAAGGGGAGTGAAATAGAACCTGAAACCGTGTGCCTACAAGAAGTTCGAGCCCGTTAATGGGTGAGAGCGTGCCTTTTGTAGAATGAACCGGCGAGTTACGTTATGATGCGAGGTTAAGTTGAAGAGACGGAGCCGAAGGGAAACCGAGTCTGAAAAGGGCGCATTAGTATTATGACGTAGACCCGAAACCATGTGACCTACCCATGAGCAGGTTGAAGGTGCGGTAAGACGCACTGGAGGACCGAACCAGGGCACGTTGAAAAGTGCTTGGATGACTTGTGGGTAGCGGAGAAATTCCAAACGAACTTGGAGATAGCTGGTTCTCTCCGAAATAGCTTTAGGGCTAGCGTCGACATAAAGATTCTTGGAGGTAGAGCACTGTTTGGATGAGGGGGCCATCTCGGTTTACTGATTTCAGATAAACTCCGAATGCCAAGTAATTATGGTCGGCAGTCAGACTGCGAGTGCTAAGATCCGTAGTCGAAAGGGAAACAGCCCAGACCACCAGCTAAGGTCCCAAAATAACTATTAAGTGGAAAAGGATGTGGGGTTGCACAGACAACTAGGATGTTAGCTTAGAAGCAGCTATTCATTCAAAGAGTGCGTAATAGCTCACTAGTCGAGTGACCCTGCGCCGAAAATGTACCGGGGCTAAAATAGTTTACCGAAGCTGTGGATGACCTTTGAGGTCATGGTAGGAGAGCGTTCTATATGCGGTGAAGGCATACCGTGAGGAGTGCTGGAGCGTATAGAAGTGAGAATGCCGGTATGAGTAGCGAAAGACAGGTGAGAATCCTGTCCACCGTAAGACTAAGGTTTCCAGGGGAAGGCTCGTCCGCCCTGGGTTAGTCGGGACCTAAGGAGAGACCGAACGGTGTATCCGATGGCCAACAGGTTGATATTCCTGTACTAGAGTATGAAGTGATGGAGGGACGCAGTAGGCTAACTAAAGCGGGCGATTGGAAGTGCCCGTCTAAGCAGTGAGGCTTGGTATGAGTTAAATGCTTGTATCTTTAAGGTTGAGCTGTGATGGGGAGCGAAGTTTAGTAGCGAAGTTAGTGACGTCACACTGCCAAGAAAAGCTTCTAGCGATGTATCATACTCTACCCGTACCGCAAACCGACACAGGTAGTCGAGGCGAGTAGCCTCAGGTGATCGAGAGAACTCTCGTTAAGGAACTCGGCAAAATGACCCCGTAACTTCGGGAGAAGGGGTGCTGTCTTATGGACAGCCGCAGTGAATAGGCCCAAGCAACTGTTTATCAAAAACACAGCTCTCTGCTAAATCGTAAGATGATGTATAGGGGGTGACGCCTGCCCGGTGCTGGAAGGTTAAGAGGAGTGCTTAGCGTAAGCGAAGGTATGAATTGAAGCCCCAGTAAACGGCGGCCGTAACTATAACGGTCCTAAGGTAGCGAAATTCCTTGTCGGGTAAGTTCCGACCCGCACGAAAGGCGTAATGATTTGGGCACTGTCTCAACGAGAGACTCGGTGAAATTTTAGTACCTGTGAAGATGCAGGTTACCCGCGACAGGACGGAAAGACCCCATGGAGCTTTACTGCAGTTTGATATTGAGTATCTGTACCACATGTACAGGATAGGTAGGAGCCTAAGAGAACGGGACGCCAGTTTCGTTTGAGGCGCTGTTGGGATACTACCCTTGTGTTATGGCTACTCTAACCCAGATAGGTAATCCCTATCGGAGACAGTGTCTGACGGGCAGTTTGACTGGGGCGGTCGCCTCCTAAAAGGTAACGGAGGCGCCCAAAGGTTCCCTCAGATTGGTTGGAAATCAATCGCAGAGTGTAAAGGTATAAGGGAGCTTGACTGCGAGAGCAACAACTCGAGCAGGGACGAAAGTCGGGCTTAGTGATCCGGTGGTTCCGTATGGAAGGGCCATCGCTCAACGGATAAAAGCTACCCTGGGGATAACAGGCTTATCTCCCCCAAGAGTTCACATCGACGGGGAGGTTTGGCACCTCGATGTCGGCTCGTCGCATCCTGGGGCTGTAGTCGGTCCCAAGGGTTGGGCTGTTCGCCCATTAAAGCGGCACGCGAGCTGGGTTCAGAACGTCGTGAGACAGTTCGGTCCCTATCCGTCGCGGGCGTAGGAAATTTGAGAGGATCTGCTCCTAGTACGAGAGGACCAGAGTGGACTTACCGCTGGTGTACCAGTTGTCTTGCCAAAGGCATCGCTGGGTAGCTATGTAGGGACGGGATAAACGCTGAAAGCATCTAAGTGTGAAACCCACCTCAAGATGAGATTTCCCATGATTTTGAATCAGTAAGGACCCTTAGAGAAGATGAGGTAGATAGGTTGGGAGTGGAAGTGCTGTGAGGCATGTAGCGGACCAATACTAATCGTCCGAGGACTTATCCAAACTAAGTAACGAGGGCGTCAAATCCGCCTGAAAAATAGGAACCTAACGCAGTATGCTTGCATACAAGGCAGGTTATCTTTTTTCCAAGGATTTAGCCCGAGTACAATTACTCACGAGTCAATATTGACAAGCGATTGGTTTCTTGTTAGAATATAGATATTCAATTTTGAATGGACAATATGAGTAATGAGAAATTTTTTCTCATACGAATTCATTCACAGTTAAGTGACGATAGCCTAGGAGATACACCTGTACCCATGCCGAACACAGAAGTTAAGCCCTAGAACGCCTGAAGTAGTTGGGGGTTGCCCCCTGTGAGATACGGTAGTTGCTTAGCACTATTGGAGAGAGATCTCCAGAAGGGAGTTTAGCTCAGCTAAGGAGGATTTTATCCGACTTTGTCGAAGCGTTAGCGCACGACAGGGGAACCCACTGAGTTAAGCTGCCAGATATGGGAGTTTAGCTCAGCTGGGAGAGCATCTGCCTTACAAGCAGAGGGTCAGCGGTTCGATCCCGTTAACTCCCATTTTTGTAGAAATACAATAGGTCCCGTAGTGTAGCGGTTATCACGTCGCCCTGTCACGGCGAAGATCGCGGGTTCGATTCCCGTCGGGACCGTTTGTTCAAGGATGCAAGAGTTGTGTTTTTGGATTGAAGAATTAACAGACTCGTTAGCTCAGTTGGTAGAGCAATTGACTTTTAATCAATGGGTCGCTGGTTCGAGCCCAGCACGAGTCATATGCGGGTTTGGCGGAATTGGCAGACGCACCAGATTTAGGATCTGGCGCTTTCGGGCGTGGGGGTTCAAGTCCCTTAACCCGCATAGGAATATATTAGGCCGGCTTAGCTCAGTTGGTAGAGCATCTGATTTGTAATCAGAGGGTCGCGTGTTCAAGTCATGTAGCCGGCATAGTGAAAGGATGCGAACGTAGTTCAGTGGTAGAACACCACCTTGCCAAGGTGGGGGTCGCGGGTTCGAATCCCGTCGTTCGCTTAGGAGAGGCCGGGGTGGCGGAACAGGCAGACGCACAGGACTTAAAATCCTGCGATGGCAACATCGTACCGGTTCGATTCCGGTCCTCGGCATGTAGGATATGATAGAGCACCCTTAGCTCAACTGGATAGAGTACCTGACTACGAATCAGGCGGTTAGAGGTTCGAATCCTCTAGGGTGCATCACTCGCTTAATGGAGACGTTAGGGGAGCTTTATTTTTAATGATAACGGGAAGTAGCTCAGCTTGGTAGAGTACTTGGTTTGGGACCAAGGTGTCGCAGGTTCGAATCCTGTCTTCCCGATTATGATTTATTTTTATTTGGCGGTGTAGCTCAGCTGGCTAGAGCGTCCGGTTCATACCCGGGAGGTCGGGGGTTCGATCCCCTTCGCCGCTATATTCTTGTTTGCTGGACCTTTAGCTCAGCTGGTTAGAGCTCTCGGCTCATAACCGAGCGGTCGTAGGTTCAAGTCCTACAAGGTCCATATTGGAGGATTACCCAAGTCCGGCTGAAGGGAACGGTCTTGAAAACCGTCAGGCGTGTAAAAGCGTGCGTGGGTTCGAATCCCACATCCTCCTTGAGTTACGAAGACTTTAGGAAGTCCATCTTATTAGGCTTTTTGTCTGAGTACGATTATATTGTTGTCGCGGGATGGAGCAGCTAGGTAGCTCGTCGGGCTCATAACCCGAAGGTCGTAGGTTCAAATCCTGCTCCCGCAATTGTTTAAGAATTCGGCTCGGTAGCTCAGTTGGTAGAGCAATGGATTGAAGCTCCATGTGTCGGCGGTTCGATTCCGTCTCGCGCCATGTTTTGACTTTGTCCTTTGTCCAAGTTTTATTATCTTGGGCGCGTAGCTCAGATGGTTAGAGCGCACGCCTGATAAGCGTGAGGTCGGTGGTTCGATTCCACTCGTGCCCATATATAATAGTGGAGAATTACTCAAGAGGCTGAAGAGGACGGTTTGCTAAATCGTTAGGTCGGGTAACTGGCGCAAGGGTTCGAATCCCTTATTCTCCGTAATGAACGAGATTATCACTTGATATTCTCGTTTTATTGTATCTTAGTGAAGAGGCTATTATGAATAAATTTTCAAAATTAGTTGTTGTTATTTCAGTTTTTATACTACTTTCTTTTTCCCTTTTGTTTGTGACTTTTTCAAAGGGAGTACAAATTCCTTTGTTGAATAATGTTATAAATGCAGTTGTTGCCCCTATACAGTCTGCTATTTCTATTCCGACTAGATTTTTTTCTGAACAAAAGGAAGTTCTGAATGATTTGTTGGACACTTATAAAGAAAATAAACAATTAAAAATAGCGGTCATGAATTTAGAAAGAATGGCGGCTGAAAATGCTAATTTAAAAGCAGAGAATGAATCATTGAGGAACAACTTAGGAATTACATCATCTTTTCCTGAGAAAAAATTTATTTCGGGTTCTGTCTTGGTGCGAACACCCTCATCTTGGTCTGAGCATGTTACGATCAATGTTGGTAAGGTTGACAGTGTAATGGAGAATGCTCTTGTAATTGCCAATGGAGGATTGATTGGTGTGATTAGTTCAGTAAATACTAATTCTTCTGTCGTAAAATTATTTACGAACTCCGATGAGTTTTCAAAGTTACCCGTTAAAATTTCAGCTGGTTCTAAAGAGCTATATGGTATTTTAGCAAGATATGATATGGATTCTAATAGTTTTGTTATCAATCAATTAAACTCTGCAGATGAAATTGCGGTGGGAAGTAACGTTGTTACAAGTGATTTAGCTGGTGATACTCCTGCTAATATTCAGATTGGTAAGGTTTTATCAGTTAAATCAAGTAGTAATAATTTTAATAGGGAAGTTTATGTAAAACCAACAGCTAGTTTTTCATCTATCTATTCAGTTTTAGTGGTAGGGCAGTAAAATGCGCAATAAATTAGTAGAAGTATTTATGTTCCCTGTTTTATTTGTGTTGCTACTAGTTGATGGGCAACTATCGACATTGGTAACAAATTGGTCGGTGGACTTATTTTCTGTTTCAAGTCATTTGGTGTTTATGTTGGCTATCTTCTACGCTAACTATGTTTCAGTCAGATTTTCATTGTTGGTATTTACTCTATTGGGGTTGATATATGATATTAGCTATCTTGGGTTAATTGGTATTGCCATAACAACTTTTCCTCTAGTTGGTTACTGCATCTACTTTTTCTTTCAAGGGTCTGATAGGAAGCGTGGACTTAACGCTCTGATTTTATTGGTGGTAGTTTTTCAATTTGAATTTATTAGCTACTTGTTTGCTCGTATTTTTCATATGACGAACTTATCAGTATTTATTTTTGTTTTCAACAAGCTGCTCCCAAGTTTAGTATTTAATTTGTTGTTATTTTTAGTTTTACAACCTTTACTAGAACGCTTATTTGGGATAACAAACAAGACAT
The DNA here is from genome assembly GCF_003609975.1 of Streptococcus ruminantium. Classification (NCBI taxonomy): domain Bacteria; kingdom Bacillati; phylum Bacillota; class Bacilli; order Lactobacillales; family Streptococcaceae; genus Streptococcus; species Streptococcus ruminantium. The sequence goes on from NZ_AP018400.1 coordinate 28,949, forward strand.
AAAAATGTAATAATTGCGTAATATACTTACCTAATTATTTTGATAAAATGAGAGAGTCAGAAAGTATAGAGGGGTTGCGTTTGTTTATGAAGAAAAAAATCTTAGCTACATTGATGTTAAGTTCAGTCGTTCTGTCAAATGTGAATGGTGTGGCTGTGATTGGTGCAAACGATGTAGACAGTCAAATTGCAGCGAAAAATCAACAGATTAACGAACTTACGGCTCAGCAAGCTGCAGCCCAGCAACAAGTTGATGATATTCAAGGGAAAGTTGATGCAATTGTTGCTGAACAGGCAAAATTGACAGAAGAAAATGCCCGTTTAGAGGCAGAGTCAAGAACCTTGGCTGCCGATATTGAGCGACTATCTGCTGATATTGTGTCGCGTGATGATGCTTTGAAAAAGCAGGCTCGGAGCGCTCAGATTGATGGTTCTGCTTCAAGTTATATCAACACTATTTTAGATTCAAAGTCAATCGTTGATGCTGTTTCTCGTGTCAATGCGATGCGTGAAATTGTTTCTGCTAATAACCGTATGTTAGAACAGCAGAAGGCTGATAAAGAAGCGATTATTGTAAAACAAAAAGCCAATCAAGAAGCGATTACTACATTAGCTGCTAATCGTCAAAAATTAGCAGATGATGCTCAAACACTTCAAGTTCGTCAGGCAGAGTTAGAAGCAGCAAAGTTAAATTTGGCAGCTGAAAAAGCGACTGCTGAAGGTGAAAAGAATGCATTGCTTGAGAAAAAGGCAATTGCAGAGGAGGCTGCTCGTCAGGCTGCTGCTCGTCAAGCAGAGTATCAGGCGCAACAAGCTGCCTTAGCTCAGCAACAAGCTGTTTCAGTAGTAGCACCGGTTGCATCAGCTCCTGCAGCTGCTATGTTAGCTCAAACTATTGCTACATCTGCTCAGTCGGTATCAGCACCAACTGCTTCTGCATCAACTGGTGTTAGTCGTTCAGCAGCTGTAAGTAATGCGCGTTATGATGCTTCTTCTTATCCAGTTGGTGAGTGTACATGGGGAGTTAAGTCACAACTTTCATGGGTTGGTCCATTTTGGGGTGATGCCCAGAACTGGGCAGCTAGTGCACGTGCGGAAGGTTTCCGTGTAGACACAACTCCGGCCGTTGGTGCAATAGCTGTTTGGTCAGGTGCTAATGGTTATGGTGGTGGTTACGGGCACGTAGCAGTTGTAACTGCTGTAGAAAGCTCAACCAATATTCAAGTTACAGAGTCAAATTATATGGGTAACCGCTATGTCGGGAACTTCCGTGGGTGGTTCAATCCAGTAGCCGATGGTGTGACTTGGTATATTCACGCAAGATAATGAAGACCCTAGGAAAAATCTTAGAATAAAAATAGGAAGTAAACAATTATAGTTTTCTGGGAACCAGATTTCTATGTTTGTTTGCTTTTTTATTTTTATGTGCTAAGATATGAAGCTACTGATGAAGAATTTATAAAAATAAAACTATTCCTGTTTCAAGATTTTTGATGTGTCAGTATTTTCTTATCTGATTTCGTTTGAAAAATGGAGTAAAAAGCGTTAAAATAATAGAGGTAGAAATATAGAGGAGGCTGTCATGGCGTTTACTGACTTAAAATTGTTCGCTCTTTCGTCAAATCAGAAATTAGCTGAACAAGTGTCGAAAAAAATAGGAATTCCTTTGGGAAAATCAAGTGTTCGTCAATTTTCAGATGGTGAGATTCAGGTAAATATTGAAGAATCTATTCGTGGAACTCAGGTATATATTCTTCAGTCGACTAGTTCACCAGTTAATGACAATTTAATGGAAATTTTGATTATGGTTGATGCTCTTAAACGTGCATCAGCAGAATCAGTAAACGTAGTAATGCCTTATTATGGTTATGCACGTCAGGATCGTAAAGCTCGTGCTCGTGAGCCTATTACTTCAAAACTAGTGGCTAATATGCTGGAAACTGCAGGAGTTGATCGTCTGTTGACGATTGATTTACACGCTGCTCAAATTCAAGGCTTTTTTGATATTCCTGTAGATCATTTGATGGGAGCTCCGCTGATTGCTGATTACTTTGAACGTCGTGGCATGATGGGTGATGGTTACGTGGTTGTGTCACCGGACCATGGTGGTGTTACTCGTGCTCGTAAATTAGCTCAATTTTTAAAGACTTCCATCGCAATTATTGATAAACGCCGGAGTGTTGATAAGATGAACACCTCAGAAGTTATGAACATTATCGGAGACATTAAGGGCAAAACGTGTATCCTAATTGATGATATGATTGATACTGCGGGTACGATTTGTCATGCTGCCGATGCTTTAGCGGAAGCAGGTGCAACAGCTGTCTATGCTTCATGTACTCACCCAGTATTATCAGGACCTGCTATGGATAATATTAGCAAATCAGCTATTAAGAAATTGGTGGTATTGGATACGATTGAAATCGCTGAGGAGCGCTTGATTGATAAAATTGAGCATATTTCGACTGCAGAATTATTGGCAGAAGCAATCATTCGTATTCATGAAAAGCGTCCATTATCGCCTTTATTTGAAACAAGTTGTGTCAAATAAGTATAGGGAAGGGTCGGGTGGCTCTTCTTTTTTACATTTATTTTTAAAATATATTATAATAGTTTTATATATTTTTGAGGTGTAGGATGAATTTATTGAATCGTTTTAATAAAAATTTAAATCGGATTGAGGTTTCAATGATTCGTCAATTTGATCAGTCAATTTCAGATATACCTGGTATTTTAAAATTGACCCTGGGAGAACCTGATTTTACAACGCCAGATCATGTAAAGGCTGCTGCTAGAGCTGCTATTGAGGCCAATCAAAGTTATTATACGGGAATGGCTGGACTTTGGGAACTGCGTCAGGCTGCTGCCGAATTTGTAGCAGAAAAATATGGGTTGTTCTATAAGCCTGAGAGTGAGATTTTGTCCACAATTGGAGCAACGGAGGCTCTATCAGCTAGCTTACTTGCTATTTTAGAGCCTGGGGATACTGTCCTTTTGCCTGCTCCTGCTTATCCAGGCTATGAGCCGATTGTTAATATGGTAGGAGCCGATGTTGTTGAAATGGATACAACGTCAAATAATTTCGTCTTGACACCTGAGACGTTGGAAGAGGCAATTATTGAACAAGGAGATAAACTCAAAGCAGTTATTCTTAACTATCCTGCCAATCCAACTGGTATAACCTATTCGCGTGAACAGATTAAAGCTTTGGCAGATGTATTGAGTAGGTATCCTGTGTTTGTTTTATCTGATGAAGTTTATGCTGAGTTGACTTATACAGGTCAGGCACATACATCAATAGCTGAGTTTTTACCAGAGCAGACTATTTTAATTCAGGGTCTATCCAAATCTCATGCTATGACAGGCTGGCGGATTGGTTTGATTATGAGTCAGGCTCCAATAATTGCTCAGATTATTAAAAGTCATCAGTATCTTGTAACAGCAGCGGCAACAGCTATGCAATATGGTGCGGTTGAAGCTTTAAAAAATGGTAAGGATGATGCTCTACCGATGCGGGCGGAATATATTAAGCGCAGGGATTATATCATTGAGAAAATGACAGAGATGGGCTTTGGAATTATTAAGCCTGATGGGGCGTTTTATATCTTTGCTAAAATTCCTACGGGTTACAACCAAGATTCTTTTAGTTTTTTACAAGATTTTGCGAGAAAGAAAGCGGTAGCCTTTATTCCAGGTGCAGCCTTTGGCCAGTATGGTGAAGGTTATATACGGATTTCTTATGCGGCAAGTATGGAGAATATTCAAGTAGCCATGATCCGTTTGAAAGAATATTTGGAAGAAAATGGAACGAATTGAAACGAGAGGCTTGGTCCTTTACAATCGGAATTTCCGAGAAGATGATAAGCTAGTTAAGATTTTTACGGAGAAGTCTGGCAAGCGAATGTTTTTCGTAAAACATGCTTCTAGGTCTAAGTTGATGGCTTCTATACAACCCTTGACTTGTGCGGATTTTATTGTCAAAATCAATGATGATGGGCTATCTTATATCGAAGATTTTCATCAAGTGCAGCCTTTTAAATCTATCAATGGAGATATTTTCAAGCTTAGCTATGCAACCTATATTTTGGCTCTAGCGGATGCTGCTTTGCAGGATAAGGTTTATGATCCAGCTCTCTTTGTTTTTTTAGTCAAGACCTTGGACTTGATGGAGTTGGGATTGGACCATGAGGTGCTGACCAATATTTTTGAGATTCAGATTCTAGGGAGATTTGGGATTCATTTAAATTTTCATGAATGTGTCTTTTGTCATCGGATTGGTTTACCCTTTGACTATTCCTACAAGTATAGTGGTGTCCTATGTCCACAGCATTATCAAGAGGACGAGCGACGGGCCTATCTGGATCCAAATGTTCTTTACCTGCTTAATCAATTTCAGGCTATTTCCTTTGACGATTTGGAAACAATCTCGATTAAGCCTGACATGAAGCGGAAGTTACGACTTTTTATTGACCAATTGTATGAGGAGTATGTGGGACTCCATTTGAAATCCAAGAAATTTATTGATAATTTGCCTGCTTGGGGACAAATTATGAAAACAAGAAGAGAGAATGAGGAAGTAGAATGAAACGTATTGCAGTAGATGCCATGGGTGGGGATCATGCCCCTCAGTCTGTTGTCGAAGGTGTCAATCAGGCTTTAGTTGCTTTTCCAGATATTGAAGTTCAACTCTATGGAGATGAGACAAAAATTAAACAGTATTTGACAGCGACAGAACGGGTAAGTATCATCCATACAGATGAGAAAATTAGCTCGGATGATGAGCCAGTAAGGGCCATTCGTCGAAAGAAAAATGCTTCTATGGTGCTAGCAACTAAGGCTGTAAAAGAGGGTACGGCAGATGCGGTTTTATCAGCTGGTAATACTGGTGCTCTTTTGGCAGCAGGTGTCTTTGTGGTTGGACGTGTTAAAAATATTGATCGTCCTGGTCTTATGTCTACTTTACCGACCATGGATGGTCAGTGTTTTGATATGATGGATTTGGGGGCAAATGCTGAAAACACAGCTCATCACCTTTATCAATATGGTATTCTTGGGTCATTTTATGCAGAACATGTTCGGGGTGTTAAAAATCCTCGTGTTGGTCTTTTAAACAATGGAACAGAGAATACCAAGGGAACACCTATTCATCAACAAGCTTATACCCTCTTGTCTGAGGATCCCTCTATTCATTTTATCGGTAATGTAGAGGCGCGTGAGCTGTTAAACAGTGTGGCAGATGTCGTTGTAACGGATGGTTTCACGGGAAACGCTGTGCTGAAAACTATTGAGGGAACTGCGAAGTCGATTGTTGGTCAGCTAACAGGCTCCATAAAAAATGGTGGCTTTCTGGCAAAATTGGGGGGGCTCTTGGTTAAGCCAACTTTGAAAAAAGCACTAAGTGCTATGGACTATAAGAAGGCTGGTGGTGCAGTCTTGCTTGGGCTGAAGGCACCGGTCATTAAAGCTCACGGTTCCAGCGATGCCCAGTCCATTTTCTATACAATCCAGCAGACTCGTTCTATTTTGGAGGCTGATATTGTAGAAAAATCTGTTAAGAAGTTTTCGGTAGTGGAGGAAAAACATGACTAAAGAGCAAGTTTATCAGCGAATTGTTGATTTAATTCAAGATGAAAAGGGGGATGATTTTATTGTTGAGCCCAGTTCTTCTTTAAATGATACTATTGCGCAGGATTCGGTTGAAGTCATGGAATTTGTTCTCGATTTGGAAGATGAGTTTAGCGTAGCTGTTCCAGATGAGGCTATTGAGCACTTTGAAATCTTATCTGATATTGTTGATTTTATTTATGATAAAATAGAAAAACGTTCGTAAATTACGGACGTTTTTCGTTATTTTCACAATAGTTACAACAAGTTTGTTGTAAACGCGAATTATATATGTTAAAATAAACGAAAAAATTAGAATTTTTAACGAAAGACGAACATTCTTATGAAAACAAACTGCATCTATTCAGGAAAAGCTAAAGATATTTATGCCACGATTGATGAACGGAAAATTGTGGCAGTTTACAAAGATCAAGCAACAGCCTTTAATGGAGAGAAAAAGGAACGGATCATTGGAAAGGGGAGACTCAATAATCTGATTTCTTCTTTGATTTTTGAAAAGATGAATGCTGCTGGTATTAAAACTCATTTTATTAAGCGCCTTTCTGATACTGAACAGCTCAATCAGAAAGTGGATATTATTCCTCTGGAAGTTGTTTTGAGAAATGTGGCGGCAGGGTCATTTTCTAAGCGATTTGGGATAGCGGAAGGAATGGAGCTGGTTAGTCCTATTGTGGAGTTTTATTATAAAAAAGATGAGCTAAACGATCCTTTTATCAACGATGAACATGTAGCTTTTCTAAAGTTGGCCAGTCAGGAAGAAGTTGCTTATATTAAAGAAGAGACGCGACGTATCAATCGCTTTTTGCAAGATTTATTTGCGCAGATTGGTCTGAAATTGGTGGATTTTAAGTTAGAATTTGGGATTAATCAGACTGGGCAAATCTTATTGGCAGATGAGTTTTCTCCTGACAACTGTCGCTTGTGGGATGCGGATGGTAATCATCTAGATAAAGATGTTTTTCGTAGGGGGCTCGGACAATTGACTGATGTTTATGAGGTTGTATTGGAAAAGTTAGAAGAATTGAAATAGGGAGTGATATCTTGTATGGCTAAGCGGATTTTTGTTGAGAAGAAGGCAGATTTTCAGATTAAGTCGAAGGTTTTACTGAAGGAACTGATAGATAGTTTGCAACTGACTAGTCTATCTAGTCTGCGCTTGGTGCAGGTTTATGATGTTTTTAATCTTGAGGATGACTTGCTTGAAGAGGCTGTTAAGCATATTTTTACTGAACAAGTAACAGACAAGGTCCTAACTGAGACGGAATTGGACCTAGATAATGCAATTTATTTTGCAATTGAAGCTCTTCCGGGGCAATTTGACCAGCGCGCGGCAAGCAGTCAAGAAGCTCTACGCTTATTGGGCAGTCGTCAGAATGTGCGTGTTCATACAGGTCAGCTCTACATCTTGAATGAAAGTGTGCAAGAAGAAGAGCTAGTTGCCATTAAGAAATATCTTCTCAATCCTGTAGACTCTCGTTTCAAGGATATGGATTCTTCCTTAGTAGCCCAGGAATTTTCAGCATCAGATACCATCATTCCAGATTTAGACTTTTTTACAAGCTATACGGCAGAAGATTTTGTAGTCTACAAGCGTGAGGTTGGCTTAGCTATGGAAGTGGAAGACCTGCTCTTTATTCAGGATTATTTTAAGTCCATTGGTCGGGTACCGACAGAAACGGAGCTTAAGGTTCTAGATACGTATTGGTCAGATCATTGCCGCCACACTACTTTTGAAACAGAGCTAAAATCCATTGATTTTTCTGCTTCAAAATTCCAGAAGCAGTTGCAGGCAACTTATGACAAGTATTTAGCGATGCGGGAAGAATTAGACCGTATAGATAAGCCACAAACTCTCATGGATATGGCAACGATTTTTGCCCGTTATGAGCGAGCAAATGGTCGTTTGGATGATATGGAAGTTTCAGATGAAATCAATGCTTGTTCCATTGAAATTGAAGTAGATGTGGATGGTGTTAGGGAACCTTGGCTTCTTATGTTCAAGAATGAGACTCATAACCATCCAACAGAAATTGAACCTTTTGGTGGTGCAGCGACCTGTATCGGTGGTGCTATCCGTGATCCGCTTTCTGGTCGTTCTTATGTCTATCAGGCTATGCGAATTTCTGGAGCGGGTGATATTACTCAGCCTCTATCGGCTACCCGTGAAGGGAAGTTGCCGCAGCAAATCATTTCAAAGACAGCGGCTCAAGGATACTCGTCTTATGGGAACCAGATTGGACTTGCAACAACTTATGTACGTGAATACTTCCATCCGGGCTTTGTTGCTAAGCGAATGGAATTAGGAGCTGTAGTAGGCGCCGCTCCAAAAGAAAATGTAGTCCGTGAAAAACCGGTAGCTGGTGATATGGTTATCTTACTTGGCGGGAAGACAGGACGAGATGGCATTGGTGGAGCAACGGGTTCATCAAAAGTTCAGACGATTGAGTCAGTAGAAACAGCTGGAGCAGAAGTTCAAAAAGGAAATGCCATTGAAGAACGTAAGATTCAACGCCTTTTTCGTAAAGGGGAGGTGACTCGTCTCATTAAAAAATCGAATGACTTCGGCGCAGGTGGTGTTTGTGTTGCAATTGGTGAACTGGCAGATGGTTTGGAAATTGATTTGAACAAGATTCCACTTAAATATTCAGGATTGAATGGAACAGAGATTGCTATTTCTGAATCTCAGGAACGAATGAGCGTAGTGGTTGCTCCAGAAAATGTAGAAACATTTATTGCAGCTTGTCAAGAAGAAAATATCTATGCAGTAGTAGTGGCAAAGGTTACCGAAAAACCGAATTTGGTCATGATTTGGAATGGACAAGTTATTGTTGATATCGAACGTTCTTTTCTAAATAGTAATGGCGTCCGTGTAGAGGTTGAAGTCAAGGTGATTGACAAGAGTGTCAACCTTCCAGAAGTACGTAGAACTTCGGTCAAAACCTTACAAGTTGATGTAGAGGATCTTCTTTCTGATCTCAATCATACTAGTCAAAAGGGGTTGCAAACGATTTTTGATAGTTCTGTTGGTCGATCAACTATCAATCATCCAATCGGTGGTCGCTATCAGTTGACACCGACGGAAAGTTCTGTTCAGAAGTTACCAGTAGAACACGGTGTGACAACAACCGCTTCAGTTATTGCTCAGGGCTATCATCCTTATTTAGCCGAGTGGTCTCCATACCATGGTGCAGCTTATGCGGTCGTTGAAGCGACAGCTCGCTTGGTAGCAACAGGAGCTGAATGGTCTAAGGCACGTTTTTCTTATCAGGAATATTTTGAACGTATGGACAAGCAAGCAGAGCGTTTTGGTCAACCGGTGGCAGCTCTTCTTGGTTCTATTGAGGCTCAGATTCAGCTTGGCTTGCCGTCTATTGGTGGTAAGGATTCAATGTCTGGTACTTTTGAGGAGTTGACCGTTCCACCAACCTTGGTTGCATTTGGTGTGACAACAGCAGATAGTAGCAAGGTCCTTTCACCGGAATTTAAAGCAACGCAAGAATATGTCTATTACCTTCCAGGCCAAGTTTTATCAGAAAATATTGATTTTAACCTTATCAAATCAAATTTTGAGACTTTTGAAAAATGGCAGAGCGCTTATCGGATTACGGCTGCGAGTGCAGTTAAATATGGTGGAGTTCTAGAAAGTTTAGCCCTCATGTCTTTTGGGAACCGAATTGGTGCAGAAGTTGAATTGGATTCTTTAGAAAATTGTTTAACAGGTCAATTGGGAGGTTTCGTTTTTACATCGTCGGAAGACATTCCAGAGGCAGTGAAAATTGGACAGACAACAGCAGACTTTACATTGCTTGTCAATGGTGTCAAGTTAGAAGGAAGTCGCTTACAGGCAGCTTTTGAAGGTAGGTTAGAAAATATTTATCCAACAGAGTTTCAACAGGCTGAAAAGCTACAGGCAGTTCCTACAGTAGCAGTAAGTACAGTGAGTAAAGCCAAGGAAAAAGTTGAGCAACCTCTGGTTTATATTCCAGTCTTCCCAGGAACAAACTCGGAATATGATTCAGCCAAGGCCTTTGAACAGGCCGGTGCTAGGGTCAAATTAGTGCCATTTTTAACTTTAAATATGGAAAGTATTGAACAATCAGTTGACAGGATGGTTGACAATATTGACAAGGCAAATATTCTCTTCTTTGCAGGTGGATTCTCGGCTGCGGATGAACCAGATGGATCTGCTAAGTTTATCGTGACCATCTTACGAAACAGTAAAGTCCGCTCTGCTATTGACCGCTTCATCGAAAAAGGTGGACTTATCATCGGTATCTGTAATGGTTTTCAAGCTCTTGTTAAATCAGGCCTACTGCCGTATGGCAACTTTGAGGAGATAGGGGAAACGAGTCCTACTCTCTTCTACAATGATGCCAATCAGCATGTAGCTAAAATGGTGGAGACAAGAATTTCAAACATCAATTCACCATGGTTGGCAGGTGTGCAGGTGGGAGATATTCATACCATTCCCGTTTCTCATGGGGAGGGGAAATTTGTCGTAAGCGATGAAGAATTTGAGATATTACGAGACAATGGACAAATCTTTAGTCAATATGTTGACTTTACAGGGCGACCTAGCATGGACTCTAAGTACAATCCAAACGGTTCCAGTCATGCGATTGAAGGAATCACTAGCCGAAACGGTCAAATAATAGGGAAAATGGGACACTCAGAACGTTATGAAGAAGGACTATTTCAAAATATTCCAGGGAACAAAGACCAAGGATTATTTGTTTCAGCAGTACGCTACTTTACAGGGAAATTAAGATGACATACGAAGTAAAATCACTCAATGAAGAATGTGGAATTTTCGGTATTTGGGGACATCCTCAGGCCGCACAAGTTGCTTATTTTGGTTTGCATAGTTTGCAACATCGTGGACAAGAAGGGGCAGGAATTCTGTCTAATGATGCAGGATATTTGAGACACCATCGTGATATGGGCTTGATTGCAGAAGTTTTTAAGAACTCTGAGGACTTGGAACGTTTGACAGGAAGAGCAGCTATTGGTCATACTCGCTATGCAACGTCAGGGTCGGCTTCTATCCGTAATATTCAGCCCTTTCTCTTTGATTTTTCAGATATGCAAGTCGGGTTGGCTCATAATGGAAACTTAACCAATGCTGTGAGCTTGAAGGCTGAGCTAGAAAAGACTGGTTCGATTTTCTCCAGTTCATCAGATACGGAAATTCTTATGCATTTGATTCGTCGTAGTCGTAATACAGATGTGATGGGGAAAATTAAGGAAGCATTGAATACAGTCAAGGGGGGCTTTGCTTACTTGATTATGCTAGAAGATCGGCTGGTTGCAGCCTTGGATCCAAATGGTTTTCGTCCTCTTTCTATTGGTAAAATGAAAAACGGGGCTTGGGTAGTTGCCAGTGAAACCTGTGCCTTTGAAGTCATTGGAGCTGAGTGGGTTCGAGATGTGGAACCGGGTGAAATTGTTATTATTGATGATAGTGGTGTCCATTATGATACCTATACAACAGATACTCAGCTTGCAGTCTGTTCTATGGAGTATGTTTACTTTGCCCGCCCAGATTCTGTTATTCATGGTGTCAATGTCCATACGGCAAGAAAAAAGATGGGACGTCGTTTGGCGCAGGAATTTCAACATGAGGCAGATATTGTTATCGGTGTTCCAAATTCTTCTTTATCTGTTGCTATGGGTTTTGCGGAAGAATCCGGTTTGCCAAATGAAATGGGACTAATTAAAAATCAGTATATTCAACGAACCTTTATTCAACCAACTCAAGAACTACGAGAACAGGGGGTCCGGATGAAATTATCGGCTGTTTCCAGTGTGATCAAAGACAAACGAGTGGTGATGATTGATGATTCTATCGTTCGTGGAACGACCAGTCGTCGGATTGTTCAACTCTTGCGTGATGCAGGGGCAAAGGAAATCCATGTAGCAATTGGAAGTCCAGAACTCAAGTATCCATGCTTTTATGGAATTGATATTCAGACACGCAGAGAGTTGATTTCTGCTAATCACAGTGTAGATGAGGTCTGTGAGATTATTGGGGCGGATAGTTTGACTTACCTTTCCTTAGAAGGTCTGATTGACTCTATCGGCATTGATACGAAGGATCCGAAAGGGGGACTATGTGTAGCTTACTTTGATGGAGAGTTTCCTACCCCACTCTACGATTATGAAGAAGAATATCTTCGTAGCTTAGAAGAAAAAACAAGTTTTTATATTGAAAATGTTAAATAAGATATGGGGTTGTCAATCCAACTTGACAGAGTTGTCAACTTTGTCAAGTATCTGTAAAGTGGCGCAGGGAGGAAATGAAATGACAGAAAAAAATGCTTACGCAAAATCAGGTGTTGATGTAGAAGCTGGTTATGAGGTTGTCAAACGTATTAGGAAACATGTTGCACGGACAGAGCGTCTGGGAGTCATGGGAGCTCTTGGTGGTTTTGGAGGGATGTTTGATCTCACCAATTTAGCTATTACGGAACCTGTCTTGGTATCTGGGACAGATGGTGTTGGCACCAAGCTCACGTTGGCGATCAAGTATGATAAGCACGATACAATCGGTCAAGATTGTGTTGCCATGTGTGTCAACGACATCATTGCAGCTGGCGCAGAGCCCCTTTATTTCCTTGATTACATTGCGACAGGAAAAAATGAGCCTGCCAAGCTTGAACAAGTGGTTGCTGGTGTGGCAGAAGGATGTGTTCAGGCAGGTTGTAGTTTAATTGGTGGGGAGACAGCTGAAATGCCTGGCATGTATGGCGAGGACGACTATGATCTAGCTGGTTTTGCTGTCGGTATCGTTGAAAAATCCCAAATCATTGATGGTTCCAAAGTGACTGAAGGAGACATTCTTCTTGGTCTTGCTTCAAGTGGCGTTCACTCAAATGGTTACTCCTTGGTTCGCCGTATTTTCTCCGATTATACAGGTGAGGAGAGCTTACCAGAGTTGGAAGGAAAAAAACTCAAGGAAGTTCTCCTTGAGCCTACTCGTATCTATGTCAAAGCAGTGCTTCCTTTGGTTAAGGAGGGTTTGATTAACGGTATCGCCCATATCACAGGTGGGGGCTTCATTGAGAATGTCCCCCGTATGTTTACAGATGACCTAGCTGCTGAAATTGATGAGAGCAGGCTTCCAGTTCTGCCAATCTTCAAAGTCATCGAAAAATATGGACAAATCAAGCATGAGGAAATGTTTGAAATCTTCAACATGGGAATCGGTTTAATTTTAGCAGTCAGTCCGGAAAATGTTTCTAAGGTTGCCGAGCTAGCAGATGAAGAAGTTTTTGAAATCGGTCGTATTATTTTTAAAGAAGACAAAAGTGTGATTATCAAATGAAGAAGATAGCAGTGTTTGCTTCAGGAAGAGGCTCTAATTTTCAGGTGATTGCAGAACAATTTGAAGTGGAATTTGTCTTCTCAGACCGTCGAGCAGCTTATGTTTTGGAAAGAGCCAAAAATTTGGGAGTTCCAGATTATGCCTTTGAACTCAAAGAGTTTGAGGACAAAGCGGCCTATGAACAAGCTATCGTCAACTTGCTGGACCAGCACCAGATTGACCTAGTCTGTCTGGCAGGCTATATGAAGATTGTTGGAACGACTTTATTAGCTAAGTATGAAGGTCGGATTATCAATATTCATCCAGCCTATTTGCCAGAATTTCCAGGGGCTCATGGGATTGAAGATGCTTGGAATGCTGGCGTGGCAGAAAGCGGTGTAACCGTTCACTGGGTTGATAGTGGTGTGGATACGGGGGAGATTATCAAGCAGGTGCGAGTTCCTCGTTTACCAGATGATATTCTTGAAACGTTTGAGGAGCGGATTCACGAGGCGGAATATAAACTTTATCCAACGGTATTAGACGATTTGGGAGTGAAGAGGAAAGAATGATGGTTCAAAAAATCATTTTGTTTGTATTGGTATTCATTTTAGTGGCTCTGCTCTTTAATAGCTTTATTTTTGCAAACTTAGAAAATCCTGCACGTTTGATTTTGGCATACGGATTATCTTTGATTTTATCAGGATTTCTTATGACTCAAATCAAGTAATTTGTGAAAAAAAGGGGAAAATATGATAAAACGCGCATTGATTAGTGTATCAGATAAGACTGGTATTGTAGAATTTGCTAAAGAACTAAGAAGTTTAGGATGGGAGATTATTTCAACCGGTGGCACAAAGATTGCCCTTGATGGTGCTGGAGTTGATACCATTGCTATTGATGATGTGACTGGATTCCCAGAAATGATGGACGGTCGTGTCAAGACTTTGCATCCAAATATCCACGGCGGACTCTTGGCTCGTCGTGACTTGGACAGTCACCTGCAGGCTGCTAAGGACAATAAGATTGAGCTTATCGACCTAGTGGTGGTTAACCTTTACCCATTCAAAGAAACCATCCTGTGTCCAGATGTGACCTATGATTTAGCTGTAGAAAATATTGATATTGGTGGTCCTTCTATGCTTCGCTCAGCGGCGAAAAACCATGCCAGTGTGACTGTTGTGGTAGATCCGGCTGACTATTCTATGATTTTAAAAGAAATGGCAGAGCAGGGTGAGACTAGCTATCCAACGCGCCAAAAATTGGCCGCCAAGGTTTTCCGTCATACAGCAGCATATGATGCCTTGATTGCGGACTATTTTACCAAGCAAGTTGGTGAAGAAAAACCTGAAAAATTAACTCTTACTTACGACCTTCATCAGCCTATGCGCTATGGAGAAAACCCACAACAAGATGCTGATTTCTATAAAAATGCCCTTCCAACAGCATATTCCATTGCTTCTGCCAAGCAGTTAAACGGTAAGGAATTGTCTTTCAATAATATTCGCGATGCCGATGCAGCTATTCGTATTATTCGTGATTTCAAGGATCGTCCAACAGTTGTTGCCCTTAAGCACATGAATCCATGCGGTATCGGACAGGCTGACGCTATCGAAACAGCTTGGGATTACGCCTATGAGGCAGATCCGGTGTCTATTTTCGGTGGGATTGTCGTGTTGAACAGAGAGGTGGATGCAGCGACGGCTGAAAAGATGCATCCGATTTTCTTAGAAATTATTATCGCACCATCTTACACGGAAGAAGCGCTAGCTATTTTGACAAACAAAAAGAAAAATCTTCGGATTTTAGAGTTGGCTTTTGATGAGCAAGACATTAGCGAAGTGGAAAAAGAGTTCACAGGTGTAGTTGGTGGTCTTTTGGTGCAGGATCAAGACGTGGTGGTGGAAAGTCCAGTGGACTGGCAGGTCGTGACGGAACGTCAGCCTTCAGAACAAGAGTGGGCAGCTATGGAGTTTGCATGGAAGTCTTCCAAGTACGTCAAGTCAAATGGTATCATCATCACAAATGACAAGATGACCCTAGGTGTAGGGCCAGGACAAACCAATCGTGTGGCTTCTGTCCGCATTGCAATCGAACAGGCCAAGGAGCGTTTGGATGGAGCAGTCTTAGCTTCAGATGCTTTCTTTCCATTTGCAGATAATGTGGAGGAGATTGCTGCGTCTGGTATTAAAGCTATTATCCAACCGGGAGGGTCAGTTCGAGATCAAGATTCCATCGACATGGCTAATAGATATGGACTAACGATGGTCTTTACAGGCATGCGACATTTTAGACATTGAGATATAGTGAGGCGCCTGACAGATGCCGGGTGTATACCTATTCATATTATTGTATTTTTTAACATAATATAGTATACTATAAAAGTAAATATATGATTGGAATAGGTGATGATATGTTTAGATATTTTAAGAAAAACTGGTATGTAATTTTGCTATTAGTTACCCTTATTTTTATATCTGGTCCAATATTTTCACTTTTATTAACTTATGTTCAACAATTTTTAAATAAAAATTTAGGAGATTGGTTGAGTTTTTATGGAGCGATTATTGGTATTGCTATTTCATTTATCGTTTTCCATTTTCAATTATTTATTGATACAGAGAAATTTAGAATAAATCAACGTCCTGAGTTGTTTTTGGATTATAGTTACCAAGTTTTGAAAAGTTCTAGCTATGTCTATTATCTTGATAAATATTGGTACGGTTTAATACAAAGCAATAAGAACACCAAGAATGCTCGGAAATTGGAAGTCGATTCATTCCAGCTTTCATATGCTGCTAGTAACAAACGAGATAAAGCTCTTTCAATTGAAATTGTAAACAACCAACCTTTGTTTAATCTTCAAGTCCAATTTGGAGATTCTCTTGACTATGCTATCATCCCTAAATTATCAGAGGCACAAAAAATTTATATCATTTCGAAAAAACATCAGGATGCAATTTTTAATCATCTTTTGTTAAACAATACAGATTTTAAGCATATTCCTCCAAAATTGACTCTTTTTTATACGACACTTTCAGGTGAAAAGCTTAAAAGAATATATCAAACTGATAATAAGGGACAGTGTTCCATGATAAAAGAAGAGCAAATTGACAGTTATCCTCCGCTTCCTAAAGAAAACTATGTATGCGATTATTTTCTCAAGCAATAGCTCACCTAGTGTGGGCTTTTTCCATTCCCGAACGTTTCTTTGTTTTTTCTATCAAAATCCGTCCATTTCTGCTATACTGTTTGTATAAAATTCGTTTTTGAGGTGTTGAACGTGAAACTATTGGTTGTTGGGTCTGGTGGTCGTGAGCATGCCATTGCAAAGAAATTATTAGAGTCCGAACAGATAAATGAGGTCTTTGTTGCTCCTGGAAATGATGGAATGACTTTAGACGGAATCAAGTTAGTAAATATCGGAATATCCGAACATTCTGCCCTCATAGATTTTGCTAAAGAGAATGATATTGCTTGGACTTTTGTTGGTCCAGACGATGCTCTTGCAGCGGGGATTGTTGATGATTTTGAACAGGCTGGACTCAAGGCTTTTGGTCCCAGTCGTCTCGCTGCGGAGCTGGAGTGGTCAAAAGACTTTGCCAAGCAAATCATGGTCAAATATGGTATTCCAACAGCTGCCTTTGGTACATTTTCTAATTTTGAGGAAGCTAAGACCTATATAGAAAAGCAGGGGGCACCTATTGTGGTCAAGGCGGATGGCTTGGCGTTAGGAAAGGGCGTGGTCGTAGCAGAAACTGTTGAGCAGGCAGTTGATGCAGCGCGTGAGATGCTCTTGGATAACAAGTTTGGTGATTCTGGTGCTCGTGTTGTTATTGAAGAGTTTTTATCTGGTGAGGAATTTTCACTCTTTGCTTTGGTTAATGGAAATCAGTTCTACATTTTGCCAGCAGCTCAGGATCACAAACGTGCTTTTGATGGGGATCAAGGTCCTAATACGGGTGGTATGGGAGCCTATGCACCAGTGCCGCATCTGTCTCAGAGTATGGTAGACACAGCAGTTGAGACTATTGTTAAGCCTATTCTTGAAGGTATGATCACAGAAGGGCGGCCCTATCTCGGCGTGCTCTATGCTGGCTTGATTTTGACCGACCAAGGTCCTAAAGTAATCGAGTTCAACGCCCGTTTTGGTGACCCAGAGACACAGATTATCCTGCCTCGTCTGACTTCTAATTTTGCTCAAAATATTGACGATATTCTCCACAAACGTCCGACAGAGCTGCACTGGTTAGAAAGTGGCGTGACACTCGGTGTAGTTGTAGCCTCAAATGGCTACCCTCTGGACTACGAAAAAGGCGTCAAGTTGCCAGCAAAGACCGAGGGAGACATCACGACCTACTATGCAGGTGCTCGTTTTTCGGAAAATGGCAGAGCACTGCTCTCAAATGGTGGTCGAGTATACATGCTTGTCACCACAGCGGACACTGTCTCAGATGCGCAGGAAAAAATTTATGCCGAACTTGCTAACCAAAATACCGAAGGCTTGTTCTACCGTACTGACATCGGAAGCAAAGCAGTAAAATAAAAACATATTTAGAAGCACAATGAGAGCGAGCTAAAACCATCAGTTGTCACCGTGCTGAAAACCACCAAGCCGGTTTAGACTTGGTGGTAGGGGGGAGAGACTTTGAGCTTGAAAATAAGCAATGGAACGCCAACGGCGGTCGCTTGCGTCCCTCAGCACTTAAGACAACTGACAAAAAGAAAAAAGGGAAAGGAACTGAACACGGGACTAAATTTCTAGGAAAAAGATAAAACTGCCTAGACGCAAGCGTCGTCGTTAGTTTTCCTATTTTTCTACGGAATTTTTCGCAAGCGAAACGTCCCTTTGTATCTTAATTATGAAACCAATTATTTCCATCATCATGGGCTCAAAATCCGACTGGGCAACCATGAAAAAAGCAGCAGATATGCTGGATAAATTCGGCGTAGCCTACGAAAAGAAAGTGGTATCTGCTCACCGTACGCCAGACCTCATGTTCAAGCATGCTGAAGAAGCACGTGGACGTGGCATCAAGGTCATCATTGCTGGAGCTGGTGGAGCAGCCCATCTCCCTGGGATGGTCGCAGCCAAGACTACTCTTCCTGTTATTGGTGTGCCTGTCAAATCCCGAGCTCTTAGTGGACTTGATTCTCTCTATTCCATTGTGCAGATGCCGGGCGGTGTACCTGTGGCAACCATGGCAATTGGCGAAGCGGGCGCAACCAATGCGGCCTTGACTGCCCTTCGTATCCTCTCCATTGAAGACCAAACCATTGTAGCTCAGCTGGCAAACTTTGCCAAGGAACAGGAAAAAATTGCGGAGGCGATGACAGATGACCTCATCTAAGACAATCGGAATTATCGGCGGCGGTCAGCTAGGGCAGATGATGGCTATTTCTGCTATTTACATGGGGCACAAGGTCGTCACGCTGGATCCTGCAGCGGACTGCCCAGCCTCCAAGGTCAGCGAGGTTATCGTCGCTCCCTATCACGATGTGAAGGCTTTGCAACAACTAGCAGACCGCTGTGATGTCTTGACCTATGAGTTTGAAAATGTGGATGCAGACGGTCTTGATGCCGTGATAAAAGAAGGTCAACTTCCGCAGGGGACTGACCTTCTTCGTATTTCTCAGAATCGCATTTTTGAGAAGGATTTTTTGGTAGAAAAAGCTGGTGTGACTGTGGCACCTTACAAGGTGGTGACCTCTACCCTTGATTTGGAACATCTTGACCTGTCAAAAAACTATGTCCTCAAAACAGCAACAGGCGGCTATGATGGACATGGTCAGGTCGTCATTCGCTCGGAAGCAGACCTTGAAGCGGCTAATAAATTAGCCAACTCTGCCGAGTGCGTCTTGGAAGAATTTGTGACCTTTGACTTGGAGATTTCTGTCATCGTGTCAGGCAATGGGCGTGATGTCACCGTTTTTCCTGTGCAGGAAAATATCCACCGCAACAATATCCTGTCTAAAACCATCGTCCCAGCCCGTATTTCAGAGGATTTAAGCGCTAAAGCGCAAGCTATGGCGGTAAAAATAGCAGAGCAGCTAAACTTATCTGGCACCCTCTGTGTGGAAATGTTTGTGGCAGGCGATGAGATTCTAGTCAATGAAATCGCTCCACGCCCCCACAACTCAGGACATTACTCTATCGAAGCCTGTGATTTTTCACAATTTGATACCCATATCTTGGGTGTGTTAGGACAGCCATTACCAGCCATCAAACTCCATGCCCCAGCCGTCATGCTCAACGTCCTCGGCCAACACATGGAACAAGCCCCCGCCTACATCACAGAAAACCCTAGCGCCCACCTCCACCTTTATGGTAAACTAGAAGCAAAGCACAACCGCAAAATGGGGCATGTGACGGTGTTGGGGGAAGATGCGGATAGTGTGGAGGAGTTATAAGAAAAGAGGGTAATTATGGAGATTGGTAAAAAGGTTGATGATACAATTTATGCCGATTTTTCAATTGAAGAATTATTAAAGTTAGTGTTTCAAAAGGGAGATAAGCGGGTTGAAATAAAAAATATTGAAGTTTCTTTAAAACCAATCCGTACAGAAGGAACAATATCATCTCAATACAACTATAGGTATTCTTATAGTACATTTTTTGAAATAAAATTCGACGGTAAATTTGGTGAAAATCCAGAAGTATTACTTGTTTATTCAAAGGATGATACTCCGATAAATTTTGATGAGAGAGAGTCTATAGAGGTAGTTAGTCTTAAAAAGAATACCTTTTTAGGTAATACATATACTTACTTTATGCCTAAAGAATATATTTACTATTCAAATAATAGTCAAGTATTGAAGGAGTATGTGTTTATAATATTTTCAAAACAGGATCCTTCTAGAATTGGTTTTGTAGTCGCGTTGGTTGCAGATAAGAGAGTAGCCCAAGTAGATTCTTATGGGGAAGGACTTGGTGGAGCAATTTCTACGTCTTTTAATCCCTTGGATTTACTAACATCAATTCCCAATGTAAAATACAAAGGTTCTTGGCCTAAAAAGTTATCCTTATCATCAACTTACTTACAGAATGGACAACAAATCAAATTAAAAGAATCAAATATAGAAGCTATAATTGATTTAGAAAATAGAATTACTGGTAATAATTTTCTTTAAATTTAAAAGATTATAAAATAGTTGTTTTTGTGAATTTAGTAAAATAACAAAGGAGTAAAAAATGCTAACACGTTATTCCCGCCCTGAGATGGCGAACATTTGGAGTGAAGAGAACAAGTACCGTGCTTGGTTGGAGGTGGAAATTCTCGCTGATGAGGCATGGGCTGAGTTGGGTGAGATTCCCAAGGAAGATGTGGCCTTGATTCGTGAGAAGGCGACTTTTGACATCGACCGCATTTTAGAGATTGAAGAGGAAACCCGTCACGATGTGGTGGCTTTCACCCGTGCGGTTTCGGAAAGTCTTGGTGAGGAACGCAAGTGGGTGCATTATGGCTTGACTTCAACGGACGTAGTGGACACGGCTTACGGCTACCTCTACAAGCAGGCCAACGACATTATCCGTCGTGATCTTGAAAACTTTACTAATATCATCGCCGACAAGGCTCGTGAGCACAAGTACACCATCATGATGGGGCGGACCCACGGTGTCCATGCGGAGCCAACGACCTTCGGTCTCAAACTCGCGACTTGGTACAGCGAAATGAAACGCAACATGGAGCGTTTTGATGTGGCAGCCAAGGGCGTTGAGGCTGGTAAAATTTCAGGTGCGGTTGGAAACTTTGCCAACATTCCTCCATTTGTGGAAGAGTATGTTTGTGGCAAATTAGGTATCCGTCCGCAGGAAATTTCGACTCAGGTACTTCCTCGTGACCTCCACGCAGAATATTTCTCAGCTTTAGCCTTGATTGCAACGTCCATTGAGCGTATGGCGACCGAAATCCGTGGACTTCAAAAATCTGAGCAACGCGAAGTCGAAGAGTATTTTGCCAAAGGCCAAAAAGGCAGCTCTGCTATGCCCCACAAGCGTAATCCTATCGGTTCTGAGAATATGACTGGTCTGGCGCGTGTGGTTCGTGGCCACTTGGTGACGGCTTTTGAAAATGTGGCACTTTGGCATGAACGTGATATTTCTCACTCGTCAGCGGAGCGGATTATCACGCCGGACACGACCATTCTCATCAACTACATGCTCAACCGTTTTGGTAATATCGTCAAGAACTTGACGGTCTTCCCTGAAAACATGAAGCGTAATATGGAGTCAACTTTTGGTTTGATTTACAGCCAACGTGTCATGCTTAAACTCATTGAAAAAGGCATGACCCGTGAAGAGGCCTATGATTTGGTGCAACCAAAAACAGCTCATTCATGGGATAACCAAGTGGACTTTAAGCCCCTTCTCGAAGCAGATGAGCGCGTGACAGCCAAACTTAACCAGGAAGAACTCGATGAACTCTTCAATCCAGACTACTATGCCAAGAGGGTCGATAATATATTTGCACGACTTGGTTTATAAAGAAATAAAATTCTTTGGGAATTCCAGAGAATTTTTTCTTTTGTTTGAGGGGGTTACCGGTGAAGGATTGTCATCTTTTGGGTACTCGTTCTTTTTTAAAATCGACTAGTTTTACTACAAATTTACGAATAGATAAATGTAGGGGAAGAAAACTCGCCAACTTATTTAAGAAAGGTAAACATTTAAAAATTGAAAATAGTTTACGAATAAGTCAGTGAGAGGGAAAATTCCCCTCAAGGAGATACAAGTTTGTCAAATCGTCCATTTTCAAGAAATGTACGGTTGAACAAGTATCAGAAAAAGAAAGGAGAGAAAAGATGAAAGATTTAGGTTATCTATCACTGACTCAGGAAGAGTTGGCTGAACATCATGGTGGTGCGATTTTTCTACCTGTTTGGTTATTAGGAAAATCAAAACCAGTAGCACCAGGTAAACATCGTATTCCAATTATTCTACTATAGTGGGAAATACGGTTGGTATCAACAATCATAAAAAGACTAAAGGAGAAAAACTATGACAACACTTGAAGCATTGGAAAACAATTATGTAACCCTGACAGAAGCGGAACTGGTGGATACTGAGGGTGGGATTGCACCGGTAATAGTAGCGTTTGGAGTGGCTGCTTTTAAAGGTTTTTCTGTAACTGGAGGAGCAATTATACTGGGGACTAGCTTGTACAAAGCAGGACAAGGTTTAAAATAGCATTTAAGGTTAGGTTCATGAAAAAATTTTTTAAAGGATTATTTGCTGGCAGCCTTTATACATCTTATATCTTGTTGTTAGCCTGGTCACTCTTGCACTTAGAAAAATTACCAGTGGAAAATGGTATTTTACTAATAGTGTTGACCTACTATATTAACAAACAAAACTTATTTAAGAGATTAAAAAATTAAAATACGAAGGAGTAATAAATGAAAACATTGACAATTGAAAATGGATTTGTCGCTTTGAATGAGGAAGAATTGACAGCAGTTGAGGGAGGAATCGGTCCAGCTGTTGTAGCGATTCCGGCTGGAGTTAAAATTGCAGGATATGTTGTTGGAGGTCTCACTGCTGCAGGTATTGCTGCGTGGGGTTACTTTAGTTCACGCTAGAGAAAAATCGTATTCCAATTATTCTACTATAGTGGGAAATCCGGTTAGTACCAACAATAATCAAAAACTAAAGGAGAAAAACTATGACAGCATTTGAAACATTGGAAAACAATTATGTAACCCTGACAGAAGCGGAACTGGGGGATACTGAGGGTGGGATTGACTCGGTAATAGCAGCGTTTGGAGTGATTGCTTTTAAAAGTTTTTCTGTAACTGGAGGAGCAATTATACTGGGGACTAGCTTGTACAAAGCAGGACAAGGTTTAAAATAGCATTTAAGGTTAGGTTCATGAAAAAATTTTTTAAAGGATTATTTGCTGGCAGCCTTTATACATCTTATATCTTGTTGTTAGCCTGGTCACTCTTGCACTTAGAAAAATTACCAGTGGAAAATGGTATTTTACTAATAGTGTTGACCTACTATATTAACAAACAAAACTTATTTAAGAGATTAAAAAATTAAAATACGAAGGAGTAATAAATGAAAACATTGACAATTGAAAATGGATTTGTCGCTTTGAACGAGGAAGAATTGACAGCAGTTGAGGGAGGACTTGCTCCGGTTATCATTGGTGGTGTTGCAATTGGTTGGAAAGTTATTGGAGGAGTGGTAGGAGTTGTTGGAACAGGACTAACGATTGGTGCAGCAGCAGGATATTATGCTAATCGGCCTTAGAGGGGATTGAGAAACTATGAAAGTTTTAAAATTTTGGCCCGAATTCTTTATTTTATTGACATCATTGCTATATTTGACTGTATATATTTTGAACGACTTAAGTGTGTACAAAGTACCAGAGGAAATTATTTCCATTGATATACCTTTTATGTCGCTGATGTTACTATTTGTTGTTTTAATTTATAGGGAAAAGAGAGGATAAAACATGGATAAATATAATAGTTTAACGGAACAAGAGCTTTTTGCTACGGAGGGAGGACTTGAGCCAATAACTGTTGCAATAGGAATCGGAACCTTGTTGGTTTCCTCCATTAAGATTGGTTACGATTTTGGCAAAGATTTAGCACGTCGAAAACGATAATGATTGGGGCTATGTAGACAGCTGTAGAGAAAAAAATAAAAATGGGAGAAAAACATGATTTCCAACATTATTGCCCATATAAATATAAAACTTTTTAGTCTAATTTTGCTAGCTGGCTATTGCTTTCTTTTGGTCAATTATCCAGAAAAAGTTGATTCATTTTTTGCAAAATTTTCCGTATCCTTTCTAGTGACATTTACGATTGTTAATGAACTAGTCACTCTTGTTTATGGGATGAGCGGATAAACCTATAGTTTTAGTACATATTTTTATATTGGGCAGAAATGTCCAATTTCTTTTATTTTTTTACGAATAAACAAGTGGGAGGGAAAGCTTCCCTCAAGGAAAGGAGAAAAACTATGACAGCATTTGAAACATTGGAAAACAATTATATAGCCCTAACAAAAGCAGAACCAATAGATACTGAGGGGGATTGATATTGCTGCACCAATTAAAGCTATCTTTAATGTAGGAAAAGAATTTGGACGTGCTTTAGCAGCAGGAAAAAGGTATGAAATATATTAAAAATTTATATTCACGAGATGTAATTTTAATCGGTATCTTTTTACTAATGTCATGGTTTGCGGTACCAAGTATCATCGCTTCAATTTTTAGTATTGGAAAAGAATTTGGTGAAGCACTTGCAAAATGGTTTTGAAAAGTTAAGATATAAAAGTAAGTAGAAGATAAAATGGTGCAATTTGAGATAATCATAGTATGGAAACTCATTTTGTGGCATTAACCGTACAATAATTATTTAGCAGAAACTTTGGAGTTGTTCCTCTTTTCTATGCAGGAGCGTTTGTAGGATGTACGGAGACCAAACATCTATAAAACACATTGTTTTATTGTACTAAATGGTTTCTTAAATAGTTAACGCATCATTTTTTTTGAAAAATGATGTGTTTTTTGATTTATCTTCATTTTTTTAAATCTTTTTGCGAATAAATGATAATGAGAGGGCTTCCTCTAAAAAATAAAGTTGATTGAAAAGAGAAAGATTATGAAGTTTAGGAAACGGCATTATAGGGCTCAGGTGGATACACGAGATTGTGGTGTAGCCGCTCTTGCAATGATTTTGGAGTACCATCATTCTCATCATTCTTTGGCAAGTCTTCGAGAACTGGCTAAAACAACCATGGAAGGAACGACAGCTTTTGGACTAGTTAAAGTAGCCGAAGACTTGGGGCTTGAAACTCGCGCAATTCGAGCAGATATGTCCTTATTTGAGGTGGGAGATTTAACTTATCCCTTCATAGCTCATGTACTGAAAGATGGCAAGCTCATGCACTACTACGTTGTTACGGGTGCGGATGAGAAGACCATCCATATTGCAGATCCCGATCCTTCGGTCAAGTTAACCAAGTTAACTCGTGAACGATTTGAACAGGAATGGACAGGGGTATCCTTATTCATGGCTCCTAGACCGGAATATCAACCTCACAAAGAGAAGAAGCAAGGCTTGTTGTCTTTTGTTCCCTTGCTGGCAAAGCAAAAGAGATTGATTGGCAATATTATTTTGGCTACTCTTTTGGTGACGCTCATCAATATTGTTGGATCTTATTATCTACAATCCATCATTGATACCTATGTTCCAAATCAGATGAAGACAACTTTGGGAGTTATCTCAATTGGTTTAGTTGTGGTGTATGCCTTGCAACAGTTGTTGTCTTACGCACAAGAGTATCTGCTCATTATACTAGGGCAAAGACTATCTATAGATGTTATCCTATCTTATATCAGACATGTATTCCATTTGCCAATGTCTTTTTTTGCAACACGGCGCACAGGGGAAATCGTTTCTCGCTTTACAGATGCAAACTCTATTATTGATGCTTTGGCAAGTACAATTCTATCTATTTTCTTAGATGTATCCATTATTTTGATTATTTCGGTTGTCTTATTTAGTCAGAACATTTACTTGTTTTTTATAGCTTTGTTGTCATTGCCGATTTATTCTGTCATTATTTTTGCATTTATGAAGCCATTTGAACGCATGAATCAGGAAGTAATGGAAACAAATGCTGTTTTGTCTTCTTCTATTATTGAAGACATCAATGGCATTGAAACAATTAAATCATTGACCAGTGAAAAACAACGTTATCAGAAAATTGATAAAGAATTTGTAGACTATCTGAAAAAATCTTTTGCCTATAACAAGGCAGAAGGACAACAAAAAGTGTTAAAGCGCTTGGCTCAGCTAGTGCTGAACGTGGCTATTTTGTGGTTGGGAGCAACTCTCGTCATGGACAATAAGATGACGCTCGGTCAGCTCATCACGTTCAATACCTTATTGGTCTACTTCACTAATCCTCTGGAAAATATTATCAATCTACAAACAAAACTTCAAACAGCTCGTGTAGCAAATAATCGTCTCAATGAAGTTTATTTAGTTGAATCTGAGTTTGCGGATCAAAAGACAGTCACTGACTTGTCCCTGGTTTCAGGAGATATTGATTTTAGAGATGTTAGTTATAAATATGGGTATGGTGCAGATGTCTTGTCAGACATCAATTTGACAATCAAGCGTGGTGAGAAGATTTCTTTTGTCGGAGTTTCTGGATCAGGTAAAACAACGCTGGCCAAGATGATGGTAAATTTTTATGATCCTTATAAGGGGGAGATTAACTTGAACAATGTAAATCTCAACCAAATTGACAAGCATGCTTTGCGTCAGCACATCAATTACTTACCACAACAACCCTATATTTTTAATGGAACTATTTTAGAGAATCTCTTGCTAGGTGCCAAAGAGGGAACCACTCAGGAGGATGTCTTGCGAGCAGTAGAAATTGCCTGTATCAGAGAAGACATTGAAAAAATGCCTCTGAATTATCAGACGGAGCTGACATCGGATGGATCAGGTATATCGGGTGGTCAACGCCAGCGCATCGCTCTGGCTCGAGCGTTGTTGACAGATGCTCCGATTATGATTTTGGATGAGGCTACCAGTAGTTTAGACATCCTGACGGAGAAGCGAATTGTTGATAATTTGCTCGCCTTGGATAAGACATTGATTTTTATTGTTCATCGTCTAACCATTGCGGAACGAACAGAGCGTGTCGTTGTACTTGATAAGGGAAAAATTGTGGAACAAGGTTGCCATAGAGAACTACTCGATCAACAGGGATTTTATGCACATTTAGTAAATAGTTAGGAGAAATGATGGAACATCAGCTATTAGAGAGTGGGGAATTTTACCATCGGCGTTATCATAATGCGGCAAGTAGAGTTATATTGCCAAGTTTTGCTTTATTAGTCTTTTTGATGATGTTTGCCTTCTTTGCTAAGAAAGAACTGACGGTAGTGACTCGAGCAACTGTTGAGCCACTTCATGTTTTATCCAAAATTCAATCCACAAGCAACAATCCTATTAAGATGAATTATTTGAAAGAAAATCAGGAAGTTGCTGTGGGTGATGTTTTGGTTGAATATCAGTCTTCCAGTGAGCAGATTCAAGAAGAAGGTATTAAGAAAAAAATTACTCTGTTAAAGGAGCAATTATCTCAGCTTGAACTGTTGAAAAAGAGTTTAGAATCGGGAGAAAACCAGTTTCCTCAAGAGGATAAGTATGGTTATTCACAAACCTTTGTTGATTATCGAAATAAATTATTGACATTGGAGAGCAATGTAGAGCAGCAGAATACCACGATTGCTGCTCAGAATGCAGCTATTAGTCAATCGCAGACGGAATTAGGTAATATAGTCAAAACCAGTCAAAAGGCATTGTCAGATTATAAGAATCTCAGAATGGCCATTCAATCTGACGCTGAAATTTCTGAGGATAATGCAGGTTATTCACTCTATGTGGGATATACAACTCAATTATCTCAAGTAACTGGTATAGCTGAAAAAACAACTCTTAAACAACAGATGTTAACGCAGGTAGATAACCAAATTAGTCAATTAGAAAATCAGTTGGCTACTTATCGGGTACAGTATGCTGGGGCGGGAGCTCAACAAGCCTATGCCACTAATTTAGATAGTCAGTCTGCATCGCTCAAATCCCAATATTTGACCAAGGTCGCCCAAGAGTGGACTTCTCTATCAAGTCAATTAGGTGAACTTGAAGGGACATTGGGGTTACAAGAAAATATGAGAGCTAAGACAAAGATTGTAGCCAATCAAGCAGGAATTATTCATCTAAATAGTGAAGTTGAGGGAGCATCTATGATTGCAGAAGGTACGATCATTGCTCACATTTATCCGAGTTTGGCTGAGATTAAAAAGGTAAAAGTTACCGCCTATGTATCCTCGAAAGATGTTGCCAGCCTGTCTGAGGGAGATGTGATTCATTTTTCTGCT
Source organism: Streptococcus ruminantium (assembly GCF_003609975.1). Lineage (NCBI taxonomy): Bacteria > Bacillati > Bacillota > Bacilli > Lactobacillales > Streptococcaceae > Streptococcus > Streptococcus ruminantium. Next base: position 56,797 of record NZ_AP018400.1, read on the forward strand.
CAAGCTAGTCAAGCAGGACAGATTCGCCTGACTTCTACCATCACTTCTATTGCAACCAGTGCGACCAAGACAGAAGCAGGAAATTTCTTTAAGATTGAAGCGGAGGCAGACTTATCAAAAGCATTTGCTGAGAAAATACGGTATGGATTAGAAGGGAAATTTGTGGTAATTACAGGAGAGAAGACTTATTTTCAGTATATTGTAGATGAATTTTTAGGGAAAAAATAATTTTTCTCTACTAGAGTAAAACTTTTTTGATAAGCTGGAGAAGTTTTTCAGTTTTCTTTAAGTTTTTTAAGCTATAATTTAATCAAGCTAGAAATGGCGTAATCTTTTTCATACTAATCTCCTGAAAATACTGAACTCGTTGGGTTCAGTATTTTCATTTTATGCTGTATTAGTTACTACTTCAAACATACCAATATAACACATTAGAGATGCGCCATTTTTGTAATCATGAGATGGAAAAATAATAAATCATCAAAAAGGTTGAAAGATACTCAGTCCAGGTCTCATTGTGGAGAGGAGATAGGTATTTTCTGTGTTTTGTAGAACTTATAAAGCCAAAAATAACGGATTTTGGAATTTTTATCCTTGTAAGCGGTTCTTTTATTTTCTCAATTGGACTGCTGCCAAAGCTGTGTTATAATAGTTTTATGAGTAGAATGTTGGATATGGAACAAATGCCGGATGAAGAATATGTTGAACGTACTCTTCGTCCGCAAAAGTTAAACGAGTATATTGGACAGGATAAGGTTAAAAATCAGTTAAAAATTTTTATCGAAGCAGCCAAACTTCGAGACGAAGCCTTGGATCATACATTGTTGTTTGGACCACCGGGTCTTGGTAAGACTACTATGGCCTTTGTTATTGCCAATGAATTGGGGGTTAATCTCAAGCAAACTAGCGGTCCTGTTATTGAAAAGGCCGGTGATTTAGTTGCTCTTCTCAATGATTTGGAGCCGGGAGATGTCCTTTTTATCGATGAAATTCATCGGATGCCGATGGCTGTTGAGGAGATTCTCTACAGTGCTATGGAGGACTTTTATATTGACATTATGATTGGAGCTGGTGAGGCCAGTCGCTCGGTACATTTGGATCTTCCTCCCTTTACCTTGATTGGTGCGACAACACGGGCTGGTATGCTGTCCAATCCTTTGCGTGCTCGTTTTGGGATTACCGGACACATGGAATATTATGAGTTGGCAGATCTGACCGAGATTGTTGAACGAACCGCTACAATCTTTGACATGGAAATCACACACGAAGCCGCCATTGAGTTAGCACGGCGTTCTAGAGGGACTCCTCGAATTGCAAACCGTCTTCTCAAGCGCGTGCGAGATTTTGCTCAAATAATGGGTGATGGTCTCATTGATGATATCATTACAGACAAGGCCCTAACCATGTTGGATGTAGATCGGGAGGGACTAGATTACGTGGACCAGAAGATTCTGCGGACCATGATTGAGATGTACGGTGGAGGTCCTGTTGGTCTCAATACCTTGTCGGTCAATATCTCCGAGGAGCGTGAGACAGTTGAGGATATGTACGAGCCTTACTTGATTCAACAGGGATTTCTCATGCGGACACGGACTGGTCGGGTAGCTACAGCCAAGGCTTATAAACATTTGGGATATCCTTATATGGAAAAATGATGGCAGAGTTTCTTTGCCTTTTTAACTGGAAATACATATCTAGTATCGTTAATCTTTTAGCAAAGGGCTACTATCCTAACTGAAGTATACAAAATGTCTTTGCTTAAGTTGGTGGAAAATGAGGCTACGGATGAATTGGATAGTCTATCAATTTATGATTATGGAGATAAGATGAAACTGACATTTATTTGGGATTTAGATGGAACCCTGTTGGATTCTTATGAAGCAATTCTAGCAGGTATTCAAGAAACCTATGAACAATTTGATCTGCCTTTTGATCGCGAGGAGATTCGAGATTATATTTTAAAGTATTCCGTCAAGGATTTGCTGATGCGGGATGCCAAGGAGTATGGACTGAATAGCGATGAGTTTAATCGTGTGCGAGCAACTTCCTTGAGGGAAAAGAGTACTTTGATTCCTTTGATGATTGGTGCGCGTGAAATACTAACTTGGGCAGCAGAGAAGGGGATTCAACAGTTTGTCTATACCCATAAGAGCAACAATGCTTTTCAGGTTTTAGCTGATTTGGGCATTGATTCCCACTTTGTAGAAATTGTTACGAGTGACTCAGGTTTTGCACGGAAACCGAGTCCAGAGGCTTTGCTTTACCTCATCGAAAAGTATCAATTAAATCCAGCAAGCACTTACTATATCGGTGACCGATTACTGGATTTGCAAACTGCCTTGAATGCGGGGATTCGCAGTATTAACCTGAAAATTGATGGTTTTGAGAACAATTGTAAAATTGCTACATTAAATGATATAAAGCAACTAATAGAGAATGAAAATATCTAGAACAACTAAAATCTACTTATTTTTGAATAATCTAATAAAGTATAGAATGTTGTTATAATTTTGTGTATAATATGCAGGAATGTTTTGTTGGAGGTCTGAGATATGGATAATAAGGAATTTGGTCAGCGTGTACGGCAACTACGAGAACAAGCAATGATAACACGAGAACAGTTTTGTGATGATGAAATAGAACTCTCTGTTCGTCAGTTAACTCGGATTGAGGCTGGTACCTGTAAACCAACATTTTCTAAGATAAATTTTATCGCCGATCGTTTGGGGATGGGTCTATATGAACTAATGCCAGATTACATCAAACTACCAGAGAGATATTCAAAATTGAAATTTGATGTTCTGCGAACGCCTACATATGGGAATGAGGGATTGGTAGAAACACGTAACGAAATGATCACGGAAATTTATGAAGAGTATTATGATGACTTGCCAGAAGAAGAACAAATAGCAATGGATGCTTTTCAATCGCGTCTTGACACACTGGAATCAGGTGTTGAGGGATTTGGTAAAGAAATATTAGAAGACTATTTTGAACAAGTGTTTCGTAAACCTAAGTATGAAGTAAATGATTTATTAATTATTCGACTTCATCTTGAATACGTACGACTTGCGGATCGTAACTCGGAGATATTTCTTCATTTTCTGGGTCTCATTGAAGAGTTACATAAACAGATTGATGTAGTTAGTGCAGGTGATCTGTTCGTTTTGCGTGATACATTACTATCTTGTGTGAACATATTGGGTAGCAAAAAATATTATGAACCTATTCTAAAGATATTCGATAGTGTGGATAAAATTACACAGTTAACACAGGATTTTCAAAAAAAGCCCATTATTAGCTTGATGAAATGGAAATATGCTCTTTTTGTTACAAAAGATAGAAAAGAAGCTGAGCGGCATTATCAAGAAGCGAAATTATTTTCCCAGTTAATAGAAAATGAGATTTTAAAGCAGAAAATTGATGAGGAATGGAAAACTGATACCCAACAATAGGACATTTTTGTCCTGTTGAATCAATAAAATAAATTTTATAATAGTCTCATAAAAAATAAAGGAGATTATATATGTTTAATTTTTTGAATGTTTTCAGTCGCTTAGGAGGAAACTGGGGAACCTGGACAGAACAATAGTAGCGATGCAAAGTCAGCCTTTGGTTGACTTTTTTGTTATACTAAAAAGTATCGAGGAGGTTCTATGTTAATAAATTGGTTACAAGCAAAACAAGGTGCCGTTTTTCGCTACAAGGTAGAAAAGATTGATTACGCTCTCAAACTATTGGGGAATCCTCAGCTTGCAGTTCCAGTTATCCATGTAGCTGGAACCAATGGTAAGGGCTCAACGATTGCATTCATGTGTCAACTTTTTCAAGCTCATGATCTACGTGTTGGTAGTTTTGTATCCCCTCACATGGTAACGGTTCATGATCGAATCTGTATTGATGGTCATCCTATTTCGGATTATGATTTTCGAGGATACCTGCAAGAAGTTTATGATGTGGAGCAGAAAGTGGCAGACCGCTATGAACCCTTTCGCTATTTTGAAGTGATGCTGCTCATTATGTTTCTTTATTTTCGGGAGCAACAACCAGATGTGGCTTTGATAGAAGTCGGTATCGGTGGTCTCTTGGATGCAACAAATGTTGTCTCACCAGCTATCAGCGTCATCACCTCTATTGGTATGGATCACCAAGATTTATTAGGGTCAACTGTAAGGGAAATCGCAGAGCAGAAAGCTGGAATTATCAAGGAAGCAGTGCCGGTCATTTTAGGTCCATTGTCCCCAGAAGCTACAATTATTTGCCGACAGATTGCAGGAAAAAAACAAGCCCCTGTCTATCAATTTGGGCAAGAATTTACCTATCAATCCGGCAGTTTCTATAGTCCAGATTTAGTCTTATCGGATTTAGTTTTAGGACTCAAAGGTCGGCATCAAGAAGAGAATGCAGCTCTGGCTATTCAGACCCTTCATTTGTATTTAAAAGGTATTGTTGAGCAAGGTGTTAGATCAGAACGGATTCAGCAAGCTCTTACCGAAACTATGTGGGCGGGACGTTTGGAATTAGTAGCTGAGAATCCAGCTATTTATCTGGATGGTGCTCACAATATTCCTGCTATCGAGCGTTTGATAGAATTTATTCAGGAACAAGAAGAGCCTGTAACACTCCTTTTTTCAGCCCTCCGTCGGAAAGACTTTCAAGAAATGTTGGTATTGCTAGAGGAAAAATTGCCTAAAGCATCGCTTGTTTTGACACATTTTGCTTATGATGGAGCCTTATCAGAGGAGGATCGTCAAGGAAGAGCCTATGTAGCTGACTATCGGGCGTTCGTAGAACAATGGCAGTCCGAGGGGAAAGGTATCTTGTTTATTACCGGATCGCTCTACTTTATTTCAGAAGTGCGTCAGTTATTTGACAAAACTAAATAACGGTAGAAATCCTTTGCTTTTGCGAATAAATAAGTATGACAGATCAAGAAAAAGTAGCCTTTTTAAAGGAATTTGTAAAGACCAAGCGCCATACTTTTCGACAACTGGAGCAATTCGCCAAAATTTACAGAAGCCTTGATAGAAAATGACATTGAGGAGGCTTTTTGATATAATAGGAGAAGTGAATCCAAGGAGAAGAAAATGACAGAATTAGATGTAATTCCTCATGAAAGTCGTCGTAGTCGTAAGGCTTCACGAAAACAAGTAGCAAGGTTAAATGAAGACTTTCAAGAAGGATTGTTAAAAACTAAAATCTGGCCAGCAGCGATATGGAGTTTAGTATTGAGTATCTGTAGTGTTGCTAATCCACTATTGACTCCATTTGCGACGAACTTACAAACACAAAATTTGTATGCAGGGATGGCTATGATGGCAGGTCAAAATCCTTATGGCGATTTCTTTGGGACAAGTGGTGTATTGTACTATTTGTTAGCTCTGCTCGGTCATATTGGCAGAGGGGTCTTTGTTTTTGGAATTTTCCAGTTTTTTGCGTTGCTGATAGCAGGAATTTATTTTTATAAGATTGTTGCCTATTTTAGTCAGTCAGAATACCTTGCTACTAATTTCAGTCATTGGTTTTACATTTTTATTATGGCTCTTGGCTTTGGTGGATTGTATGCAGAAATGTTTGCTCTCCCCTTCATTTTTACCAGTATTTGGTTTTTGGTGCGTTATTTTGAACACGCAGTCCGAGATGAAGCTTTTATTCTCTACGGAATTGATGCGGCTCTGGTTTTTCTTATCTATCCCAAGAGCCTGATATTATGGCTGGTCGCTGGCTTGGTGTTATTTGTCTTCAACGCCAAACACAGACAAGTCGCTCGTGGATTCTACCAGATATTGGCAACTATTTTTGGCTTTCTTCTAATCTTGTATGTAGTGGGGTATTATGCCTTTGAAGCACAAATCTTAGGATCAGCTATTCGGCAAACATTCTTATACAATTTACGTTTAGATTTCCAACATGCCAATTTATATTGGGCTTTGGCGATTGTACTAGGTTTTCTGCTGCTATCTGGATTTTTCAAAGGATTGATCCAAACTTTTCTTTCTCTTAAGAAGGAGGTGCATGGTTATATCAAAATTCTTACTCTTTTGACTTTCTTCACCCAGTTGATATTTATTGTTGGAAATGTCAATTTTCAATGGAGTCAGTTAGTGATCTTACTGCCATATGGTTTCATTATGACTGTTATCCACCTTCAAAATAGATTTGAACAAGAGCGTAGTTACTTGCGTCAACAATTCTTCTTACCTGCCTTCATTTGTTTAGGAATTTTTGCTCAACCAGCTCATGCTTATTTATTGCAGGGTGATGTGTCAGCAGATCGTGAGAGGGTTGCTAGCTATATCGGTGAGCAAACCAAGGAAGCAGATAGGATTTATGCTTGGGATACGAGTGCTAGCATCTACCTATCCAGCAGACGCCTGTCATCTGCTACAATTATTACAGCCGTTCCTTACTTAAATACTGATGAGAATAAGAGTAGTTTGATTTACGATTTCAATAAGAACGAGGCAAAGTTTGTAGTTGTTAATAAAAACATTCCAATCTTAGATGAAGTACAGATGAGTCTAAAATCACAGTATGAACCTGTTCGGACAACGGATTACTTTATTGTGTATCAAAAGAATAAATGATTGCTTCGGCAGTCATTTTTTGTACCCGTTTGTAAAAAGGAGATAAACCTGATATGTGGTATAATGATAGGATAAGTACTCTGTGAAAACTAATACTATAATATTGATATTTTTAAAAACATAGTAAGGAAAAAATTATGTCACATATCATTGAATTACCAGAAATACTAGCCAACCAGATTGCTGCAGGAGAGGTCATTGAACGTCCAGCCAGTGTGGTCAAGGAGTTGGTTGAAAATGCCATTGATGCTAGTGCTAGCCAAATTGAAGTTTGCATCCAAGAAGCTGGTCTCAAGACTATCCAAATTACGGACAATGGTGAAGGGATTGCACCAGATGAGGTGGCTCTAGCTCTTCGTCGTCACGCTACCAGCAAGATTAAGAGTCAATCAGATCTCTTCCGTATTCGGACACTGGGTTTTCGAGGGGAAGCCCTTCCTTCTATCGCTTCTGTCAGCTATATGACGATTGAGACAGCTACGGTTGATTGCTCCCATGGTATACATTTAGAAGCAAAAGGGGGAATTATTGAGAAAGAAGAACCGATCAGTCGCCCTGTTGGTACGCAGGTTACTGTAGCGGATCTATTTTATAATACCCCCGCTCGACTCAAGTATATGCGTAGCCAGCAGGCCGAATTATCGCACATTGTAGATGTTGTCAATAGATTGAGCCTAGCTCATCCAGAAATAGCCTTTACCTTGAAGAATGAGGGACGAGACTTGATTCAGACTGCCGGAACAGGCAAATTGCGCCAAGCTATTTCAGGAATTTATGGCATTGCTTCGGCTAAAAAAATGGTTGAGATTGAAGCAGAGGACTTGGATTTTCGGGTATCTGGTTATGTTTCTCTACCAGAATTAACCAGAGCCAATCGTAACTACATTTCCATCTTCATCAATGGTCGATATATAAAAAATTTCCTGCTCAATCGAGCTATTTTAGATGGATATGGTAGCAAATTGATGGTAGGACGCTTTCCGTTGGCTGTCATTTCCATTGAGATTGATCCTTATCTGGCGGATGTCAATGTGCATCCAACCAAGCAAGAAGTTCGCATTTCTAAAGAAAAGGAATTGATGACACTCATTCGAGAGGCTATTGGTGGCGCACTCAAGGAGCAAGATTTGATACCAGATGCTCTTGAAAATCTGGCTCAATCTAGTACGCGGACGAAAATAAGAGTAGAGCAGGAAACATTGCCTCTCAAGGAACCTAAAATCTACTATGATACGGTCAAGCAAGATTTTTTCCTCAGACCAGAAGTGGTATCAGAGGACATCAAGCCCTTGGAAGAGGACGACTGCACAAAACTAGAGTTGCAGCTTGAAGAGAAAGTGAGGTCTGTTCAATTTGCAGAACGCCGATCTCCTGATTTTGAAGACCAAGACCATCCAAGTTTAACGATTAAAGAACTGTCTAAGTTGGCAAATAAACTTGACCAGGAAGAGGCATCAACTTTTCCAGAATTAGAATATTTTGGGCAAATGCACGGGACTTATTTGTTTGCTCAAGGCAAGACAGGATTGTATATCATTGACCAACATGCTGCTCAAGAGCGAGTTAAATACGAGTATTATCGTGAAACAATCGGTCAGGTTGACAGTTCAGCTCAGCAATTACTAGTACCCTATATTTTTGAATTTCCGCAAAATGATGCTCTCACCCTTACTCACAAAATGGATGCCCTCCATCAAGTAGGGATTCATCTGGAAGAATATGGTTCCAATCAGTTTATCTTGAGAGAACATCCTATCTGGATGAAGGAAGAGGAGATTGAGTCAGGGATTTATGAAATATGCGACATGCTACTTTTAACAGATCAAGTGTCCATTAAGCAGTATCGGGCAGAGTTGGCGATTATGATGTCCTGCAAGCGATCTATCAAAGCCAATCACGCTCTGGATGATTATTCTGCACGAGATTTGTTACGACAGTTATCCCATTGTCAGAACCCCTATAATTGTCCGCATGGACGACCTGTCTTGGTGCACTTTAGCACATCAGACATGGAAAAAATGTTTCGCAGGATTCAAGAAAACCATACCAGCCTGAGAGAATTAGGCAAATATTAACATGTTGACACATCAGTAAGAGGAATATATGTACGACTATATCAAAGGAATTTTAACAAAAATTACCGCAAAATATGTTGTGGTAGAAGTAAATGGCATTGGTTACATCTTACAGGTGGCAAATCCTTATGCTTATTCTGGTCAAGTTCAGCAACCGGTTACCGTCTATACTCATCAAGTTATTCGTGAGGATGCCCATCTGTTGTATGGGTTTGCGACAGAGATGGAAAAATCAGTTTTTCTCAGTTTGATTTCTGTTTCTGGCATCGGTCCAACTACTGCCTTGGCTATTATTGCTGTCGATGATAATGATGGGTTGGTTCGTGCTATTGAGCAAAAAAATATTACTTATCTAACTAAGTTTCCAAAGATTGGTAAAAAAACAGCTCAGCAGATGATTTTAGACTTGGAAGGCAAGTTTGTTATGAGCGAAGAGATGAGACCTGCTCAGCCGACAGTAGCTGTGAATGAAAATATTGCTCTTGAAGAAGCTATGGAAGCCATGGAGGCCCTCGGTTATCGTCCAACCGAACTCAAGAAGATTAAGAAGTTCTTTGAAGGGACATCTGACACTGCTGAAAATTACATTAAATCAGCCTTGAAGATGCTGATGAAATAACAAGAATGGTCAAATGGACCTATTTTAAATATCGGACGGAGGTATTTTCATGCCAAGATGTTCTTGGGTAAATGTAAATAACCCACTTTATATTGCCTATCATGACGAAGAGTGGGGTAGACCTCTTCACGATGAACAGGCGCTGTTTGAGTTGCTTTGTTTGGAGTCCTACCAAGCTGGACTATCTTGGGAGATTGTTCTTAACAAACGTCAGGCCTTCCGATCTGCCTTTTTCGATTTTGATATTCAGAAGGTTGCTAAAATGACAGATATGGAGTTGGATAGCCTTTTGGATAATCCAGCTATTATTCGTAATAAAGCAAAACTCTACGCCACTCGTGCTAATGCACAAGCTTTTTTGAAGGTGCAGGAGGAATTTGGTACATTTGACCATTACCTCTGGTCATGGGTTGAGTTTACACCGCTAGACAATCCTGTTAAGTCCTTTTATGATTTGCCAACCAAGAGTGACTTATCCGACCGTCTATCTAAGGATTTGAGGAAGAGAGGGTTCAAGTTCGTCGGTCCTGTTTGTGTCTATTCCTACTTACAAGCAGCGGGATTGCTAAATGAACATGAAAAAACGTGTGATTTTTCAAAATAATCAGATGGATGACGAATTATATAGATGAGCAGGTAATGCAATTTCTAGAAGGAGGAATATGAAAGCAGAACTAATCGCTGTTGGAACGGAGATTTTAACAGGGCAGATTGTTAATACGAATACTCAGTTTCTATCCGAAAAATGTGCAGAGCTGGGAATTGATGTCTACTTCCACACAAGTGTTGGAGACAACCAAGGTAGACTTTTACAGGTGCTGGATATAGCCAGTAGACGCAGTGATTTGGTCATTCTATGTGGAGGTCTTGGCCCTACGGAAGATGATTTAACCAAACAAACATTAGCTCGATTTTTAGGGAAAGAATTAGTTTTGGATGAGCAGGCCAAGCTTAAATTAGACCGTTTTTTTGCTAGTCGTCCAGGTCGTATTCGCACACCTAACAATGAACGTCAGGCACAGATTGTAGCAGGAAGTACCCCCTTGCAAAATCCTGCTGGTTTAGCCGTTGGGGGATTGATTGAGCAAGAAGGAATAACCTATGTTGTACTTCCAGGCCCTCCGAGTGAGCTGAAAGCTATGTTTACTACCAGTCTATTGCCGATGCTAGGCAATTCTCATAGCCAACTTTACTCACGGGTTCTGAGATTTTTTGGTATTGGAGAAAGTCAGCTGGTGACGATTTTAGCAGATTTGATTGATAATCAGACTAATCCAACTTTAGCACCTTATGCTAAAGTCGGTGAAGTCACCTTGCGCCTGTCTACCAAAGCTACTTGCCAAGAAGAAGCAGATCAAGTATTGGATCGTTTAGAAACACAAATTTTGCAACGTGATAAACTAGCAGAGTATTTCTATGCCTATGGTGAAGAAAATAGTCTGGTGAAATTGGTGGCGACCAGCTTGGCGGGGAAAGAGCAAACTCTGGCTGTATGGGAACAGGGGACGGGTGGGCTCTTACAAGCAGAATTGAGTTTGGCGCTGGCCGAACAGCCTTATTTTATCGGAGGTAGTGTTGTTGGTCAGAAAGGAGCTGATTCGGGCAATTTGTCTGTTCAAGCAAGCGGTATTCGTGACGATCTACAAGCCGATTTAGGTTTAGCTATGTCGGTTTTTATCAAGCCGTCCTCAACGGTAGACAACGTTCTTGCCAAGATCTCACTGGCCTTATCAAGTCCTTCTGGAGTTATTCAAAAGGAGCTAGATTTGGGAGGTTATTCATGGCAACATATCCGTCAACTAGCTTGTTTACAAGCTCTAGATTTTGTACGAAATACTTTGTGAAATAACAGAGTTTTGCTATAATGATTTAAGTAAGAAAAGAGGAGAAAAGCATTGGCTAAGAAACCAGGAAAAAAATTAGAAGATATTACAAAGAAATTTGGTGATGAGCGTAAAAAAGCATTGGATGATGCCTTAAAATCAATTGAAAAAGATTTTGGTAAGGGCGCTGTCATGCGCTTGGGTGAGCGTGCGGAGCAGAAGGTTCAGGTAATGAGTTCTGGAAGCTTGTCTATTGACATCGCTCTTGGTGCGGGTGGCTATCCTAAAGGTCGTATCATTGAGATTTACGGACCAGAAAGTTCCGGTAAAACAACGGTTGCCCTTCATGCTGTAGCCCAAGCTCAAAAAGAAGGAGGAATTGCAGCCTTTATTGATGCTGAGCATGCTTTGGATCCTGCCTATGCAGCAGCTCTTGGGGTCAATATTGATGAGTTGCTCTTGTCACAGCCAGATTCAGGTGAGCAAGGTCTTGAAATTGCAGGAAAATTGATTGATTCAGGAGCAGTTGACTTGGTTGTTGTTGACTCTGTTGCTGCTCTTGTACCACGTGCAGAAATTGATGGGGATATTGGTGATAGCCATGTCGGGTTACAGGCGCGTATGATGAGTCAGGCAATGCGTAAGCTATCAGCTTCTATCAATAAAACCAAAACCATTGCCATTTTTATCAACCAATTGCGCGAAAAAGTGGGAGTCATGTTTGGTAATCCTGAAACCACACCAGGTGGACGTGCTTTGAAATTTTACGCTTCAGTTCGTATGGATGTTCGAGGAAATACTCAAATTAAGGGAACTGGCGATCAGAAAGATCAAAATGTCGGTAAGGAAACCAAGGTGAAAATTGTGAAAAACAAGGTGGCTCCACCGTTTAAAGAGGCTATTGTGGAAATCATGTACGGTCAGGGAATTTCACAAACCGGTGAGTTGATTGAGATTGGTAGCAATCTTGGTATCATTCAAAAAGCAGGTGCTTGGTATTCTTATAATGGAGAAAAAATTGGCCAAGGTTCGGAGAATGCTAAGAAATTCCTTGCAGATCATCCGACTATTTTCGAAGAAATTGACCGTAAAATCCGTATTCACTATGGGTTAATCGAGGAAGAATCAGGTTCAACTGAGGTAATCGAAGATCCTACTTTTGAAGGACAAGATGTTATTCTGGATCTAGATGGTGGCATTGAATTAGAAGAATGATCCTTTTCTTGATAAGTAAGAATCTGCAGTGAGTTTTTAAACCTGTAGGTTACATTTTACGAATGGTGTTCACATCATGATTGAATACAGACAAACATATTTTAGGTGTTTGTCTTTTTATACTTTCTAGAAAAGTTATCATTTGGATAAAACAAAAGACTATGAAACTATCGGAAGCATAAAATAGATACAAGACAAGTACGAATTTTTGATAGAGGTAAATTATAGAGAGCTTCCCCGAATTTGTAGGAGAATGAATATCAAAAATTTTTCCATGAGGTCTCGGTAACATTCTATCAGATTGATACGTATTGTGTTTGTTCGATTTTCTTTCTTGAACGATTATTTTCCAGCTTTCTTGAGCTAGACTAGATTTTATTTTTACGGAACTTAAACATAAAAAATCATAAAAACCGAATTTTTCCCAAAAAATTTAAAGTTTTTTTGAAAAATAGGTCTACAGACTGAGGGATTCTATGGTATAATGGTTTATAATCTGCTTAATAAGATGTAGCAAAGGGGTGACTACATGATTAAAATTTATACGGTATCTAGTTGTACTTCTTGTAAGAAAGCGAAAAACTGGTTAAATGCTCACCAGCTATCCTATAACGAGCATAATCTTGCAAAAGAGGCTATCACCAAGGAAGAAATCTTGAATATTTTGACAAAAACTGAGAATGGTATTGCAAGTATCGTGTCGTCAAAGAACCGTTATGCCAAGAGTTTGAATTTTGACATTGAAGAGTTGAGTGTAAACGAAGTTATTGACTTGATTACTTCTAATCCGCGTATTTTAAAGAGTCCAATTTTGATCGATGAAAAGCGTCTTCAAGTAGGATATAAAGAGGACGATATTCGCGCATTTTTGCCTCGGGCAGTGCGTAATGTTGAAAATGCTCAGGCCCGCATGAGAGCAGCTTTATAAGATTGTATGGAAAGAACTCTGTTTGAGGGTTCTTTTTGCGCTTTCTTTGAGAATAATTCAAATTTGTGATATAATGATAAAAATAGGGAAAGAAGGTGTGAGTATGGGGTTTACTGAAGAAACTGTTCGTTTTCGCCTAGATGACACCGATAAGCAAGAGATTAGTAAAACATTAACTAGTGTTTATCGTTCATTGGAAGAAAAGGGCTACAATCCGATTAATCAGATTATTGGCTATGTGTTAAGTGGGGATCCTGCCTATATTCCTCGATATAATGATGCCCGTAATCAGATTCGTAAGCATGAACGTGATGAGATCATCGAAGAATTGGTGTGTTACTACTTGAAAGGAAATGGGATTGATCTCTAATGAGGATAATGGGATTAGATGTCGGTTCAAAGACAGTTGGCGTGGCCATTTCAGATCCACTTGGTTTTACAGCCCAAGGTTTGGAGATTATTCCGATTGACGAGAAGAAGGGTGAGTTTGGGCTGGAACGCTTAACAGAATTGGTCAGTCAATACAAGGTTGAGAAGTTTGTTGTCGGTCTGCCTAAAAATATGAACAATACTAGCGGTCCGCGCGTAGAAGCGAGTAGAGCCTATGGTGATCTGCTAGTGGAACGCTACAAACTCCCCGTTGAGTATCAAGATGAGCGGCTAACAACTGTCGCAGCAGAGCGGATGTTGATTGAGCGGGCGGATGTCAGTCGAAGCAAGCGTAAAAAAGTTATTGATAAGTTGGCTGCTCAGCTGATTTTACAGAATTACTTAGATAGAATATTTTAAAGGAGACTCTAATGGCACATCATCATGACCACGAACACGACGAACGTGAATTGATTACTTTGGTGGATGACCAAGGTAATGAAACACTTTTTGAAATCTTATTGACAATTGACGGTCAAGAGGAATTTGGCAAGAACTATGTTCTCTTGATTCCTGCGAGCGCAGAAGAAGACGAGAACGGTGAAGTTGAAATTCAAGCTTACTCATATATTGAAAATGAGAATGGTACAGAAGGCGACTTACAACCAATTCCAGAAGATGCGACAGCAGAATGGGATATGATTGAAGAAGTTTTCAACAGCTTTATGGAGGAATAAAAAGGTCCAGTGGACCTTTTTATCATGAGCTTGAAAATTAGCAAGCGAGTAAGGGTCCAGAGGACCTTTTTATCATGAGCTTGAAAATTAGCAGGCGAGTAAGGGTCCAGAGGACCTTTTTATCATGAGCTTGAAAATTAGCAAGCGAGCAAGTGTCCAGAGGACCTTTTTATCATGAGCTTGAAAATTAGCAGGCGAGTAAGGGTCCAGAGGACCTTTTTGTTATAATCACAAAAATAGGTCAGCGAGTTAAAGTTCGGATGGACTGTGTTTGGAAGCTTAAAGTTGAAACGATTGGGAAGTCTTTTGTGCACTCACTAATAAAAGATAGAAAAATATAAAAGGTGACATTTCTCATGCTTTGGAGAAGATGGATGATTGAAGAATTCAAAAAAAGTCTGCAAGCAGCTCCGGATATATTGGCTATATTGGAGATTATTGCTGAGCTTAATCTGGCAGATTGCTGGCTCTGTGCTGGGACTATTCGTAATTTCGTTTGGAATCAATACAGCTTTGATCGAGATACGGATGTGGATGTCGTGTTTTTTGATGAACAAATATCTTATGAAGAAACGTTGGTATTGGAATCTCATTTGCGTAAAAACTATCCTGAGTATAGATGGGAAGTGAAAAATCAAGTCTATATGCATATTCACAGTCCAAATACTCCCCCTTACAAATCTAGTAAGGATGCGATAGAAAAATTTCCAGAAAGATGCACGGCAATAGGCCTCCGCCTGGTAGAAGATGGACAACTAGAAGTTTATTCCCCTTTTGGAGTGGAGGATATGTATAATTATCTAGTCAGACCAACACCGCATTTTAAGATTGATCCTGAACGTATGCTTCTCTACCGAGCAAGAATAACTAAGAAAAATTGGTCGGATAAATGGCCAACACTAACGATAGAAAGTATATAATGATCTCCAATAGAAATAAGTGGACAAAAATGTCCTGTTGAATCAATTCCCTTTTCGATAAACTAAGACCATCAATTAAAGGAGATCAGGTCATGGAATTTGAAAAGGTTTATTCAAAAGTGAAAGGGATCGTCCACAAGGCCCGTAAAGATTTTTATGTTAAACTATGGGAAAAGGGAGACTGGGAGCAAGAAGGGATGATGGTCTTGTTTGAATTATTGGATGCACAACCAAATCTCTTGGAGGAGTCTGATAGATTATACTGTTATTTCAAGGTGAAATTTAGAAACCATATCAAAGATGTGATTCGCAAACAAGAAAGTCAGAAGCGAAAATTTGATCGAATGGCGCACGAAGAAATTCATGGTCTCTCACACATGATTCAATCACCTGGTCTAATCAATGATGAGTTATTGATGCTGCGAGCTGCTTTGAGAGAGTACCGGAAAAATCTTTCACCGAGCCAGCAAGAAAATTATGAAAAACTCATGAGTGGTCAATGTTTCAATGGTCGTCGCAAAATGATTCGTGACCTGCAGGAATACTTGAAAGATTTTCGCTAGTGAAACAAGTACAGTTGCTAAGGCTTTTATAGCTTCCTAATTTTCAACTGTTCAGGAGTAAATAGTTAGGAGTTGTAAATAGAGTATACGCAGTTCGTTTCAAAAGCTGTAGCTAATAATCTAATACTTCCTTATTTTAAGTATTGCTTTTTAATCATCTGGTGGATTGATTTTGTCAGGTGAGGCATGCTCAAAGCTTCTTAGTGATTGGAAAATGCACCGAGGAAGTGTTTTTCTAATTTCATCATTTTTCAATGTTGCGGCAGCAGATCGAGTTCCTTCATTTATTTTGAAAGATAAGCAAAGATGATTACAGTGTCCCAAAGCTATAGCTTCGGGATTTTTTTAAAAAATTGGGTATAATTCCTTGCATTGTCAAGGAAAATCTGATAAACTATTCTGGTGCCGTAAAAATTACGGTTGTAGCTTTGATGCAAGAGGTTGCGACACGCTCGGTTGCATTGCCACGCAACTCGTGTTGGTTTTCTTGTGGAGCTAGCCTATTATTTTAAATAGACGAAAAGGAGAAAAAGATGGCAAACAAAAAAATCCGCATCCGCTTGAAGGCGTACGAACATCGTACACTTGATACAGCTGCTGCAAAAATCGTTGAGACTGCAACTCGCACAGGTGCTCAGGTAGCAGGTCCGGTTCCGCTTCCAACAGAACGCAGCCTCTACACAATCATTCGTGCGACTCACAAGTACAAAGATTCTCGTGAGCAGTTCGAAATGCGTACACACAAGCGCTTGATCGATATCATTAACCCAACTCAAAAAACAGTTGATGCTTTGATGAAATTGGATCTTCCAAGTGGTGTAAACGTCGAGATTAAATTGTAAGAAGCCATACGGCGAAAGCAAGTGTTCAAATGGACTTGAACACGAGCTAGACTCTGTGTGAAAGAGGGATACGTAATCGTTTCAATCTTGGTGATCACGGTTGTGGATTCCTTGTAAGTATAAACTTTTCAATGAGACGAAAGTTTCTCTGTCAAGTTTTCTATTTTCGCCCTGAGTTTGATGCTCTTTGTATCTTGATTTTGAGCATAAAAAACGCTCGTTAAAAACTTTTTAAATATAAAATAAGAAAAGGAATAATTTTCTCATGACAAAAGGAATCTTAGGGAAAAAAGTGGGAATGACTCAAATCTTCACTGAATCTGGTGAATTTATCCCTGTTACTGTCATCGAAGCAACTCCAAACGTTGTTCTTCAAGTGAAAACTGTTGAGACTGATGGCTATGCTGCGGTTCAAGTTGGTTTTGATGACAAACGCGAAGTTTTGAGCAACAAACCTGCCAAAGGCCATGTAGCTAAAGCTAACACAGCTCCTAAGCGCTTCATTCGTGAATTTAAAAACATTGAAGGCTTGGAAGTTGGTGCGGAACTAACAGTTGAACAATTTGCGGCTGGAGATGTTGTGGATGTAACTGGTACATCTAAAGGTAAAGGTTTCCAAGGTGTTATCAAACGCCATGGACAATCACGTGGCCCTATGGCTCACGGTTCTCGTTACCACCGTCGTCCAGGTTCTATGGGTCCTGTTGCACCTAACCGTGTATTTAAGGGTAAAAACCTTGCAGGTCGCATGGGTGGCAACCGTGTAACAATTCAAAACCTTGAAATTGTACAAGTTGTTCCAGAAAAGAACGTTATCCTTATCAAAGGTAATGTACCAGGTGCTAAGAAATCTCTTATCACTATCAAATCAGCAGTTAAAGCTGGTAAATAATAAGGAAAGGGGAAATCAGTCGAAATGGCAAACGTAACATTATTTGACCAAACTGGTAAACAAGCTGGTGAAGTAGTTCTTAATGATTCAGTCTTTGGTATTGAGCCAAACCAAGCAGTTGTCTTTGATGTCATCATCAGCCAACGTGCTAGCCTTCGTCAAGGTACTCACGCAGTTAAAAACCGCTCAGCAGTTTCAGGTGGCGGACGCAAACCATGGCGTCAAAAAGGAACTGGGCGCGCTCGTCAAGGTTCTATCCGTTCACCACAATGGCGTGGTGGTGGTGTAGTCTTTGGACCAACTCCACGTTCATATGCGTACAAACTTCCACAAAAAGTTCGTCGCTTGGCACTCAAATCTGTCTACTCAGAAAAAGTTGCTGAAAACAAATTTGTAGCTGTTAACTCGCTTGAATTCACAGCTCCAAAAACTGCTGAATTTGCAAAAGTACTTGCAGCATTGAGCATTGATTCTAAAGTCCTTGTTATTCTTGAAGAAGGAAACGAATTCGCAGCTCTTTCAGCTCGCAACCTTCCAAATGTGAAAGTTGCTACTGCAACAACTGCAAGTGTCCTTGACATTGCAAATGCAGACAAACTTCTTGTAACTCAAGCAGCTATCTCTAAAATTGAGGAGGTTCTTGCATAATGAATTTGTATGATGTTATCAAAAAACCTGTCATCACAGAAAGCTCAATGGGCCAACTCGAAGCAGGCAAGTATGTATTTGAAGTTGACACTCGTGCACACAAACTCTTGATCAAACAAGCTGTTGAAGCAGCGTTTGAAGGTGTTAAAGTTGCAAATGTTAACACAATCAACGTGAAACCTAAAACAAAGCGCGTAGGTCGCTATGTTGGTCGCACAAATAAAGTGAAAAAAGCAATCATCACATTGACTGCTGATTCAAAAGCGATCGAATTGTTCGCTACAGCTGACGCTGAATAATCAAAGGAGGAATTAACGTGGGTATTAAAGTTTATAAACCAACGACAAATGGCCGTCGTAACATGACTTCTTTGGACTTTGCTGAAATCACAACAAGCACTCCAGAAAAATCATTGCTTGTTGCCTTGAAAAACAAAGCTGGTCGTAACAACAATGGTCGCATCACTGTTCGTCACCAAGGTGGCGGTCACAAACGTTTCTATCGTTTAGTGGACTTCAAGCGTAATAAAGATGGTGTTGAAGCGGTTGTTAAAACGATCGAATACGATCCAAACCGTTCAGCAAACATCGCTCTTGTACACTACACGGATGGTGTCAAAGCTTATATCATCGCTCCTAAAGGTCTTGAAGTTGGTCAACGTATCGTTTCAGGTCCAGAAGCAGACATTAAGGTTGGTAACGCACTTCCGTTAGCAAACATCCCTGTCGGTACGGTTATTCACAACATTGAGTTGAAACCAGGTCGCGGTGGTGAGTTGGTACGTGCTGCTGGTGCATCTGCACAGGTTCTTGGCCAAGAAGGGAAATACGTTCTTGTTCGCCTTCAATCAGGTGAGGTTCGTATGATCCTTGGTACTTGCCGTGCTACTGTTGGTACTGTAGGTAATGAACAACATGGTCTTGTTAATCTTGGTAAAGCCGGCCGCAGCCGTTGGAAAGGTATTCGTCCAACAGTTCGTGGTTCTGTAATGAACCCGAACGATCACCCACACGGTGGTGGTGAAGGTAAAGCACCGGTTGGTCGTAAAGCACCATCTACACCATGGGGTAAACCAGCTCTTGGTTTGAAAACTCGTAACAAGAAAGCTAAATCAGACAAACTTATCGTTCGTCGTCGTAACCAAAAATAAGCTTAGGTTACTAGCTGAATTCCGCCAACTCGGTAGCCCGCATTGCGGGCAAGCCGCTGTGGTACATATTTTAAAGGAGAACACATTAAAATGGGACGTAGTCTTAAAAAGGGACCTTTCGTCGATGAGCATTTGATGAAAAAAGTTGAAGCTCAAGCAAATGACGAAAAGAAAAAAGTAATTAAAACTTGGTCACGTCGTTCAACGATTTTCCCAAGTTTCATTGGCTATACAATTGCGGTTTATGATGGTCGTAAACACGTGCCTGTATATATTCAAGAAGACATGGTAGGTCACAAGCTTGGTGAATTTGCGCCAACTCGTACTTATAAAGGTCATGCTGCTGACGACAAGAAAACTCGTCGTAAATAATTTAGGAGGAAAACACAATGGCAGAAATTACTTCAGCTAAAGCAACTGCTCGCACAGTACGTGTTTCACCTCGTAAATCACGTCTTGTCTTGGATAATATCCGTGGCAAAAGTGTAGCAGACGCAATTGCAATCTTGAAATTCACACCAAACAAAGCTGCAGGCATCATCGAAGGAGTTTTGAACTCAGCGATTGCCAACGCTGAAAACAACTTTGGTTTGGAAAAAGCAAACTTAGTAGTAAGCGAAGCATTCGCAAACGAAGGACCAACTCTTAAACGTTTCCGTCCACGTGCGAAAGGCTCAGCTTCACCAATCAACAAACGCACAGCTCACATTACTGTAGTTGTGGCAGAGAAATAAGGAGGTAAAAACGTGGGTCAAAAAGTACATCCAATTGGTATGCGTGTTGGCATCATCCGTGATTGGGATGCTAAATGGTATGCTGAAAAAGAATACGCGGATTACCTTCATGAAGATCTTGCAATCCGCAACTTTATCAAAAAAGAATTGGCTGATGCATCAACATCAACAATCGAAATCGAACGTGCTGTAAATAAGGTTATCGTTTCTATCCACACTGCTAAGCCAGGTATGGTTATCGGTAAGGCTGGTAGCAACGTTGATGCACTCCGTGCTCAATTGAACAAATTAACTGGTAAGCAAGTGCATATCAATATCATTGAAATCAAACAACCTGACTTGGATGCACACCTTGTCGGTGAGTCAATCGCTCGTCAATTGGAGCAACGTGTGGCGTTCCGTCGTGCTCAAAAACAAGCTATCCAACGTACGATGCGTGCTGGTGCCAAGGGTATCAAAACGCAAGTTTCTGGACGTTTGAACGGTGCTGATATTGCTCGTGCAGAAGGCTACTCAGAAGGAACAGTTCCTCTTCACACACTTCGTGCGGATATCGACTATGCTTGGGAAGAAGCTTTGACAACTTATGGTAAACTTGGTGTTAAAGTATGGATTTACCGTGGCGAAGTCCTTCCGGCTCGTAAAAACACTAAAGGAGGTAAATAACAGATGTTAGTACCTAAACGTGTAAAACACCGTCGTGAGTTCCGTGGAAAAATGCGCGGTGAAGCCAAAGGTGGAAAACAAGTAGACTTCGGTGAATATGGTCTTCAAGCAACCACTAGCTCATGGATTACAAACCGCCAAATAGAAGCTGCCCGTATCGCTATGACTCGTTATATGAAACGTGGTGGTAAAGTTTGGATTAAAATCTTCCCACACAAGTCATACACTGCTAAAGCTATCGGTGTACGTATGGGTTCTGGTAAAGGTGCACCTGAAGGTTGGGTGGCTCCAGTTAAACGCGGTAAGGTTATGTTTGAAGTAGCTGGTGTTTCTGAAGAAATCGCACGTGAAGCATTCCGCCTTGCTGGTCATAAATTGCCAGTTAAAGTTAAATTCGTAAAACGTGAAGCAGAATAAGGAGGAGACATGAAACTTCAAGAAATTAAAGATTTTGTAAAAGAACTTCGTGGCCTTTCTCAAGAAGAACTTGCAAAACGCGAAAACGAGTTGAAGAAAGAACTCTTTGACCTTCGTTTCCAAGCTGCTGCTGGTCAACTTGAGCAAACTGCTCGTTTGAACGAAGTTAAGAAACAAATTGCACGTATCAAAACTGTGCAATCTGAAGCTAAATAATAGATTGGGAAAGGAGAATTTCAATGGAACGCAATAATCGTAAAGTTCTTGTTGGACGTGTAGTATCTGACAAAATGGACAAAACCATCACAGTTGTAGTTGAAACAAAACGTAACCACCCAGTCTATGGTAAACGCATCAACTACTCTAAAAAGTACAAAGCTCATGATGAAAACAATGTTGCTAAAGAAGGTGATATTGTTCGTATCATGGAAACTCGCCCACTTTCAGCTACAAAACGTTTCCGTCTTGTAGAGGTTGTGGAAGAGGCAGTTATCATTTAATCAACCTGAAAGGAGAAAATTGACATGATTCAAACAGAAACTCGTTTGAAAGTTGCTGACAACAGTGGCGCACGCGAAATCTTGACAATCAAAGTGCTTGGTGGTTCAGGACGTAAATTCGCTAATATCGGCGACATCATCGTTGCTTCAGTGAAACAAGCTACTCCTGGTGGTGCGGTTAAAAAAGGTGACGTTGTAAAAGCCGTTATCGTTCGTACTAAGACAGGTGCTCGTCGTGCTGATGGTTCGTATATCAAATTCGATGAGAATGCTGCAGTTATCATCCGTGAAGACAAAAACCCTCGCGGAACTCGTATCTTTGGCCCAGTGGCGCGCGAATTGCGTGATGGCGGTTTTATGAAAATCGTTTCATTGGCACCAGAAGTACTTTAATCTGACAAACTAAGTCCCCTGTTACCTCCTTTGAGGTTCAGGGTGCCCATTAGGGCGTAAGAATAATAGGAGAAATCAAATGTTTGTAAAAAAAGGCGATAAAGTTCGCGTAATCGCTGGTAAAGACAAAGGCGTTGAAGCAGTTGTCGTAACAGCACTTCCAAAAGTAAACAAAGTTGTTGTTGAAGGTGTCAATATCGTCAAGAAACACCAAAAACCAAACAGCGAAAATCCTCAAGGTGCTATTGTTGAAAAAGAAGCGCCAATCCATGTGTCAAACGTTCAAGTTCTTGACAAAAACGGTGTTGCGGGACGCGTTGGTTACAAATTTGTAGATGGCAAAAAAGTTCGCTACAACAAAAAGTCAGGCGAAGTGCTTGACTAATCACGAAGGAAAGGAGAAGTATAATGGCAAATCGTTTAAAAGAAAAATATCTTAATGAAGTAGTTCCTGCTTTGACTGAACAGTTCAACTATTCTTCAGTTATGGCTGTGCCAAAAGTTGATAAGATTGTTTTGAACATGGGTGTTGGTGACGCTGTTTCTAACGCCAAGAACCTTGAAAAAGCTGCTCAAGAATTGGCTTTGATTTCAGGACAAAAACCACTTATCACTAAAGCTAAGAAATCAATCGCCGGCTTCCGTCTTCGTGAGGGTGTTGCAATCGGTGCAAAAGTTACTCTTCGTGGTGAGCGTATGTATGAGTTCTTGGATAAATTAGTTACAGTTTCACTTCCACGTGTCCGTGACTTCCACGGTGTACCAACTAAGTCATTCGACGGACGTGGTAACTACACGCTTGGTGTGAAAGAGCAATTGATCTTCCCAGAAATCAACTTTGATGATGTTGATAAAACTCGCGGTTTGGATATCGTTATCGTTACAACTGCTAACACTGACGAAGAATCACGTGCATTGCTTACAGGCCTTGGTATGCCGTTTGCAAAATAAGAGGGAGAGAATAAATGGCTAAAAAATCAATGATCGCTAAGAACAAACGTCCAGCTAAGTTCTCTACACAAGCTTACACACGCTGTGAAAAATGTGGTCGTCCACATTCAGTTTACCGCAAATTCCAATTGTGCCGTGTATGCTTCCGCGACTTGGCTTATCTTGGACAAATTCCAGGTGTAACAAAAGCGTCTTGGTAATATCATGATGTGAGAGCGTTAAGTAACCACGGCAAAAATAGGAGTTTTGACGAAGAAGTTTACTTCCAGAAAAAACTATCTTTTTTGCAAAGGTTGTAGCTCGAACTCAAATAATATGATGCGAGTGCGTAAAAAACTCAAAGTGAAAACAGGAGTCTTGACGAAGGCGTTTTGCGCCTAGGAAAGACTATCTTTTTCACACAGAGTTTAGCACGAGTTCAAATCTCATGATGCAAAGGATGCTAAGAAATCCGTATGAAAATAGGAGTTTTGACGAAGAAGTTGTTGAAGCTATCGTGTTTTCATTAGGATTTTCGTCCGTGCTCAAATAACATGATACTACGGGCGTAACGGACTAAGTGAAAATAGGAAATCTAACAATGAACGCTCGCGTTCCAGGCAGATTTGCACCTAAAGGTAGCCACATCTGTAAACTGGCTAAAGTTATAACGGCTGCGTTTCTTTTTCACAAAGTCCATAGTCCGAGTTCAAATTGGCTTGCAGACTGATTTGGACAAATACCTGCCCTTCGGGCAACATTAACTGGTAAGTGCTATGCAAACTGCCAGTAAGAGGAGAAAAAACAAATGGTTATGACTGACCCAATTGCAGATTTTTTGACACGTATTCGTAATGCTAACCAAGCAAAACACGAAGTGCTTGAAGTACCTGCATCAAACATCAAAAAAGGCATTGCTACAATCCTTAAAAACGAAGGTTTTGTAAAAAATGTTGAATTCATCGAAGATGACAAACAAGGTATCATCCGTGTATTCTTGAAATACGGACCAAACGGCGAAAAAGTTATCACTAACTTGAAACGCGTTTCAAAGCCAGGTCTTCGTGTTTATTCAAAGCGTGAAGATATTCCTAAAGTTCTTAATGGACTCGGTATCGCAATCATCTCAACTTCTGAAGGTCTTTTGACAGATAAACAAGCTCGTCAAAAGAACGTTGGTGGTGAAGTTGTTGCATACGTTTGGTAATTGATGATGTGAGAGCGTAAAGCTACCAAAGCAAAAATAGGAAATCTGACGAAGAATGCTCGCATTCTAGGAAGATTTATCATTTTTGCACAGGTAGTAGCTCGAACTCAAATCATGATACAAGAGGCGTTTAGCCCAGTGTTCTAATCAACATAGCTGATTTGGGCAGTATCAAATTACTCACTCATTTGAACACGGGCTAAAGCCGGTGTGAAAAAGATAAACGACCCTAGAAGCTTAGACTTCTTCGTCTAGTTTCCTATTTTCACTTTGGCTTTTATATGCCCTTGGTATCATGAGTGCCCGTGAAAACTCGTCATTCTAAGGAATGGCCTGATAATCTAACAGGAGAAAATAAAAATATGTCACGTATTGGTAATAAAATTATTACATTGCCTGCCGGTGTTGAGATTGCTCAAAACAACGGTGTGGTAACTGTAAAAGGACCTAAAGGGGAATTGACTCGTGAATTCCCAACCGCTATTGAAATTCGTGTGGAAGGTACTGAAGTAACTCTTCACCGTCCAAATGATTCAAAAGAAATGAAGACTATTCACGGTACTAGCCGTGCTAACCTCAACAACATGGTTGTTGGTGTTTCTGAAGGCTTCAAAAAAGAACTTGAAATGCGTGGTGTCGGTTACCGTGCACAATTGGCTGGTAACAAATTGACATTGGCTGTTGGTAAATCACATCCTGATGAAGTGATTGCACCAGAAGGTATTACATTTGAAGTTCCAACACCAACACAAATCATCGTGTCTGGTATCAACAAAGAAGTTGTTGGTCAAACAGCAGCTTATATCCGTAGCCTTCGCGCTCCTGAGCCATACAAAGGTAAGGGTATTCGTTACGTTGGTGAATTTGTTCGCCGTAAAGAAGGTAAAACAGGTAAATAATAGCTTGCTGGGGTGGTTTAACCGCCTGGTTAACTATTTCTCAAAGTGTTTCGTAAGAAACATAATCATACATTAAGAGGTGAATATTGTGATTTCAAAACCAGATAAAAACAAAATCCGCCAAAAACGCCACCGTCGCGTTCGCGGTAAAATCTCTGGAACTGCTGCTCGCCCACGTTTGAACATTTTCCGTTCTAATACAGGCATCTACGCTCAAGTGATTGATGACGTAGCGGGTGTAACGCTCGCAAGCGCTTCTACTCTTGATAAAGAAGTTTCAAAAGGTACTAAGACAGAACAAGCTGTTGTTGTTGGTAAACTCGTTGCTGAACGCGCGGTAGCTAAAGGTATTTCTGAAGTGGTCTTTGACCGCGGTGGATATCTCTATCACGGACGTGTGAAAGCTTTGGCTGAATCAGCTCGTGAAAACGGATTGAAATTCTAATAGGGAGGACACTAAGAAATGGCATTCAAAGATAACGCAGTTGAAATTGAAGAGCGCGTAGTAGCCATCAACCGTGTTACAAAAGTTGTTAAAGGTGGACGTCGTCTTCGTTTTGCAGCTCTTGTGGTTGTTGGTGATCGCAACGGTCGCGTAGGTTTCGGTACTGGTAAAGCTCAGGAAGTACCAGAAGCTATCCGTAAAGCAGTTGAGGCTGCTAAGAAAAATATGATTGAAGTACCAATGGTTGGTACAACAATTCCTCACGAAGTTCGTTCAGAGTTTGGTGGAGCTCGTGTATTGTTGAAACCTGCTTCTGAAGGTTCTGGGGTTGCTGCCGGTGGTGCAACTCGTGCCGTAATTGAATTGGCAGGTATCGCAGATGTGACTTCTAAGTCGCTCGGTTCAAACACACCAATCAACATTGTTCGTGCAACTGTTGAAGGCTTGAAGCAATTGAAACGTGCTGAAGAAGTAGCTGCGCTTCGTGGCATTTCAGTTTCTGATTTAGCATAAGAAAGGAGATACTCATGGCTCAAATTAAGATTACTTTGACTAAGTCTCCAATCGGTCGCAAACCAGAGCAACGTAAAACAGTTGTTGCACTTGGACTTGGTAAATTGAACAGCTCAGTTGTTAAGGAAGATAATCCAGCCATCCTTGGTATGGTTAAGGCAATCTCTCACTTGGTAACTGTAGAAGAAGTTAAGTAATAGAACAAATAGACTGAGTCGCATGGAGAAATCTTTGCGACTTCTAGTCCATTTTCATTAGAAGCGAGTTTGTGGTTGAAGACTCTTTGCTCACCACAGGCGCTAGCATATAAAAAGAGAGGAAAATAATAATGAAACTTCATGAATTACAACCTGCTACAGGTTCACGCAAAGTCCGCAACCGTGTAGGTCGCGGTACATCATCAGGTAACGGTAAAACTTCAGGTCGTGGTCAAAAAGGCCAAAAGGCACGTAGCGGTGGCGGTGTTCGACCAGGTTTTGAAGGTGGACAAACTCCGTTGTTCCGCCGTCTTCCAAAACGTGGTTTCACTAATATCAACGCTAAAGAATACGCAATCGTTAATCTTGATCAATTGAACGCTTTTGAAGATGGTGCAGAAGTAACACCAGTTGTGCTTATCGAAGCTGGAATTGTCAAAGCTGAAAAATCAGGAATCAAAATTCTTGGTAACGGCGAATTGACGAAGAAATTGACAGTTAAAGCTGCTAAATTTTCTAAATCAGCTCAAGAAGCAATCACTTCCAAAGGTGGTTCAGTAGAAGTCATCTAAGAGGTGACAGCCTATGTTTTTAAAACTTTTAAAAGATGCCTTAAAAGTAAAATTGGTGCGTAGTAAAATTTTATTTACTATCTTTATCCTTTTTGTCTTCCGAGTGGGGACCCATATCACAGTACCGGGAGTAAATGCAAAGAGCCTTGAGGCTCTATCAAACGTTCCTTTCTTGAATATGTTAAGCTTGGTTTCAGGAAACGCTATGCGTAATTTTTCAGTTTTTGCACTGGGAGTCAGCCCGTACATTACAGCTTCCATCATTGTTCAGCTTTTGCAAATGGATATTTTACCTAAATTTGTTGAGTGGGGCAAGCAAGGTGAAGTTGGTCGTCGGAAATTGAATCAAGCAACTCGTTATATTTCCTTAGGGCTTGCATTTGTTCAATCTATTGGTATTACAGCAGGTTTCAATGCTTTATCTGGTGCAAAATTGACAAATATGCCTTTGAATTGGCAAACCTATCTATTGATTGGATCAATTTTGACAACAGGTTCTATTATTGTGACTTGGCTGGGGGAACAAATTTCTGAAAAAGGCTATGGTAATGGAACCTCAATGATTATCTTTGCAGGTATCATTTCTTCGTTACCAGGAACTTTCCATGAAATTTATGTTGATCGTTTCGTCAATATTGAATCCGGCCGCTTAGGGGAATCTGCCCTCTTTGTTGCAGCTCTGCTTATAATGATCTTCTTCGTTGTTTACTTCACGACCTTTGTGCAGCAGGCAGAGTACAAATTACCGATTCAATATACAAAGCGAGCGCAGGGAGCACCTTCTAGCTCATATCTGCCATTGAAATTGAATCCGGCAGGAGTTATCCCAGTAATTTTTGCAGGTTCAATCACAGCAGTACCAACTTCTGCAGTGCAGTTCTTTGCAAGTCAAAACAAGAGTGTTGGCTGGTTGCAGGCGATTCAGGAATATTTTGATTATTCAACGGTTAAAGGGATGATTGTTTATGCAGGTCTGATTGTTGCCTTTACATTCTTTTATACCTTTGTTCAGGTTAATCCTGAAAAGACGGCAGAAAGTCTTCAGAAGAGCGCAGCTTACATCCATGGTGTTCGTCCAGGTAATGGCACTGAGCAATACCTATCAAAACTTTTAACAAGATTGGCAGTAGTTGGAGCGCTGTTCCTAAGTTTTGTGGCCTTGCTACCAATTCTTGCACAGAATCTCTTTGGACTTTCTTCTAGCATTGCTTTTCTTGGTACAAGTTTGATTATCGTAATTTCAACAAGTATTGAAGGGATTAAGCAATTAGAAGGCTACTTGCTCAAGAGAAAATATGTAGGTTTCCTGGAAATTACAGAATAGAATATAGGTTGACCTAGTCAACCTTCTATTTTGTTTTTAGATAAGTTTGTCACTGTTGGCAAATTTATGTGAAAACAAAATAAGGAGTTTGTCATGAATCTTTTAATTATGGGTTTACCAGGTGCTGGTAAAGGAACACAAGCAGCTAAGATTGTTGAGAAATTTAATGTTGCTCATATTTCGACTGGTGATATATTCCGTGCAGCAATGGCTAATCAGACTGAACTGGGATTGCTGGCTAAGTCATATATTGACAGAGGCGATCTAGTTCCAGATGAAGTTACAAATGGTATTGTGAAAGAACGCTTGGTTCAAGATGATATCAAAGAAAAAGGCTTCCTGTTGGATGGTTACCCACGTACTATTGATCAAGCGCAGGCGCTAGATGCAAGTTTGGCTGAGCTAGGGATTGACTTGCAAGGTGTTATCAATATTACAATTGACCCATCTAAATTGGTGGAACGATTAAGTGGACGTATCATTCACAAAGAAACAGGTGAAACCTTCCACAAAGTATTCAATCCACCAGTTGGAGATTACAAAGAAGAAGATTTCTATCAACGAGAAGATGATAAACCAGAATCTGTGCAGCGTCGATTAGAAGTGAATATTGCACAAGGTCAGCCAATTATTGATCATTATCGTGCGAAAGGTTTGGTCCATGATATTGAAGGGGATCAAGATATCGAGGTTGTTTTCCAAGCAATTGAGAAAGTGTTATCAAAATTGTAATAAACTAATAGATTTAGCTTGCGTTTTTTCTGCAAATATGATAGACTAGGCTAGTCTGACTTATAATTGTTACCTCTGTGTTCAGAGGGCATCAAATCGATATTTAGAGAGGGGTTGCTTTTGCATGGCAAAAGAAGATGTGATTGAAATTGAAGGCAAAGTAGTAGATACAATGCCAAATGCTATGTTTACTGTTGAGTTGGAAAATGGACACCAAGTCCTTGCAACTGTTTCTGGTAAAATCCGTAAAAACTACATTCGTATTTTGGTCGGTGACCGCGTAACTGTTGAGCTTAGTCCGTATGACTTGACACGTGGACGTATCACATACCGCTTTAAATAGTCGAAATACTTGGAGGGATTAAACATGAAAGTAAGACCATCGGTCAAACCAATTTGCGAATACTGTAAAGTTATTCGTCGTAATGGTCGTGTTATGGTGATTTGCCCAGCAAACCCTAAACACAAGCAACGTCAAGGTTAAGAAATAGAAAGGAGAAAACATGGCTCGTATTGCTGGAGTTGATATTCCAAACGACAAACGCGTAGTTATTTCATTGACTTATGTTTACGGCATCGGTCTTGCAACTTCTAAGAAAATTCTTGCAGCAGCAGGTATTTCAGAAGATGTGCGTGTTAAAGATTTAACATCAGATCAAGAAGATGCTATCCGTCGTGAAGTTGATGCTATCAAGGTTGAAGGTGACCTCCGTCGTGAAGTTAACTTGAATATCAAGCGTTTGATGGAAATCGGTTCATATCGTGGTATCCGTCACCGTCGTGGACTTCCTGTCCGTGGACAAAACACTAAAAACAATGCCCGTACTCGCAAAGGGAAAGCCGTTGCGATCGCAGGTAAGAAAAAATAATATAGGAGGTAGAAAAATTGGCTAAACCAACACGTAAACGTCGTGTGAAAAAGAATATCGAATCTGGTATTGCTCATATTCACGCTACATTTAATAACACTATTGTTATGATTACTGATGTGCATGGTAACGCGATTGCTTGGTCATCTGCTGGCGCTCTTGGTTTTAAAGGTTCTCGTAAATCTACACCATTCGCAGCTCAAATGGCTTCAGAAGCAGCTGCTAAATCTGCACAAGAACACGGTCTTAAAACAGTTGAAGTTACCGTTAAAGGCCCAGGTTCAGGTCGTGAGTCTGCTATCCGCGCTCTTGCTGCCGCTGGTCTTGAAGTAACAGCAATTCGTGATGTGACTCCTGTACCACACAATGGTGCTCGTCCTCCAAAACGTCGCCGTGTATAATCAGACATTCCATACACAGCTTTTCGTTTAAGAGGGAGTAAGAAATGATTGAGTTTGAAAAACCAACAATAACAAAAATTGATGAAAATAAAGATTACGGCAGATTTGTTATCGAGCCATTAGAACGTGGTTACGGAACAACTCTTGGTAACTCTCTTCGTCGTGTACTTCTTGCTTCACTTCCAGGTGCTGCAGTGACATCAATTAAAATTGATGGTGTACTCCACGAATTCGACACAGTTCCAGGTGTTCGCGAAGATGTTATGCAGATTATTCTCAACATCAAAGGCATTGCTGTAAAATCTTATGTCGAAGACGAAAAGAAAATAGAACTTGCTGTAGTAGGTCCGGCTGAAGTGACAGCAGGTGACATTCTTACAGATAGTGACATTGAAATTGTAAACCCCGACCATTACCTCTTTACTATTTCTGAGGGAGCTACTTTTAATGCGACTTTGACTGTCAATTCAGGTCGTGGTTATGTACCAGCAGAAGGAAATAAAAAGGATGATGCGCCGGTGGGCACACTTGCTGTAGATTCTATCTATACGCCAGTGAAAAAAGTTAATTATCAAGTTGAACCAGCACGTGTTGGTAGCAACGATGGTTTTGACAAATTAACACTTGAAATCAACACAAATGGTACCATTATACCGGAAGATGCACTCGGTCTTTCAGCGCGTATTCTGATGGAACACCTTGGTCTATTTACAGACCTTACAGATGTTGCGAAATCAGCAGAAGTAATGAAAGAAACTGAAGTAACATCAGATGATCGGATGCTCGACCGTACGATTGAGGAATTGGACCTTTCCGTGCGCTCATATAACTGTTTGAAACGTGCAGGGATCAATACTGTATTTGATTTAACAGAAAAATCTGAGCCAGAAATGATGAAAGTGCGTAATCTTGGCCGTAAGAGTCTCGAAGAAGTCAAGGTTAAGTTGGCTGACCTTGGTCTAGGATTGAAAAAAGATAAATAATATAGGAGGAAATCATGGCATACCGTAAACTAGGACGCACTAGCTCACAACGTAAGGCAATGTTGCGCGATTTGACAACTGATTTATTGATCAATGAATCAATCGTTACAACTGAAGCTCGTGCTAAAGAAATCCGTAAAACAGTTGAAAAAATGATCACACTTGGTAAACGTGGTGATTTACACGCACGTCGTCAAGCTGCTGCATTTGTTCGTAATGAAATTGCATCTGAAAACTACGATGAAGCAACTGACAAGTATACTGCTACTACAGCGCTTCAAAAATTGTTCTCAGAAATTGCACCTCGTTACGCAGAACGTAATGGTGGATATACTCGTATCCTCAAAACAGAACCACGTCGTGGTGATGCTGCCCCAATGGCAATTATCGAACTTGTATAAGATCATCAATTTTGTTGAGTGTTATGATGATGGAATTTGTGAGGAATTCTTAGTCTAGCTCTGGTCTACCGCTGAGCTTGTCTCAGCGGTAACACTCATCATATTGGTTGGACGCTTGTTTACGAAATTACTCTGAGTAGCGGAATGATTTCGTAAGCAGGCGTTTTTGCTCTTTTCTGGCTCATTGTCAACTGTAGTGAGTGACTTATAGCTAAGCGCGAGAGGAGACGAACTTCGTCTTCTCATTTTTGATGTTCAAGGCGATTAAGATACGTTTCTTGAAATTGTCAAAGTTCTTGTAACCAAAGGCATTGCGCTTGATGTCTTTGATGAGTTTGTTAGTGGCCTCAAGTTTAGCGTTAGAGTAAGGCAATTCAATGGCGTTAGTGATGTAGTTTTTATAGCGAATAAATGTGCTCAAAGCGGTTTTAAAGGTGCGATTGAGATGAGGTAAAGCGTCTTGAATTAAGCCCCAAAACTGCTCAGTATTCTTCTCTTGCAGGTGGAAAAGGAGTAACTGGTACAGGTCATAGTAATCTTTAAGCTCAGGGACCAGTTTGAACATCTTATTGAGACATTCTCTAGGCGTTAGAGTCTCTCTAAAAGATCTAGAGTAGAAAGCCTTAGGAGATAGTTTCCGACTATCTTTTTGAATAAGTCTCCAGTAGTACTTAAGAGCTCTGTATTCAAGAGATTTATCGTCAAATTGCTTCATGATTTCAATACGTGTTTGCTTGAGAGCTCTATTGATGTGCTGGACAATGTGGAAACGATCGAGGACAATTTTGGTATTTGGAAATAATTTCTTAATGAGAGGGATATAGCTCCCTGACATATCGACAGTGACGACTTTAACTTTTTTTCTAGCTTCTTTCGAGTACTTGAAGAAATGATTTCGGATGGTTGTTTGACGTCTGTCATCAAGGATGGTAATGATTTTCTTGGTGTTAAAATCCTGAGCAATGAAGGCCAGTTTTCCCTTCTGGTAGGAGAACTCATCCCAGGAAAGCACTTCTGGCAAAGTAGTGTACTCCTCTTGGAAATGAAATTGCTTGAACTTGCGATAGACAGTAGAGGTAGAGATAGCGAGCTTAGCAGCGATATGGGTAAGAGCCTCTCTGTTGAGCAATAGGTGAGCGATTTTCTGTCTCACTATTTCAGAAATTTGGCAATTTTTCTGAACGAGAGATGTTTCAGAAACAGTTACTTTTCGACAGGACTTGCACTGAAATCGTCTCTTTTTCAAACGAATGAGGCTAGGGAAACCAGCAATCTCAATAAAAGGGATTTTAGAAGGTTTCTAGAAGTCGTATTTGATTTGTTTTCCTTTACAGTGTTTACATTTGGGAGGGTGATAATCAAGTGTAGCGGTGACTTCGATATGGGTATCGTATTGAATGGCTTTATTTAAGATGATATTTTTGTCTTTAATTCCGATGAGTAATGTGGTATTATTGATGTGTTCCATAAGATACTTTCTAATGAGTTGTTTAAGCGCTTTTCATTATAAGTCTTATGGGACTTTTTTGATACTCAAAAAGCCCTATAATCTCCACAGTGGGGTTTACCCACTACAGAAATTATAGAGCCGAAGCACATTTCAGACCAGACGGCATATGAACTGGATAATGAAGTGCGCAATCTTCTCAATGAGGCACGTGATAAAGCAGCTGAGATTATCCAGGACCATCGAGATACTCACAAGCTTATAGCCGAAGCTCTTTTAAAATACGAAACATTGGACAGTGTTCAAATCAAGTCACTTTATGAGACAGGTAAAATGCCAGCAAACTCAGAAACTGAAGAAGACGTGCATCCTCTTTCATTTGATGAAATAAAAGAAAAGATGAATACAACTCCTTAGTCACATTATTTATAAAACTATAGACACTTAGAGAGAACGAAAATAGACAATTCGTTCTCTTTTCTTGCTTATTATTCTCTTCTAAGTCTCTGAGGCAGTTTGTATAGTTTGTCACATAAGCAATTATTCCGATCTGACTGTGTAGTGCTTAAACAATAAACTGACAAAGATGTCCTGTTCATCGTATGTCTATTCCTGTTATAGTATCTACTAGTAGGAGGAACCAAAGAATAATGAAAAAAACGTCCCCAAAACAAGTCATTGAAGGCTATCATATTATGAAGAGCAGAAGAATTGTAGCTCTTCCCTCGTCACGAAAAGCTACAGATTCCAAGATACTCACAGATTCGAGCTTTATAAAATTGCGTCAAAAACTACGTCAATTTAGCGCCAATTTAAGTCCTGAAGAAGCAAAAGAATACAGCAAAATTATTAGCGGACAATCTTCACCAGCTCAAGCATCCATACTCCATTCACTTTATGAGTATCTTGAACAAGAAGATTAACACGCATACTGGACGAAATATAAAAAAACCAGGCGTAAGGTATTGACAGGAGCTTAATAAGGTGATAGAATGAATGAGTTGTCACGAGGAGTAATTCATAGTGTCAGATATCAAAATTGAAAAAAAGCAAAAAAAAGTAAAAAAAGATATTGACAAAGTTAAGTAGACGTGATAAACTAAGATAGTTGTCTCGTGAGAAGCGAGGACAAGTAATAAGACCTTTGAAAATTGAAGAAGACGAACCAAACGTGCAGGGTGGACTTTTAAAGATAGAAGTCCGTCAATGAACAAAAACAATAAGTCAGTCAAGACTGACCAGAAAAAAACTTTATATGAGAGTTTGATCCTGGCTCAGGACGAACGCTGGCGGCGTGCCTAATACATGCAAGTGGAACGCAACTTTTCATCCGTTTCTTCGGAAACATCTGAGAAGTTGAGTCGCGAACGGGTGAGTAACGCGTAGGTAACCTGCCTGATAGCGGGGGATAACTATTGGAAACGATAGCTAATACCGCATAAGAGCTTTAGTGGCATCATTGGAGCTTAAAAGGAGCAACTGCTTCACTATCAGATGGACCTGCGTTGTATTAGCTAGTTGGTGGGGTAAAGGCCTACCAAGGCAACGATACATAGCCGACCTGAGAGGGTGATCGGCCACACTGGGACTGAGACACGGCCCAGACTCCTACGGGAGGCAGCAGTAGGGAATCTTCGGCAATGGGGGGAACCCTGACCGAGCAACGCCGCGTGAGTGAAGAAGGTTTTCGGATCGTAAAGCTCTGTTGTAAGAGAAGAACGTGTGAGAGAGTGGAAAGTTCTCACAGTGACGGTATCTTACCAGAAAGGGACGGCTAACTACGTGCCAGCAGCCGCGGTAATACGTAGGTCCCGAGCGTTGTCCGGATTTATTGGGCGTAAAGCGAGCGCAGGCGGTTTCGTAAGTCTGAAGTAAAAGGCTGTGGCTTAACCATAGTACGCTTTGGAAACTGCGGAACTTGAGTGCAGAAGGGGAGAGTGGAATTCCATGTGTAGCGGTGAAATGCGTAGATATATGGAGGAACACCGGTGGCGAAAGCGGCTCTCTGGTCTGTAACTGACGCTGAGGCTCGAAAGCGTGGGTAGCGAACAGGATTAGATACCCTGGTAGTCCACGCCGTAAACGATGAGTGCTAGGTGTTGGGTCCTTTCCGGGACTCAGTGCCGCAGCTAACGCATTAAGCACTCCGCCTGGGGAGTACGGCCGCAAGGCTGAAACTCAAAGGAATTGACGGGGGCCCGCACAAGCGGTGGAGCATGTGGTTTAATTCGAAGCAACGCGAAGAACCTTACCAGGTCTTGACATCCCAGTGACCGCCCTAGAGATAGGGTTTCTCTTCGGAGCACTGGTGACAGGTGGTGCATGGTTGTCGTCAGCTCGTGTCGTGAGATGTTGGGTTAAGTCCCGCAACGAGCGCAACCCCTATTGTTAGTTGCCATCATTCAGTTGGGCACTCTAGCGAGACTGCCGGTAATAAACCGGAGGAAGGTGGGGATGACGTCAAATCATCATGCCCCTTATGACCTGGGCTACACACGTGCTACAATGGCTGGTACAACGAGTCGCAAGTCGGTGACGGCAAGCTAATCTCTTAAAGCCAGTCTCAGTTCGGATTGTAGGCTGCAACTCGCCTACATGAAGTCGGAATCGCTAGTAATCGCGGATCAGCACGCCGCGGTGAATACGTTCCCGGGCCTTGTACACACCGCCCGTCACACCACGAGAGTTTGTAACACCCGAAGTCGGTGAGGTAACCGTTAAGGAGCCAGCCGCCTAAGGTGGGATAGATGATTGGGGTGAAGTCGTAACAAGGTAGCCGTATCGGAAGGTGCGGCTGGATCACCTCCTTTCTAAGGATAAGCAAGTAATGAGAACGTTACGAAATCCGTATGAAGATGGGAAATTCGTGTAGAAGTCAGTAGACTTCAAGGGAATTTATCATTTTCACTAGGAATTTAGTTCGAATACACTTGCTCGGAATCCTGTACGTAGTCTTCTTCAATTTTGAGAGGTCTGTGGGGCCTTAGCTCAGCTGGGAGAGCGCCTGCTTTGCACGCAGGAGGTCAGCGGTTCGATCCCGCTAGGCTCCATCGGTAACGAAAGTTACCAAACAGAATACAAAGGTTCAAGTAGTTGAACACGACCTCATTTTCTAGGAAAAGAGATAAACTTCCTAGTGTGCAAGGCACACTTCGTCAGTTTCCTATTTTTCTACAAAAATGTCCCATTGTGGGAATGGTCTTTGTATCCTATCTTTGTCCATTGAAAATTGAATATCTATATCAAATTCCATTTATTTTAAGAAATAAATGAATAGTAACAAGAAAATAAACCGAAACGCTGTGAATTAATGAGAATTCTAGTTAAAAGAACTAGGTTAATAAGGTTAAGTTAATAAGGGCGCACGGTGGATGCCTTGGCACTAGAAGCCGAAGAAGGACGTGACAAACGACGAAATGCCTTGGGGAGCTGTAAGTAAGCATTGATCCATGGATATCCGAATGGGGGAACCCACTAGCTAGATGGCTAGTATCCACATCTGTTAAGGATGTAGGAGGGAAGACGCAGTGAACTGAAACATCTAAGTAGCTGCAGGAAGAGAAAGCAAAAGCGATTGCCTTAGTAGCGGCGAGCGAACCGGCAGGAGGGCAAACCAGAGAGTTTACTCTCTGGGGTTGTAGGACTGCGATGTGGACTTATGATTGATAGACGAATGACTTGGGAAGGTCAGCCAGAGGAGGTAATAGCCCTGTAGTCGAAATCGATGATATACCTAGCAGTATCCTGAGTACGGCGAGACACGCGAAATCTCGTCGGAATCCGGGAGGACCATCTCCCAACCCTAAATACTCTCTAGTGACCGATAGTGAACCAGTACCGTGAGGGAAAGGTGAAAAGTACCCCGGAAGGGGAGTGAAATAGAACCTGAAACCGTGTGCCTACAAGAAGTTCGAGCCCGTTAATGGGTGAGAGCGTGCCTTTTGTAGAATGAACCGGCGAGTTACGTTATGATGCGAGGTTAAGTTGAAGAGACGGAGCCGAAGGGAAACCGAGTCTGAAAAGGGCGCATTAGTATTATGACGTAGACCCGAAACCATGTGACCTACCCATGAGCAGGTTGAAGGTGCGGTAAGACGCACTGGAGGACCGAACCAGGGCACGTTGAAAAGTGCTTGGATGACTTGTGGGTAGCGGAGAAATTCCAAACGAACTTGGAGATAGCTGGTTCTCTCCGAAATAGCTTTAGGGCTAGCGTCGACATAAAGATTCTTGGAGGTAGAGCACTGTTTGGATGAGGGGGCCATCTCGGTTTACTGATTTCAGATAAACTCCGAATGCCAAGTAATTATGGTCGGCAGTCAGACTGCGAGTGCTAAGATCCGTAGTCGAAAGGGAAACAGCCCAGACCACCAGCTAAGGTCCCAAAATAACTATTAAGTGGAAAAGGATGTGGGGTTGCACAGACAACTAGGATGTTAGCTTAGAAGCAGCTATTCATTCAAAGAGTGCGTAATAGCTCACTAGTCGAGTGACCCTGCGCCGAAAATGTACCGGGGCTAAAATAGTTTACCGAAGCTGTGGATGACCTTTGAGGTCATGGTAGGAGAGCGTTCTATATGCGGTGAAGGCATACCGTGAGGAGTGCTGGAGCGTATAGAAGTGAGAATGCCGGTATGAGTAGCGAAAGACAGGTGAGAATCCTGTCCACCGTAAGACTAAGGTTTCCAGGGGAAGGCTCGTCCGCCCTGGGTTAGTCGGGACCTAAGGAGAGACCGAACGGTGTATCCGATGGCCAACAGGTTGATATTCCTGTACTAGAGTATGAAGTGATGGAGGGACGCAGTAGGCTAACTAAAGCGGGCGATTGGAAGTGCCCGTCTAAGCAGTGAGGCTTGGTATGAGTTAAATGCTTGTATCTTTAAGGTTGAGCTGTGATGGGGAGCGAAGTTTAGTAGCGAAGTTAGTGACGTCACACTGCCAAGAAAAGCTTCTAGCGATGTATCATACTCTACCCGTACCGCAAACCGACACAGGTAGTCGAGGCGAGTAGCCTCAGGTGATCGAGAGAACTCTCGTTAAGGAACTCGGCAAAATGACCCCGTAACTTCGGGAGAAGGGGTGCTGTCTTATGGACAGCCGCAGTGAATAGGCCCAAGCAACTGTTTATCAAAAACACAGCTCTCTGCTAAATCGTAAGATGATGTATAGGGGGTGACGCCTGCCCGGTGCTGGAAGGTTAAGAGGA
>NZ_AP018400.1:97500-317500 GCF_003609975.1 Streptococcus ruminantium
TTGGGGTATCGCCAAGCGGTAAGGCAAGGGACTTTGACTCCCTCATGCGTTGGTTCGAATCCAGCTACCCCAGTTAAGCTATATGCCGGCGTGGCGGAATTGGCAGACGCGCTGGACTCAAAATCCAGTGTCCTCACGGACGTGCCGGTTCGACCCCGGCCGCCGGTATAGTTAAAAAAGACAAGGTTTCCGAACCTTGTCTTTTTGGTTCTTTGTCAACTGTAGTGGGTGACTTATAGCTAAGCGCGAGAGGAGACGAACTTCGTCTTCTCATTTTTGATGTTCAAGGCGATTAAGATACGTTTCTTGAAATTGTCAAAGTTCTTGTAACCAAAGGCATTGCGCTTGATGTCTTTGATGAGTTTGTTAGTGGCCTCAAGTTTAGCGTTAGAGTAAGGCAATTCAATGGCGTTAGTGATGTAGTTTTTATAGCGAATAAATGTGCTCAAAGCGGTTTTAAAGGTGCGATTGAGATGAGGTAAAGCGTCTTGAATTAAGCCCCAAAACTGCTCAGTATTCTTCTCTTGCAGGTGGAAAAGGAGTAACTGGTACAGGTCATAGTAATCTTTAAGCTCAGGGACCAGTTTGAACATCTTATTGAGACATTCTCTAGGCGTTAGAGTCTCTCTAAAAGATCTAGAGTAGAAAGCCTTAGGAGATAGTTTCCGACTATCTTTTTGAATAAGTCTCCAGTAGTACTTAAGAGCTCTGTATTCAAGAGATTTATCGTCAAATTGCTTCATGATTTCAATACGTGTTTGCTTGAGAGCTCTATTGAT
The DNA here is from genome assembly GCF_003609975.1 of Streptococcus ruminantium. Classification (NCBI taxonomy): domain Bacteria; kingdom Bacillati; phylum Bacillota; class Bacilli; order Lactobacillales; family Streptococcaceae; genus Streptococcus; species Streptococcus ruminantium. The sequence continues at coordinate 98,280 of NZ_AP018400.1, forward strand.
GTGCTGGACAATGTGGAAACGATCGAGGACAATTTTGGTATTTGGAAATAATTTCTTAATGAGAGGGATATAGCTCCCTGACATATCGACAGTGACGACTTTAACTTTTTTTCTAGCTTCTTTCGAGTACTTGAAGAAATGATTTCGGATGGTTGTTTGACGTCTGTCATCAAGGATGGTAATGATTTTCTTGGTGTTAAAATCCTGAGCAATGAAGGCCAGTTTTCCCTTCTGGTAGGAGAACTCATCCCAGGAAAGCACTTCTGGCAAAGTAGTGTACTCCTCTTGGAAATGAAATTGCTTGAACTTGCGATAGACAGTAGAGGTAGAGATAGCGAGCTTAGCAGCGATATGGGTAAGAGCCTCTCTGTTGAGCAATAGGTGAGCGATTTTCTGTCTCACTATTTCAGAAATTTGGCAATTTTTCTGAACGAGAGATGTTTCAGAAACAGTTACTTTTCGACAGGACTTGCACTGAAATCGTCTCTTTTTCAAACGAATGAGGCTAGGGAAACCAGCAATCTCAATAAAAGGGATTTTAGAAGGTTTCTGGAAGTCGTATTTGATTTGTTTTCCTTTACAGTGTTTACATTTGGGAGGGTGATAATCAAGTGTAGCGGTGACTTCGATATGGGTATCGTGTTGAATGGCTTTATTTAAGATGATATTTTTGTCTTTAATTCCGATGAGTAATGTGGTATTATTGATGTGTTCCATAAGATACTTTCTAATGAGTTGTTTAAGCGCTTTTCATTATAAGTCTTATGGGACTTTTTTGATACTCAAAAAGCCCTATAATCTCCACAGTGGGGTTTACCCACTACAGAAATTATAGAGCCAGAAAAAAACAAGTCAAGATAGTAACTTTTGTAAGGTTGCTATCTTATTTTTGTCAGTTATTCAGCTAAAAAAGTGTACAGAAAAACAACACCTTATTTTGAATATTTTTGATAAGGTGTTACAATGATAGAGCACAGACAACTTTATTGATTTTGGGTCGAATCGTAATCGTAAAGCTTGTTATGCGTAATGAGGTAATACATTGTCTGAATGAGACGATGTATAGAGGCAATCGTATGTGGCTTAGATGAAGCTATTTGCGATTGTCTTTTTCGTTTCTCATAAAAGTCTGCGATATGGCAAGGATTGGTGTGGCTAGCTGAAGCGATATTGTGAATGCCCTTAAACAGAATCTTTCTGGCATAAGGGTTGCCACGTTTAGTGATGTGTTCCTTGGTCAGGAAGTTCCCAGATTCATAGTGTCTGAGATCAATTCCGATAAAAGCGTTGATTTGATTGGCAGACTGAAACCGACGAATGTCCCCGAGTTCGCCAATAATGCTTGTTGCAGTTGTTTCTGCGATATCAGGAATAGACAGTAGAATGTTGTACTCTGGTAAAGGTTGAGCTAGAATGACCATTTCATCTAAAACCGCTCGTCTGCGTTCAGAAAGTCTAAGTAATTCTTGGGCATAGTAACGAACCTCTTCCATCATCGGAGAGGTTTTCTTGACCGCACAGTAGGACTGTTTGGCGAGTTCAGTTAATTTGTCCGTCAGATAAACAACACGCTTTTCAGAAATGCGTGTTGAAGTAGATTGGCGAATAACCTCCATCAAATGACTTTGAGTTAGGCGCAATACAGACTCCTTACACGGAAAGGCCATGACCAGGTTCCAGTATTGTTCACCAGTTGGCGCTGATAAGATGTGTTCTATCTCAGGGAAAGTGACTTGTAGGACCTTATGTAGCCTATTCTTAGTTCGTACGATATCTTCTGTCAGGTTCTGATAGAAGCGACTTAAATCTCGTAGATTTTGATAGACTTCTTCTTGAACATAAGTCGGTTTACGATTCAGTACAAATTGAGATTGTGCTAGTTTTTCTGCATCAATTTTGTCTGTCTTACGGACACGTAGGCTGTCCAGTTGTTTCTTAGCTTCTAGAGGATTTAGTCGTGTATAAACGTAGCCATTGTCCTCGAGAAAAGCCTGAAGCCGACGAGGATAAACGCCTGTCGCTTCAAAGATAATCTCAGGGTTATGGACAGTTTTCAAATCGTTGGATAAACGAGCGAAGCCTACCGCATTGTTAGGCATGGTGTAGCCATGAACTTTTTCGCCATTGACTAAAATAGCCACTTCCGAATTTGCTTTACTGACATCAATCCCAAATACTGTACGCATGATATTACCTCTTTTGTCTTGAATGATTCCTTGTTTTAGTGATGTCATTTTCAATACACGACGTCAAGCGTCCCACATACTTTGATAACATTCTCCCTAAAACAGGTGTCTTGCCAGTTTTTGTTACGACGTCCAGCGTCAAGCGACTTAACAAGGCACCACTAATTTAACATAAAGAAAAAGTAGTGAGTACTTTCTCCCGTCGGAGATTTCCTCACTACTAATCTTAGTATGTTTTAGTTTTGTCTTAATGCGTGTGTTGTAGTAAAAAATATAGTCTGTAATTGCTCGTTCAAGCTGTTCTAGTGATTTGAAGGTCTTTTCATAGCCATAAAACATCTCGGATTTAAGGATGCCAAAGAAGGATTCCATCATCCCATTGTCAGGGGCATTGCCTTTGCGAGACATGGAAGGACGAATGCCCTTAAATTCCAAAAAATGATGATAGGACTGATGTTGATACTGCCAACCTTGGTCACTATGAAGGATCGTTCCTCGGTAAGAGTTACCTGGAAATGCCTTCTCAAGCATGGTTTGGACTTGTTTTAAGTCTGGCTAGCGTGATAAGGTGAAATCAATAATCTCACTATTATAACCATCAAGAACGGGTGATAGATAGAGCTTTCCTTCTGGTAGAGCAAACTCTGTCACATCTGTATAACACTTCTCATAGGGCTTAGCTGCTTCAAACTGACGATTGATCAGATTAGCAGCCTTCTTCCCAACGTCACCCTGATAGGAAGCATACTTGCGTTTACGGCGGATACGAGCAACCAAACCCATTTCTTGCATCAGGCGTTGAACTTTCTTGTGATTCACACAGAACCCACGATTACGAAGTTCTAAGTGAATCCGACGATAGCCATAATTTCCCTTGTGCCCAGTGTGGATGTCTTGAATCATCTTCTTTAACTCTTTATTCTTATCATCTTTCTCAAGTTGCTTCAGCTGATAATAATAGGTAGCACGGGCTAATTGAGCTGTTGTTAGGAGGTTATCTAGTCGGAATCCTCCCTCAACCATTTCTCTAATTGTTTCTGCCTTTCTCTCGCTAAGGCTTCGTCCCTGAGGCGCAGTTCCCTCAACTTTTTTAGATAGGGCACCTCAGTTCGTAGACGTTCATTTTCGTGCTGAAGGCGCTCCAATTCTGTCATTTCTTCCCAAGTTTTCTTTGGTTTACGTCCCATTTTAGGTATCCTTCCTCTAGGTTTCTCAAGAATAGCATACCCGTTTTTCTTGTATTGCGCTATCCAATTAGGTAGTGTCCCTATATTTGGCAGTGCGTAATCCAGTGAAACGTCTAGTTGAGAACGGCCTCTTAGTAGGACTTCATTTATGATTTCCTCTTTCAGCTCTGGTGAATAGTAGTTGTTTTTCCCTTTTTGGGCACAGTCTAAGCCATGTTTGTCAATCAGTCGGACCAAGTATTGGAGATGAGCTTTATTCACATCAAATTTTTGGCTGAGTTGTGGCCAAGTCCAACCTAATTGTTTTAAGTGATAGATTTCAACTTTATCGTTAGCGTTTAATGTCATAAGAAAAGCACCCCAATCGTTAGATTTTGTATCCAACTTTTGGGGTGCAGTTCAATGTCGTCTTCTCCTTTGTTACATTCAAAGCGAGATAAATCCGTTTTTTAAAATTGTCAAAGTTCTTGAAGCCAAAGGACTTGAGCTTGATGACTTTGATAAGATTATTCGTTGCCTCCAGTTTGGCATTTGAAGTTGAATGAACTTCCAATAACGCTTGAGAGCCTTATATTCAAGAGATTTTCTGTCAAACTGATTCATGACTTGGATACGCACACGGTTTGTAGCTTGGCTAAGATATTGGACAATATGAAAGCGATCTAGCACAATTTTAGCGTTTGGAAATAGTTTCTTAGCGATGTTATAGTAGAGACTAAGCATGTCCATGGTAATGACTTTGACTCGGCTTCTGATCTGTCTAGGATAGCGTAGAAAGTGATTGCGAGTAGTAACCTGAGTCCTTCTGTTAAGGATTGTGATAATGTTTTGTGAGTCAAAGCCTAGTACAATGAAATTCATCTTTCCCTTCTTGAAAGCATATTCGTCCCAATTCATGTGGGCAGGAAGCCAGTTCAGGTCTGTCTTGAACTTGAATTCCTTGAGTTTACGAATGACCGTTGATGGGGAGACAGCTAAGGCCTGAGCAATGGCTGTCATGGATTCTTTTTCGATGAGCTTTTGAGCGATTTTCTGATTGACAACCGTTGCAATTTGGTGGTTTTTCTTGACCAGAGATGTCTCGGCGACAGTTATCTTCCCGCACCTTGACAACGGAAACGCCGTTTGCGCAGTCGGATTAATGTCTTATACCCAGCACATTCCAGATAGGGGATTTTCGATGGTTTGTTGGAAGTCGTATTTGACTGTCTGACCGTGACAGTTGTGACATACAGGTGCTGGATAGTGCAAGCTATCGCTGATTTCTTATATGTATCGCAGTCCTAATAGTTCAAGATAGTGATGTTTGTTTTTTCCTAGAGTCTCAGGATTCTTCGTCAGAGTGTTTATTTTCACTTGGAACTTTTAACGTTTTCATATCTTGTATAGATGAGAAAAGGTGTACGATTTATCCTGCATGGTCTCATCGACATCCCAGACGCAGTACCAACGAATCATGTGACATAGTAGTGATAAAACTTATGTAATGGAAGTAGAGCAGGGAGCTGCTTATTTCAATTCTGTTCCTGAAAAGATGGTAGACTGAAAGCGTGAATGATGACTATTGTTCACAAATATAGAATAGCACAAATAGAATGAGATATGAGGGATTTATGTTCTCTCGTTAAAAGTTAGTTAAACTGTCGTGCGCTAGACTAGCACGCACGGTGGTGTGAGAGGGGCTGGAGATTAACCCCTACCCAATTTTTAGATAGATAGTATATTTGTTTGATTTACGGATAGAGGGTGGAGTGCTTTGCTCTTGTGTTTTTTCCTTATGCGTGATATACTTAATAGGTTAATTAAAGGGTTAAGGGCTTGTTATGAATCATATTGCGTTAGAAATTGAAAAGTGTCTTCATGAAATTGTCTTGAGTTCAGAAAACCAATTGGAGATTCTGGTTGGTTCTTGTAAAAGCACGGTTAAGCTGACGAACACCCAAGAGCATATTTTGATGCTGATTGAAAAAGAGGCTTATACCAATACAGAGATTGCAAAACAGTTAAATGTTAGTCAGGCAGCCATTACAAAGGCAACTAAGTCTCTAGTCGCTCAAGGGCTTTTGGTAGGGGTACGTGATGCGAAAGATGCTCGGATTGTGCGGTTCAGTTTGACAGAGGAGGCTAAGCCGATTGCGGTAGAGCATGCGCATCATCATGCCCATACCCTGGAGGTCTATGAGGAGTTGCTAGCAAATTACAGTGTAGAGGAGCAGGAGCTTATCGGGCGTTTTATGAATGATTTGGTGGAGAAGATTAAGAAATAGATGAGATATATTACGGTTGAAGATTTATCTTTTTACTATGACAAAGAGCCAGTTTTGGAACATATTCATTACCATCTTGATAGTGGTGAGTTTGTGACGCTGACCGGTGAGAATGGAGCTGCTAAGACTACCTTGATTAAAGCTACTCTGGGTATATTAAAGCCCAAGCAAGGGAAGGTATCTATTGCTGAGAAAAGCACCAAGGGGAAGAAGTTACGAATGGCCTATCTGCCTCAGCAAATAGCCAGTTTCAATGCTGGATTCCCAAGTACGGTCTATGAATTTGTAAAATCTGGTCGTTATCCCCGTCAAGGATGGTTTCGTCGGCTGACCGAACACGATGAAAAACATGTACGTATTAGCTTAGAATCTGTTGGTATGTGGGAACATCAGGACAAAAAATTGGGCTCTTTGAGTGGGGGACAAAAGCAACGTGCAGTGATTGCCCGTATGTTTGCATCAGATCCAGATATTTTTGTGTTGGATGAACCTACAACAGGGATGGACAGCGGTACAAAGGAGGCTTTTTATGATTTGATGCATCATTCTACAAAAAAACATGGTAAGTCAGTGTTGATGATTACCCATGATCCGGATGAATTAAGGAAGTATGCAGATAGAAATATCCATTTGATCCGCGATCAGCACTCTCCTTGGCGTTGTTTTAATGTCCATGAAACAGATGGGGAGGTTGCTCGTGTTTGATTTGTCTATTTTTAACTATGACTTTATGCAGCGAGCTTTTTGGGCTATCATTGCCATGAGTCTGTTTTCACCAATTTTGGGTGTATTTCTGATTTTAAGGCGACAAAGTTTGATGAGTGATACACTCAGTCACGTTTCATTGGCTGGTGTGGCTTTCGGTATAGTTTTGGGGATTTCACCAACTGTTTCAACGGTTCTTATCGTGATTGTTGCAGCTATATTCTTGGAATATCTGCGAACGATTTATAAGAATTTTATGGAAATCGGAACAGCTATTCTGATGTCAACTGGTTTGGCTATCTCGTTTATTGTGATGAATAAGTCTGGAGGGAAGTCGGGACTCAATTTGGAACAGTATCTTTTTGGTTCCATTGTGACAATCAGTCAAGAACAGGTGGCAGCACTATTTGGGATTGCCTTGATTGTCATCATACTGACCATGCTCTTTTTACGCCCCATGTATGTTTTGACTTTTGATGAGGATACGGCTTTTGTGGATGGATTACCTGTGCGGGTGATGTCCATTGCTTTCAATATTGTGACCGGTGTTGCGATTGCTTTGATGATTCCCGCTGCTGGAGCTTTGTTGGTTTCGACGATTATGGTTTTACCGGCTTCAATTGCCTTACGCCTAGGAAAAAGTTTTAAGACAGTACTCTTTATGGGGATGGTGATTGGGTTCCTTGGAATGGTTATGGGGTTGCTTACTTCCTATTATATGGAGACACCGGCTAGCGCAAGCATTACATTGATTTTCATTAGTATCTTTTTGCTGGTGAATTTGGTTCAGAAATTAAAAAAATAAGGAGTTAAAATGAAGAAGATTGGCTTATTGATGTTATTTGTTTCAGCTTTATTCTTGGGAGCTTGTGGGAATGGCAAGACTTCTACAAATGGTAAGTTGAATATTGTGACAACCTTTTATCCTGTTTATGAGTTTACCAAACAAGTAGTGGGTGATGAGGCTACTGTTGATTTATTAGTTAAGGCAGGTACCGAAGTTCATGGTTATGAGCCTTCAGCCAAAGATGTTGCGCGTATTCAGGATGCGGATGCCTTTGTATACGAAAACGAAAACATGGAAACTTGGGTTCCTAAGCTTAAGAAATCAATTGACGCGAAAAAGGTTACTGTGATTAACGCTACAGAAGGGATGCTCCTATTACCAGGTGGTGAGAAAGAGCATGAGGGCCATGATCATGGTCATGGGGAGGATGGCCATAGCCATGCTTACGACCCTCATGTATGGTTGTCTCCTGAACGCTCTATTGCCTTGGTAGAAAATATTCGTGATGGTTTGGTCGCTAAATACCCAAATAAGAAGGAAGTCTTTGAGAAAAATACAACAGCCTATATTGAAAAATTGAAGGCCTTGCATGCAAAATATTCTGAAACATTATCTGCGGCTAAGCAAAAATATTTTGTCACTCAGCATACAGCTTTTGCATATCTAGCTTTGGATTATGGTTTGAAACAAGTCTCTATCACAGGCGTTTCAGCAGATAAAGATCCAACGCCATCACGTTTGGCAGAATTGACAAAATATATCAATAAATATGGCATTAAATATATCTATTTTGAGGAGAATGCTTCTAAATCTGTAGCAGAAACCCTTGCCAAAGAAACCGGTGTTCAACTAGATGTGTTGAATCCTCTGGAAAGTTTGACAGACGAAGATATGAAGAAGGGGAAAGATTATATTTCTGTGATGGAAGATAATCTAGCTGCGCTTGAAAAAACAACTTCTCAGGCTGGTTCTGAAATTTTACCAGAGGAAGGCGAAACAACAGCCAAGACGGTCTATAATGGGTATTTTGAAGACAGTGCTATAAAAGATCGTACTCTTTCAGATTATGCTGGAGAATGGCAGTCAGTTTATCCTTATCTTTTAGATGGTACTCTAGATCAAGTTTTTGATTATAAGGCAAAGCTAAAGGGCGGCATGACTGCAAAAGAGTATAAAGATTACTATACTATTGGTTACAAGACAGATGTTGATCATATCAATATAAAAGATGATACAATGGAATTTGTAGTAGGTGACAAAAAAGAGAAGTTTACCTATAAGTATGTTGGTTACAAGGTTTTGACCTATAAAAAAGGGAATCGTGGTGTTCGTTTCTTGTTTGAAGCTACGGATGCTAATGCAGGTAGATTTAAGTATGTGCAATTTAGCGATCACAATATTGCTCCTGTTAAGACTGGTCATTTCCACATCTATTTTGGTGGAGAGAGTCAAGAAAAACTTCTGGAAGAATTGGAAAACTGGCCTACGTATTATCCAAATAGTCTAACTGGCTTGGAGATTGGACAGGAAATGTTAGCACACTAAAAATAAAAAGAAGGCCGAAGAGAAAAGAACCCCTTATAATGGACAGTATAAAAAGTACTATACTGTTCTTATAAGGAGGTTCTTTTCTCATGGCTAAAAAAGGAAGTAAATTTACAAAGTATCCACCTGAATTCAAAATACAAGTAGTCGAGGACTATCTTAGTGGGAAAAGTGGTGGTATGGACTCAATTGTAAAAAAGTATGGCTTGAAATCAAACAATCAAGTCCTCACATGGACTAGAAAATATCACGAAAATCCACAATTGCTCCACCAAGATTTAAGAGGTGCTAAATCAACTGGTCGCCCAAAATCAACCAATCTTGATGAAATGACAATAGAGGAACAGAATGCCTTTCTTCGTATGGAGAATGACATTTTAAAAACCTTAAGGACTCTCCTCAGAAAGTGAGAAGAGTCCACCTTTATCAAGTCGTTGAACAATTGAAAGAACGTTATTCCATCTCCCGTTTATGTGCCTATTTGGGTTTCCCTAGGTCATCATACTACCTCTGGTTAAGCAATGGAAAACCTGAACACAAGCGGTTTAACCCTGACCTAGCACAGGTCATTACAGCTATTTTTAATGAGACTCAGAAAGGTTATCGTTTCATTTGTTATCAACTGAGAAGAAAATACGATATTTTCTGTCATCCTAAAACTGTCCTACGCTATATGCGTATTCTGGGTTTGAAGTCGCCAATTCGAAAGAAACGCTATCATTCTTGCACACAGCGTGAGATAAATGAAAAGGCAAGACACGTCCACTACAACGTGCTTGCCCGAAACTTTAAAGCAGAACGTCCTCTCCAGAAACTAACAACGGATGTCAGTTATGTTTACCACAAACAGGGAAGGATGTTCCTTAGCGTCATAAAAGATTGTTATGACAACTCTATTCTAGCATATACTCTTTCAGATTATAACGATAATCAGCTCGTTTTTGAAAATTTAGACCTCGTCTTCAATGAAAATTGGGATGCCACACACATTTGTGTCTTGCATTCTGATCAAGGTTTTCAGTACACCAACCAACTTTATCTCAGAAAACTAGACCAGTATGGTGTTACGATTTCCCATTCTGGAAAAGGGAATTGTTATGACAATGCTTCTTGTGAAAATTTCTTTTCCCATCTCAAGAGTGAGTCCTTACGACTCTTTCCTCCTAATAACAGAGATGAACTCATCCAACAAATTAAAGAATACATGGACTGGTATAACTATGATAGACCACAAGAAATATTAAAAGGTATGACCCCTATGGAATTCAGGGAGTCATACCTTACTAACTAATATTCTTTTTTACACTGTCTATTTTAGACGGGGCTTGACAAAGAGAATTCGGTCTTTCTTCTTGACATGATTTGACTACAAGTGTAAACTGAAAATAATTGGAGGTGATGCGGTGGAACAGACTATTTCGGCTGCTGAGTGGCAGGTGATGCGAGTGCTATGGGCACAGCCTGGGGTAACCTCTCAGGAAATTATTCAGGCTTTACAGAAGGGGTTCGATTGGCAGGCAACAACGATTAAAACTCTTTTAGGGCGTTTGCGGAAAAAGAATTATCTACGTATGGTCAAGGAAGCTAGCAAGTATCGTTATTATCCGCTGGTTAGTGAAGAAGCACATTTGCAGAGGCAAGTAGAAACTTTGTTAGCGACTATGTGTTCAACAAAACAGGGGCAGGTGGTGGAAAAACTGCTAGACATAGGGATGTTTTCCCAAAAAAGTCTGGAGAATTTGGTGAAAAAAATTCGGCAGTTGCAGGAAACAGCGCCTGAACAGATTGTTTGTCGATGCTTAGCAGGACAATGTACTTGTGGGGGCCATCAGAAAGGAACTTGATATGAAACAACTCTTGAAATTGAAGAATATGTCTTGTCAAAATTGTGTCAAACATGTGACTAAGTATTTATTGGATTTGGAAGGTGTGGAGGAAGTGCACATTCATTTAAAGGAAGGATTGGCTGAGGTTGAGACTTCGGTAGTCTATGGATTGGAGCGCTATCAAGAAGTTCTGGAAGAGACGATTTATGATGTTGAGGAGCTGGTATAGTTTTCTAAAAAATAGGCTTACACATTGCGAATGTACTTTTTAAGATTTGCTCTAATGGGGCGGTTTTAGTCCATTTGTCTGGAATCTTTATGGAAATCTATATCTCCTCTACCTTCTGATTTTGAGTAACGGTTTGGGAAAATCATAAAAGGCTTAGAAGCACATTGGTAAAAATGTGGATACTAAGCCTTTTTTGAATGAGTCGTGTCGAGAATAGGCTCCTTCTACTGGGGAGAAGCATCAAAAGCGTTTTTCGTGACTGTCTTTTAGTGCTTGGAGGAAGTGAGTGAGGTCTAGCTGGATTCGTCTGGGGGATAGCTGCTCCCAAAAATCATCTGTGCGAAAACGAGGAATGAGGTGGATATGGAAGTGGGTACCAGGGTCAAACAAACGATCGTTGCAAGCAAGGGTCACTCCATCAATCGCTAGATGTTGGCAAAGCTGTTCGGTTAGGAGAGCTTCTAAGTCAGCCAACTCGTAGCGGGTGGCCGGGGGAAGTTGACTAAGTTTGTCATAGTGTTGTTTGCTGATAATGAGCAGGTGTCCAGTCTGAATAGGATCGATATCCCATACGATTTTGAAGTTCTCTGTTTGGTAGAGAATATCTTCTTTCCTGATTTGCTCACAAAAAATACAGGTCATAAGCGACTCCTTATAAAAATATGCCAAAAGGAAATCGGTTAGGATTTCCTTTGTTTGTTCTAATAAGTCAATACGGAGTATTTTTTCTTACCGCGGCGGATAACGGTCAGCTCATCATCAATCTTATCACTGTCTGAAAGGGTGTAGTTCAGATCTTGTATGCGTTCACCATTTATATAAATGGCACCGTTTTGCACATCTTCACGAGCTTGACGTTTGGAGCTGACAATACCGGAGGTAACCAGTAGTTCAATGATGTTAAGATTATCATCAGCTTGGACTGCATAGTTAGGAACATTGCTGAGCCCTTGCTTGAGTTCTTTGGCGGAAAGGTTTTTGATGTTTCCAGCAAAAAGTTGCTCGGTAATATTGAGGGCTTGTTTATAAGCTTCTTCACCGTGAACCAAGGTAACTACCTCACGAGCCAAGATTTTTTGAGCTAGACGTTCATGGCGGGCAGCATCAAATTCTTTTTCGATTTCAGTGATTTCATCCAAGCTTAAGAAGGTAAAAATCTTAAGGAAGCGGACAGCATCGTCATCCATGACATTGAGCCAAAATTGGTACATTTCGTAAGGAGAGGTTTTATCAGCATCTAACCAAACGGCATTACCTTCAGACTTACCAAATTTTTTACCGGTTGAGTCGGTAATAAGGGGAACTGTCAAGACATGCCCTTGCTTATCTGCTTTACGGCGGAGCAATTCGGTTCCTGCGGTCATGTTGCCCCACTGATCTGAACCTCCGATTTGTAAAGTGACATTGTGTTTGTCATTCAGTTCGTAGAAATCGTAACCCTGCATGATCTGGTAGGCAAACTCGGTGTAGGAAATTCCTGTTTCAATCCGTTTTTTGACGGATTCCTTGCTCATCATGTAATTAACAGTGTAGTATTTGCCAACATCGCGTAGGAAATCAATGAAACTGATAGAGCTGAACCAATCGTAGTTGTTGACCATCTCAGCCTTGTTTTCTCCGTTTTCAAAATCAAGGAAACGAGATAGTTGGTTTTGGATTTTACCGACCCAGCCATCAACAGTTTCTTTGGTTTGGAGGCTTCGTTCAGCATCTTTGAAGGAAGGGTCTCCAATTAGACCTGTTGCACCACCAACCAGAGCATAGGGCTTGTGTCCAGCTAATTGTAAATGCCGAAGGACTAGGATAGGAACCAAGTGACCTAGATGCAGACTGTCAGCCGTAGGGTCGTAGCCAGAGTAGAAAGAAACTTTTCCTTCTGTTAGGGCTTTTACTAGGGCTTCTTCGTCTGTTGTTTGAAAGACCAAGCCACGAGCTTGGAGTTCTTCAAAAATATTCATTAGACTTTCTCCTTAAAATAAGATACGAGACCGTAAAAATTCGAGAGAAAAATAGGAAATCGACACTGTGTCAACAGACACAAGGAGATTTATCTTTTTTCCGACGAATTTAGGTCGAGTTCAATTAAAAGATACGAGACCGTAAAAATTCGAGAGAAAAATAGGAAATTGACGTATGAGTACTCGACACTAGGAGACATATTCTTTTTCAACGAATTTAGGTCAAAATCAATTATAAAATTTCTTCTTCATTATACCACGAAATTGCGGAAAATAAACAAAATTTGGTATAATGGAGCAATGAGGAGTTATTTATTATGGCATCTAAGATAAATAAGCAAGAACTGAAAAAGAGATTTACTGATATAGGATTGGGAGATAAACTGGGAGTTTTTCTTCGTACATTGAAGGTTTTATCAGATTCGATAGTTGTATTAGCAGTACTATTTAGTCTGTTTGGCGCAGGGGTTGGGGTTGGTTTTGTTGTCAATCTATTTGACAATGTTGAGATTCCTAAGACAGAGGAATTAGTAAAAAAGGTTTCAGCAGTCAGTCGGATTTCAAAAGTTGTCTATTCAGATGGTAGCTTGGTTGCGGAAGTAAATTCTGATTTACTTCGTATGCCAGTTGCTTTAGGAGATGTTTCTGATTACTTAAAGCAGGCTGTGATAGCGACAGAGGATGAAACCTTTGAAACTCATAATGGTGTTGTACCGAAAGCTGTTTTGCGTGCCGCCTTGGGGGCTGTTGGATTTGGTTCTTCTAGTGGTGGTTCAACTTTGACGCAGCAGCTAATTAAGCAACAGTTAGTCGGGGATGCTCCGACCTTTGCTCGTAAGGCCAATGAGATTGTTTCTGCTTTGGCTCTAGAACGAAATATGAGCAAGGAAGAGATTTTGAACACTTACCTAAATGTCTCACCTTTTGGGCGGAATAATCAAGGAAAGAATATTGCTGGTGTAGAAGCAGCAGCTCAAGGTATTTTTGGTAAGTCAGCTAAGGAACTAACTCTACCTCAGGCTGCTTTTATTGCAGGTTTGCCACAGAGTCCGATTACCTACTCTCCATATACATCGGATGGTGCTCGTAAGTCGGATGCCGATATGATTCCTAGTCTTGAGCGTTATCAAGATGTTTTATTCAGCATGTACCGTGCTTCTTTTTTGACGAAGGAAGATTATGAAAGGTATAAAGAATATGATATCAAGCAGGATTTTGTTGCCCCTGCTCCTGTAATGACTGATACCAAAGATTATCTCTATTACGAGGTGATGGAAGAAGCTCAACAGATGATGTTTAATTATTTGGTGAAGCGAGATAAGGTCTCTGAGGGGGATCTAAAAAATGATGAGACAAAAGCCTCATATAAAGAATTAGCTAAACAAGAACTTAGTCAGGGTGGATATACGATTAAGAGTACAGTAGATAAATCTATCTATGCGGCCATGCAATCAGTGGTGGCAAATCATGGATCTGTACTAGATAATGGAAACAAATATGTAGAGACAGGTAGTGTCCTAATTGATAATGCTACGGGGGCTGTTTTAGGTTTTGTAGGTGGTCGTGATTATGCAAAAAATCAAAATAACCATGCCTTTGATACTTTGCGCTCACCGGCTTCAACTATCAAGCCGTTGTTGGCCTATGGCATTGCGATTGATCAAGGGTTGATGGGATCGGCAAGTATTCTTTCCAACTATCCAACTAATTTCTCTAGTGGTCAGCCGATTATGTATGGTACTAGTCGCGGTACAGGAATGATGAACTTACAGACTGCTATTGATATGTCTGTCAATATCCCTGCTTTTTGGACTTATAAGATGTTGCAGAATGCGAACATAGATGTCAAAGGCTACATGGAAAAAATGAATTATCATATTCCAGTGTATGACATTGAAAGTTTGCCACTCGGTGGAGGAATTGAAGTTTCTGTTTCAACGAACACTAATGCTTATCAAGCTCTAGCTAACGGTGGTGTCTACCATAAGCATTATATTGTGGAAAATATTACGGCAGCAGATGGGACGGTGGTATACCAGCATGAAGCTGCTCCTGTCCAGGTTTATTCCAAAGCGACTGCAAGTATTATGAACCAACTCTTGCGACAGGTAGTGAGTTCAGGATATACAACAACATTTAAGAGTCGCTTGAGTGGTCTCAATCCACAGGCGGCAGCATCTGATTTTATCGGGAAAACAGGTACCAGTAACGAGGTGAACGATGTTTGGCTCATGTTATCTACTCCGAGGGTGACTTTGGGGACCTGGGCCGGAAATGATGATAATTCAGAGATGTATGTGTGGACGGGCTACCATAATAACTCACAGTATGTAGCTCACATGGTTGATGCTCTTTATCGGGTTAAGGCAGATATGTTTACGGGACGGTTTGAATTGGATCGAAGTATCCTTGCGTCCAATGTTCTGGCCTCTACTGGTCAACGTCCGGGGATGGCACAGGTCAATGGTCGTCAAGTGACTGTTGGTGGTGCAGTAACCACGAGTTATTGGGCAAAGAATGGTGCGCCTGTAACCAATTATAATTTTATGATTGGGGGTACGGATAATGACCGAGCTCAGGCTTGGAATAGCATTCTTAGCTCGCAAACAAATGTCCCAGATAGTTCAAGCAACTCTAGCTCTCAGGCAACACAGACAACTCAAACGTCTGAAACACAAACGGCAACAGATGAACAAAATAGCGATGATTTTCCTTGATTTTTTCTAGTGACTATGCTATAATGATGTAAATAATTTGTCGTGTGTCTTGTTTGAAATATTGTCCAAACAAGACTTACAGCAGTTAAATCAAACTTTTTTAAAGGAAGATTTAGCTGCTCTTTTTGTGTCTATATGGGATTTTTGTGGTAGATGTTATCTATTCTTAAAGATTCCAAATTTTCAGAAAAAGGATGAATGGTAGTCATTGCAATGACTATTGATACATTAGACCTAAATTAGTGTGAAGAAAAGAAATGCAATCGTTTTGGCTTTAGCTGATGGCTCGCCTCTATGGTGTTCCTTGTGTCCAACGACACGGCATCCCTCTTCTATTTTCACTTTGGTTTCCACGGTCTCGTATCTTTTAATTGAACTCGCCTACAACTCTGTGAAAAAAGATAAACACTTCCTCGGAGGTTTGCCACCGTCGTCGCGTTTCCTATTTTTCTTTGAGTTGCTTACGGCTTAGTATCTTTAATTGAACTCGGGCTACACTCCTGTAGAAAAAGATACATCTCCTTGCAATCCTTAGATTGCTTTGTCGATGTCCTATTTTCTTTTGGAGTGTTAGACGCCCTCGTATCTTATTACAAAGGAGAAAACTTTTGGCAGGACATGAAGTTCAGTACGGCAAGCACCGTACCCGTCGTAGTTTTTCAAGAATCAAGGAAGTTCTTGATTTACCGAATTTGATTGAAATTCAGACAGATTCTTTCCAAGACTTTTTGGACTACGGTTTGAAAGAAGTCTTTGAGGATGTGCTTCCAGTATCAAACTTTACGGATACCATGGAATTGGAATTCGTTGGTTATGAATTGAAAGAGCCTAAGTATACATTGGAAGAGGCACGTGCACATGATGCTAACTACTCAGCCCCTATTTATGTGACTTTCCGCCTTGTCAACAAAGAAACAGGTGAAATCAAGACTCAGGAGGTCTTCTTTGGTGAGTTTCCGATCATGACGGAGATGGGAACCTTTATTATCAACGGTGCAGAACGGATTATTGTTTCTCAGTTGGTTCGTTCACCGGGTGTTTACTTTAATGATAAAGTAGACAAGAATGGTAAAGTTGGTTATGGTTCAACAGTCATCCCGAACCGTGGTGCTTGGTTAGAATTAGAGACTGATTCAAAAGATATTGCTTACACTCGTATTGACCGTACTCGTAAAATTCCGTTCACGACACTTGTGCGTGCTCTTGGTTTTTCAGGTGACGATGAGATTTTTGACATCTTTGGTGATAGTGAGTTGGTTCGCAATACCATTGAAAAGGATATTCACAAAAATCCAGCAGATTCTCGTACCGATGAAGCACTCAAAGAAATTTATGAGCGTCTCCGTCCGGGTGAGCCGAAGACTGCTGAAAGTTCCCGTAGCCTTTTGACTGCTCGTTTCTTTGATTCACGTCGCTATGACTTGGCGCCGGTTGGTCGTTACAAGATCAATAAGAAGCTCAGTCTTCGTACTCGCTTGCTCAACCAGACTCTGGCTGAGCATGTGATTAACGGTGAAACAGGTGAAATTGTTTTGGAAGCTGGCACAGTATTGAGTCGTGATGTGCTTGAAAGAGTAGAAGCTCAGTTTGACGAACTCAACTTGGTGGAATACATTCCAAATGATTCTGCTGTCCTTCTTGAGCCAGTTCTTTTGCAAAAATTTAAGATTGTTGCGCCTAAGGATCCAGAACGAGTTGTGACGGTTATTGGCAATGCCAATCCATCTGAAAATGTTCGTACAGTGACACCTGCGGATATCTTGGCTGAAATGAGCTACTTCCTTAACTTGTCCGAGGGTCTTGGTCGTGTAGATGATATTGACCACTTGGGTAACCGTCGTATCCGTGCGGTTGGTGAGTTGTTGGCAAACCAAGTTCGCATTGGTTTGACGCGTATGGAGCGCAACTTGCGTGAGCGTATGTCCGTTCAAGATAATGAAGTATTGACTCCGCAGCAAATCATCAATATTCGTCCTGTAACGGCTGCTATCAAAGAGTTCTTCGGTTCATCACAGTTGTCTCAGTTCATGGATCAACACAACCCGCTTTCAGAGCTATCTCACAAGCGTCGTCTATCAGCCTTAGGACCTGGTGGTTTGACTCGGGATCGTGCAGGTTATGAAGTTCGAGACGTTCACTACACTCACTATGGTCGTATGTGTCCGATTGAAACACCTGAGGGACCAAACATTGGTTTGATTAACAACTTGTCGTCTTATGGACACCTTAACAAGTATGGTTTCATTCAAACTCCATATCGTAAGATTGACCGTGCAACAGGTACGGTTACTAATGAAATCGTGTGGTTGACAGCCGATGAAGAAGATGCTTATATCGTGGCTCAGTCAACATCACCACTGGATAAAAACAACCGTTTCGTTGACAAGATTGTCATGGGGCGTCACCAAGGGAACAACCAAGAATTTCCTGCTGATTCAGCGGACTTTATGGATGTTTCACCTAAACAGGTAGTTGCGGTTGCGACAGCATGTATCCCTTTCTTGGAAAATGATGACTCTAACCGTGCCCTTATGGGAGCCAACATGCAACGTCAGGCTGTTCCATTGATTGATCCAAAGGCTCCTTACGTTGGTACTGGTATGGAATACCAAGCAGCCCATGATTCTGGTGCGGCTATTATCGCTCAACACAATGGTAAGGTAACCTATGCAGATGCGGACAAGGTAGAAGTTCGCCGCGAGGATGGTTCGCTTGATGTGTACCGCATATCTAAATTCCGCCGTTCAAACTCAGGTACGGCCTATAACCAACGTACACTCGTTAAATTGGGTGATATAGTTGAGAAAGGTGACTTTATCGCAGATGGTCCATCTATGGAAAACGGGGAAATGGCTCTTGGTCAAAACCCAATCGTTGCCTATATGACTTGGGAAGGATACAACTTCGAGGACGCTGTTATTATGAGTGAACGTTTGGTGAAGGATGATGTTTATACATCTGTTCATCTGGAGGAATACGAATCAGAAACACGTGATACGAAGTTAGGTCCTGAAGAAATTACTCGTGAAATTCCAAACGTTGGTGAGGATGCACTCAAAAACTTGGATGAAATGGGAATTATCCGTATCGGTGCAGAAGTTAAAGAAGGCGATATTCTTGTTGGTAAAGTCACACCAAAAGGTGAGAAAGATCTTTCTGCTGAGGAGCGTCTCTTGCATGCTATCTTCGGTGATAAATCACGTGAAGTACGTGATACTTCTCTTCGTGTACCACACGGTGCAGATGGTGTTGTTCGCGATGTGAAAATCTTTACGCGTGCTAACGGTGATGAGCTACAGTCAGGTGTCAATATGCTGGTGCGTGTGTATATCGCTCAAAAACGTAAGATTAAGGTCGGAGATAAGATGGCCGGTCGTCACGGTAACAAGGGTGTCGTTTCTCGTATCGTACCAGTTGAAGATATGCCATATCTTCCAGATGGAACACCAGTTGATATCATGTTGAACCCACTTGGGGTGCCGTCTCGTATGAATATCGGTCAGGTTATGGAACTGCATTTGGGTATGGCTGCTCGTAACTTGGGTATCCATATCGCAACACCGGTTTTCGATGGTGCGAGCTCAGAGGATCTCTGGTCAACTGTTAAAGAAGCAGGAATGGATTCTGATGCCAAGACCATCTTATACGATGGCCGTACTGGTGAACCATTTGATAACCGTGTGTCTGTTGGTGTCATGTACATGATCAAGCTCCATCACATGGTCGATGATAAGCTTCATGCTCGTTCTGTCGGACCATACTCCCTCGTTACGCAACAGCCGCTCGGAGGTAAGGCTCAATTTGGTGGTCAGCGTTTTGGGGAGATGGAGGTTTGGGCACTTGAAGCCTACGGTGCTTCCAATGTTCTTCAAGAAATCTTGACCTACAAGTCAGATGATGTAACAGGTCGTCTGAAAGCTTATGAAGCGATTACGAAAGGTAAGCCAATTCCAAAACCAGGAGTTCCAGAATCCTTCCGCGTTCTTGTCAAAGAATTGCAATCACTTGGTTTGGATATGCGTGTCCTGGATGAAGATAATAATGAAGTAGAATTACGTGACCTTGATGAAGGTGAAGATGACGACATCATCCACGTAGATGATCTTGAAAAAGCGCGTGCGAAAGCCGCTGCAGATGCAGCCGCAGCCTTCGCAGCCGCAGAGGACTAAAAACATCCGGGGGATGTTTTTAGCCCGACTCCTAGAAATACGAAAGAGTCGGAACGTCCGGGGGATGTTTTTAGCCCGACTCCTAGAAATACGAAAGAGTCGGAACGTCCGGGGGATGTTTTTAGCCCGACTCCTAGAAATACGAAAGAGTCGGAACGTCCGGGGGATGTTTTTAGCTCGACTCCTAGAAATACGAAAGAGTCGGAACGTCCGGGGGATGTTTTTAGCTCGACTCCTAGAAATACGAAAGAGTCGGAACATCCGGGGGATGTTTTTAGCCTGACACCTAGAATGTAAAGGTGTCGGTTAGGAAGGAGATAAAAGCCCCTTCCGCTCATTCTCACTATTGAAAAATTCGAGGTATGGGAAACCGACCTCTCACAAGTAAAGAAAGGGATTATTAGTGGTTGATGTAAATCGATTTAAAAGTATGCAAATCACGTTAGCTTCACCAAGCAAGGTCCGCTCATGGTCTTATGGTGAGGTTAAAAAACCTGAAACAATCAACTATCGTACACTCAAGCCAGAACGTGACGGTCTTTTTGACGAGGTGATTTTTGGTCCAACCAAGGATTGGGAGTGTTCATGTGGAAAATACAAGCGTATCCGTTACAAAGGAATTACTTGTGACCGCTGTGGTGTAGAAGTGACTCGTGCCAAAGTTCGTCGTGAGCGTATGGGGCACATCGAGTTGAAGGCACCCATTTCACATATTTGGTATTTCAAGGGGATTCCAAGCCGTATGGGCTTGACCTTGGATATGAGTCCTCGTGCGCTGGAAGAAGTTATCTATTTTGCGGCTTATGTGGTTATCGATCCAAAAGATACCCCGCTTGAGCACAAATCAATCATGACTGAACGTGAGTATCGTGAACGCTTGCGTGAGTATGGTTATGGCTCATTTGTTGCTAAAATGGGAGCAGAAGCCATTCAAGATCTTTTGAAACAAGTTGATCTTCCAAAAGAAATTGCGGCTTTGAAAGAGGAATTAAAAACAGCTTCTGGTCAAAAGCGGATTAAGGCAGTTCGTCGCTTGGACGTACTGGATGCTTTTTACAAATCTGGGAACAAGCCTGAATGGATGATCCTTAACATTCTTCCGGTTATTCCACCAGATTTGCGTCCGATGGTCCAGTTGGATGGGGGGCGTTTTGCTGCTTCTGACTTGAATGAATTGTACCGCCGTGTTATTAACCGTAATAACCGTTTGGCGCGCCTTTTAGAGCTAAATGCTCCAGGAATCATCGTGCAAAACGAGAAACGTATGCTACAAGAAGCGGTTGATGCTTTGATTGATAATGGTCGCCGTGGCCGTCCTATCACAGGACCGGGTAGCCGTCCACTCAAATCGCTCAGCCACATGCTAAAAGGTAAGCAAGGTCGATTCCGTCAAAACTTGCTTGGTAAGCGTGTTGACTTCTCAGGTCGTTCGGTTATCGCTGTTGGTCCAACTCTTAAAATGTACCAATGTGGTGTTCCACGTGAGATGGCTATTGAGTTGTTCAAGCCATTTGTCATGCGTGAAATTGTCGCTCGTGAAATTGCTGGTAACGTAAAGGCTGCAAAACGTTTAATTGAACGTGGGGATGATCGTATTTGGGACATCTTGGAAGAAGTTATCAAAGAACATCCTGTTCTCTTGAACCGTGCACCGACCCTCCACCGTTTGGGTATTCAGGCTTTTGAGCCGGTTCTTATTGATGGTAAGGCTCTTCGTCTGCATCCACTTGTCTGTGAAGCTTATAATGCGGACTTTGACGGTGACCAGATGGCGATTCACGTTCCGTTATCAGAAGAAGCACAGGCAGAAGCTCGTATCCTCATGCTGGCAGCAGAACACATCCTAAACCCTAAAGATGGTAAGCCAGTTGTAACACCGTCTCAAGATATGGTCTTGGGTAACTATTATCTAACCATGGAAGATGCGGGTCGTGAGGGTGAAGGTATGGTCTTTAAAGATGCGGATGAAGCCATTATGGCCTACCGCAATGGTTATGTTCATTTGCACACACGTGTAGGGATTGCAACGGATAGTCTAGATAAGCCTTGGAAGGATAATCAAAAACACAAGGTGATGATGACAACCGTTGGAAAAATCTTGTTCAACGCAATCATGCCAGAAGGTCTGCCTTATTTACAAGAGCCAAATAATGCCAACTTAACTGATGGTACACCAGATAAATACTTCTTGGAACCGGGTTCTGACATCAAAGCGGCTATTGCAGCCTTACCTCTCAATCAACCGTTCAAGAAGAAAAATCTTGGAAATATCATCGCTGAAATCTTCAAACGTTTCCGTACAACAGAAACTTCAGCCCTTCTTGACCGCTTGAAAGACTTGGGTTACTATCATTCAACGCTCGCTGGTTTGACAGTGGGTATTGCAGATATTCCAGTTATTGATAACAAGGCTGAAATCATTGAAGAGTCTCACGAACGCGTAGAGCAAATCAAGAAACAATTCCGTCGTGGTATGATTACCGATGATGAACGATATGCAGCAGTTACTGATGAGTGGCGTTCGGCTAAAGAGAAACTTGAAAAACGCCTTGTTGAAAAACAAGATCCGAAGAACCCTATCGTTATGATGATGGACTCTGGTGCTCGTGGTAACATCTCCAACTTCTCACAGCTTGCGGGTATGCGTGGTCTGATGTCAGCACCGAATGGACGTATCATGGAATTGCCAATCTTGTCTAACTTCCGTGAGGGTCTTTCGGTACTCGAAATGTTCTTCTCAACTCACGGTGCCCGTAAGGGTATGACGGATACGGCCTTGAAGACTGCCGATTCTGGTTACTTGACTCGTCGCTTGGTTGACGTTGCCCAAGATGTGATTATCCGTGAGGATGACTGTGGAACTGACCGGGGTCTTGACATCCGTTCTATTACCGATGGTAAGGAAATGATTGAGCCACTTGAAGAACGTCTTCAAGGACGTTACACCAAGAAAACTGTTAAACATCCTGAAACCGGCGCAGTTATTATCGGTCCAAATCAATTGATTACTGAAGATATTGCCCGTGAAATCGTAAATAGTGGTGTGGAGCAAGTGACTATCCGTAGCGTATTTACATGTAATACTCGACATGGCGTCTGCCGTCACTGCTATGGTATCAACTTGGCAACAGGAGATGCAGTTGAAGTTGGTGAAGCAGTTGGTACGATCGCTGCTCAGTCTATTGGTGAGCCTGGTACACAGCTTACCATGCGTACCTTCCACACGGGTGGTGTAGCCTCAAACAGTGATATTACACAGGGTCTTCCTCGTGTTCAAGAAATCTTTGAAGCGCGTAACCCTAAAGGTGAAGCGGTCATTACCGAGGTCAAAGGTGAAGTCACAGCGATTGAAGAAGATGCTTCGACGCGTACCAAGAAGGTCTTTGTCAAAGGTGTTACGGGCGAAGGTGAGTATGTAGTGCCATTTACAGCTCGTATGAAGGTTGAAGTAGGTGATCAAGTTGCTCGCGGTGCTGCTCTTACAGAAGGTTCTATCCAGCCAAAACGCTTACTTGAAGTTCGTGATGTCTTGGCAGTGGAAACCTATCTTCTTTCTGAAGTTCAAAAAGTTTACCGTAGTCAAGGGGTAGAAATTGGCGACAAACACATTGAGGTTATGGTTCGTCAGATGCTTCGCAAAGTACGTGTTATGGATCCGGGTGATACCGATCTTCTTATGGGGACACTTATGGATATTACTGACTTTACCGATGCCAATGCTGAAGTGGTCATTGCAGGTGGTATTCCAGCGACAGCACGCCCAGTCCTTATGGGGATTACCAAGGCTTCCCTTGAGACTAACTCATTCTTATCGGCGGCATCCTTCCAAGAAACGACTCGTGTTCTTACAGATGCAGCGATTCGTGGTAAACGTGATAACCTTCTTGGTCTTAAAGAAAATGTTATCATCGGTAAGATTATTCCGGCAGGTACAGGTATGGCCCGCTATCGTAATCTTGAACCACAAGCTATCAATGAGGTTGAAATCATTGAAGATACTATAGCTGAAGAGCTTGCTGAGGAAGCTAGGCTTGAAGAAGCGACTGAATAATAGACAAGCACATCTCAATTTGGAGATGTGCTTTTAGCTTTTTTATATAGGGTATTTGGTAAGCAGAATGTTTTCTAAAATTGTACAATTGAGATATAATTGTATAGGAAAAAGGAAGTATGTAGTATGTATCAAGTGATTAAAATGTATGGGGATTTTGAACCATGGTGGTTCCTAGATGGTTGGGAAGAAGATGTTGTCAGTAGGACAGTTTTTGACCGTTATGAGGATGCCATCAATGCTTTTCAGAGAGAGTGGTTGTTGTTATCAGAGAGCTTTCCCATGAGGAAAAGTAAAAATGAGACCATGGTGGCTTTCTGGGATGAATCCGACCGGCATTGGTGTGAGGAATGTGATGAGTATCTGCAACGCTATCATTCACTCATGTTGTTGGAATCTAAGGAACACTTACCCACTGGGATCGCAAATAAATTAAAGCAATCGAGAATGAGACCATGTAAGCTAAATCAAAGTAAGTGTATTAATTATGAATAGGAAAAAGGATTGACCTCAATTGGATCAATCCTTTTTGCTAGTAAAATCTAACTGACAAACTTTCCGTGTCTACTTGCACCTGTCCGCCAATAGTAATGGTAAAGAGAGGTTGAGTATGGGCGAAGTCCAAATCATAAAGTACTGGGATGGTGTTGAGGATGGGGTGCTTATCCAAGATGGCCAAGAGAATTTCTTCAGTCATTTTTGTTTCCTTTGGAAAACGTCCCAATAAGACAGCTTGAGGATTAGGGTAGGCCTGAAGAAGAGCAGCCAAGTGCCGACTGATAACATCGTAGCGATCGTCTTCGGCTTCTTCCAGAAAAAGTATGTACCTATCAGGTTTGGGTGCAAACTCAGTTCCGGTTAGAAGATTAAGCGTTGAGATATTTCCACCTATAGCAATGCCAGAGGCCTGACCTGGATTGTAGACTTTCCAGTCAGTTGGGAAAAAGGTGCGAGGAGTATCAGGTAAGTACCAAGCATCATTAGACCATTGAGAGCTCGGAATCAATTCGTACTGATTTTGCGTAACTGCTTTGAGCCAAGAATCGGTTTGGTACGGTTGACCTTCTTTCATCTTAAAGCTAGAATAGGCCGGTCCCATGTAGGTTTGCATGCCAGTCTTGGCGTAGATGGCATTGAGGAGAGCAGTCGTATCTGAATAGCCGCAGAAAATTTTCGGATTGCGTGCAATCAGGTCATAATCCAGATAAGGCAAGAGTTCGTTACAATTGAAGCCGCCGATGGTTGTCATGATAGCGTCAACTGTCTCATCCGAAAAGGCAACCTCTAAATCTGCCACCCGACTCGCTATGGAAGAAGAATAGAAAATATCATTTTCAAAATAATGCTCAGAAAAAGAAAGTTTGAATCCTAGTTCTTCCAATTTTTCTTTTGCTGCCAAATTGGCCTCAAAGCCACCGATTCTCTCAATAGAAGATGATGGGCTAACGATGCGAATATGATTGCCTTGTCTTAATTTTTCCATAGTTACCTCTAAATTCTTTTATATTCTATAAAAAATCAAAAGTTGATCTTGTCAACTGTCTTATTTCCAAGTATTACTATTGGTTTTTTTATTTTCATTGAGTATAACAAAATTTTTCCAAAAAACAAGCTATTTTGCGAATAAAAAGGTAAGGAGGTATTATGATTCAAGAAAAAGCAAGACAGATGGTGGAACAAGCAGTGCTTGCTAGGGTTAGCGACCTTTATTTGGTTCCGCGAGGGGAGTCCTATCAGCTCTATCATCGGATTATGGATGAACGAGTATTTTTGCAGGAATTGAATGAAGAAGAAGTGACAGCCATCATCAGTCATTTCAAGTTTTTGGCTGGTTTGAATGTCGGTGAAAAGCGTCGCAGTCAGCAAGGTTCTTGTGATTATAATTATGGTTCAGGGCAGATCTCCCTCCGCTTGTCCACTGTTGGTGATTACCGAGGTAAGGAGAGTTTGGTGATTCGATTGCTGTACGATAATGATAAGGAACTCAAGTTTTGGTTTGAGGCAGCAGAGCGGATTGCTAGGGAAATCAAGGGGCGAGGACTCTACCTTTTTTCGGGTCCGGTCGGCTCTGGCAAAACCACGCTTATGTACCATCTTGCTAGGTTGAAATTTCCAGATAAACAGATTTTAACGATTGAAGATCCGGTAGAAATCAAACAGGAAGATATGCTCCAACTTCAGCTCAATGAAGCGATTGGGGCAACGTATGACAATCTGATTAAGCTGTCTCTTCGTCATCGGCCGGATTTACTGATTATTGGGGAAATACGAGATGCAGAAACAGCAAGGGCAGTCATTCGTGCTAGTCTGACAGGTGCAACAGTTTTTTCTACTGTCCATGCTCGCAGTATTTCAGGGGTCTATGCTCGGATGCTAGAGCTGGGTGTCAGTACAGAGGAGTTAAATAATGCCCTTCAAGGAATTGCTTATCAACGTTTGATTGGGGGAGGGGGTGTTGTAGATTTTGCTAAAGAAAACTTCCAAAACCATTCTGCTGACCAGTGGAACCAACAGATTGATAGCCTTTTTGCAGCAGGATATATCAGTCATAGGCAGGCAGAGACAGAAAAGATTGTCTTTGGATCACCAGCGTAAGGTGATTGAATTATTTAACAATCTCTTTGCAAGTGGTTTTCATTTGGGAGAAATTGTGGATTTTCTCAGGCGCAGTCAGCTCCTAGCGGACCGTTACACACAGGTTTTATCAGATGGACTGTTGGCTGGTAAACCATTTTCTAGCCTTCTAGCGGATCTTCGTTTTTCGGATGCTGTTGTCACTCAGGTTTCTCTTGCAGAAGTTCATGGTAATACTAGTTTGAGTCTGTTCCACATCCAGTCCTATCTGGAAAATGTCAGTAAAATCCGTAAAAAATTGATCGAGGTTGCCACTTATCCAGTCATTTTACTGGCTTTTCTTCTCCTGATTGTAGTAGGCTTGAAAAACTATCTCTTGCCGCAATTGGAAGAAGAAAACATAGCAACGGTGTTGATTAACCACTTACCAGCTATTTTTTTATCCGTAGTTTTCTTATTATCGGTAGGAGTTTTAGCAGGTCTTACTTGCTATCGCAAAGCGAGCAAAATCAAGGTCTTTTCACGCTTGGTTGCTTTGCCATTTTTGGGAAAAGTTATCCAAACCTATCTAACAGCGTATTATGCTAGGGAGTGGGGAAGTCTAATCGGTCAGGGCTTAGAAATGCCACAGATTGTGGAGTTGATGCAGACACAGCGGTCGCAATTATTCAGAGAGATTGGAGAAGATTTAGAATCAGCTCTTTCAAATGGTCAGAGCTTCCATTATCATATTCAGTCCTATCCATTTTTCAAGCGAGAGTTGAGTTTGATTATTGAGTATGGACAAGTCAAATCCAAACTGGGAAGCGAGTTAGCATTGTATGCAGCGGAGTGTTGGGAAGAATTTTTCTCCCGAGTCAATAGGGCCATGCAGTTGATTCAACCGCTAGTCTTTCTCTTTGTAGCCTTGATGGTCGTTCTTATCTACGCAGCCATGTTGCTGCCTATTTATCAGAATATGGAGTTAAAATGAAAAAAATCATCGAAATGAAGAATAAAGCCTTTACACTGGTAGAGATGTTAGTTGTTCTTTTAATTATTAGTGTTCTCTTGTTGCTTTTTGTGCCGAATTTGAGTAAGCACAGCGAAACTGTCCAGAAGAAAGGAAATGAAGCGGTTGTTAAAATTGTAGAAAGTCAGCAAGAACTCTATCAATTGGAACACGGTCATCAACCTTCAGCAGAAGAGTTAAAAAATAAAGGATACATCACGGAAAAACAGCTAGAGCAATATCAGAATGCGAAGAAATAAGCATAGTTTGCCTGCCTTTACCCTTTTAGAAAGTCTTCTGGCTTTATTTGTAGTCAGTCTTCTAACCCTCATCCTGTCTGGAACCGTTCAAAGAACCTTTCAAGTCGTGCAAGAACAAGTTTTTCTTTGGGAATTTGAGGCTCTTTATAAGGACAGTCAACAGTTGGCCGCAAATTTTCAGCAAGAACTCACTCTCAAGATAAATGAAGAAAGTCTCACTAATGGCTACCAGACAGTCCGAGTGCCTAGGCAGGTTACCGTTTTAGAGGAGAAGAGCCTTGTGTTTTATAAAAATGGGGGCAACTCCTCTCTGGCTAAAATCCGTTTTCGACTGAAGGGAAAGACAGTGACTTATCAATTATATATGGGGAGTGGTCGTTATAAAAAATCAGAAGAATAAGGCCTATGTTTTGCTAGAAAGTTTGGTAGCATTGGCGGTCTTTGTTGCTATTTGTAGCTTGCTTCTATCAGCTATAACTGCTGGCCGGAGGCGTCAGGCTTGGGAATTAAAACAACAGGAAATTCTCAATCTGGCTCAGATGGCTGTGCAGACCAAGCAACATCATTTGGTACTCAATGGTGTGGAGGTGACTGTACAACGGAGTTCAAATCAATTAGTCGTTTTTCACGAAGGGAAGGAGGTTTTGCACATTGCTAAAAACTAGGGCTCCAGCTTTTACCCTTTTAGAATGTTTAGTGGCTTTGGTCATCCTGTCGGGGAGTCTCTTAGTATTTGAAGGATTAAGCAAATTGATTTCTCATGAAGTTCGTTACCAAAGCAAGGTACTTCAAAAGGATTGGCTCCTTTTCTCGGATCAGCTGCGTGCAGAATGGGCTCAGGCGGCTTTGGTTAGAGTTGAGAATAACAGAATCTACATCAATAAGGAAGGTCAAGGCCTTGCCTTTGGAAAATCACGTTCGGATGATTTTCGGAAGACGAATGAGAAGGGGCAAGGGTATCAGCCTATGTTATACGGTCTTCAAGCGACGGAAATTGTTCAAGAGGGAAGACTAGTTAGAATGGATTTTACCTTTACAAATGGAGAGGAGCGAACTTTTATCTATGCTTTTGAAAAAACAGGTTAAGGCAGGTATTTTACTCTATGCCCTGTTGATGCTGGCAATCTTTAGCTTCATTCTTCAGTTTTATCTCAATCGCCAGATAGCAGAAAGTCAGCTAGTACAAGTATCTAGGCAGCAAGCTACAGCTTATATCATGGCTCGATGGACCTTGGAGGATATGTTGGCAGATCAAGAGACAAGAGTACAAGAAAAAGAAGAGGGAGTATCTACTCAGAAATTACAAGCTGAACACCTCAATCCACTCAGCGAAGGACGAAATTTTTATTCGACAGGTGAGGTTGCTTACAGACGAGAAAATCAGTCTGTAAAGCTTGTTGTTCGGTTAAGTGATGGTAAAAGCTTTAGCTATCAGTTTCCAATCCCTAGTCAAAATGAGGGATTTTTGATAAGATAAGGGTATGAATTTTGAAAAGATTGAACAGGTCTATGACCTGCTATTAGAAAATGTACAGACCATCCAAAATCAGTTGGGTACGAATATTTATGATGCCATGATTGAGCAGAATGCAGCCTACGTAGCTGGCCAGCATGAGATTGATTTGATTGCAAGGAACAACCAGACTATGAAAGGTTTAGACTTGACTAAGGAAGAATGGCGTCGTTCCTATCAATTTCTCTTAATCAAGGCCAATCAGACGGAACCTCTTCAGTATAATCATCAATTTACACCAGATTCAATAGGCTTTATCTTGTCATTTTTAGTGGATCAGCTTATTTCAACTCCACGAGTGACAATCTTAGAAATCGGATCAGGGACAGGAAATTTAGCCCAGACTATTCTCAATGCTAGCCAGAAAAAACTAGATTATCTTGGTATTGAAGTGGATGACCTTTTGATCGACTTATCAGCCGGTATCGCAGATGTCATGGAGGCAGAAATTAGCTTTGCTCAAGGTGATGCAGTGCGTCCGCAGATTTTGAAGGAAAGCCAAGTCATTTTAAGTGATTTGCCGATTGGCTACTATCCAGATGACCAGATTGCTAGTCGCTATCAGGTAGCCAGTCAGACGGAGCATACCTACGCTCACCATTTGCTCATGGAACAATCTCTCAAGTATCTTGAGAAAGATGGATTTGCCATTCTCTTGGCTCCCAATGACCTTTTGACTAGTCCACAAAGCGACCTATTGAAAATCTGGCTACAGGAGCAGGCCAATATTGTAGCTATGATTGCTCTTCCGCCAACCTTATTTGGAAAAGCTGCCATGGCTAAGTCTATTTTTATTCTACAAAAACAAACAGCTAGAGCACTGACTCCCTTTGTTTACCCTTTGCAAAGTCTCCAAGACCCGGAGACAGTTCAACAGTTTATGATCAATTTTAAAAATTGGAAGCAAGAAAATGCAATTTGAGTGAAAATTTGATATACTAGTTGGGAAAACGCTTTAAAAGAGGTAAGTTATGTCAAAAACAATCGCTATTAACGCAGGTAGTTCTAGTTTGAAATGGCAACTCTATCAAATGCCAGAAGAAACCGTATTAGCAGCAGGAATCATTGAGCGTATCGGCTTGAAGGATTCCATCTCGACAGTCAAGTATGACGGGAAAAAAGAGAGCGAAGTTCTAGATATTCCTAATCACACAGTAGCTGTCAAGATTCTTCTGCAAGATTTGCTCAAGCACAATATTATTGCTGCTTATGAAGAAATCACTGGTATAGGTCACCGTGTGGTTGCTGGCGGAGAAATTTTCAAAGAATCAACAGTCATTGGTCAAAAAGAGATTCAGCAAATTGAGGAATTGAGTGCCTTGGCACCTCTTCATAATCCAGCTCACGTAGCAGCGATGCGTGCGTTTGAAGAAGTATTGCCAGAAGTTGTGAATGTTGCTGTCTTTGATACAGCCTTTCATACTACCATGCCAAGACATGCCTATCTCTATCCAATTCCGCAAAAGTACTATACTGACCACAAAGTTCGTAAATATGGTGCTCACGGGACTAGCCACTTTTATGTGGCTCATGAAGCCGCAAAAGTACTAGGGCGTCCAATTGATGAATTGAAGCTGATTACCGCTCATATCGGAAATGGAGTATCTATTACCGCTAATTACCATGGACAGTCAGTGGATACGTCAATGGGGTTCACACCGCTTGCTGGTCCAATGATGGGAACCCGTTCAGGTGATATTGACCCTGCAATCATTCCTTATTTGATTGCGAATGTCGAGGAATTAAAAGATGCAGCAGATGTAGTCAACATGCTCAATAAACAATCTGGTCTACTTGGTGTATCTGGTTACTCAAGTGATATGCGAGATATTGAGTCTGGTTTGCAAGATAAAAATCCAGATGCAGTTTTAGCCTATAACATCTTTATTGACCGTATCAAGAAATTTATCGGCCAATACCTAGCAGTTCTCAATGGTGCAGATGCGATTGTCTTTACCGCAGGGATGGGTGAGAATGCGCCGCTCATGCGTAACGATGTAGTTGAAGGTTTATCTTGGTTTGGCATCAAGTTGGATCCAGCTAAAAATGTATTTGGTAGCTATGGCGATATTTCAACACCAGAATCAAAAGTTCGTGTTTTGGTTATCCCAACAGATGAAGAGTTGGTTATCGCGCGAGAAGTTGAACGTTTGAAATAACAGATGAACTGGCAGGCAGAGGCTTGTCAGTTTTTCTTATTCATCACTAGGACGGATGTCGATATAACCTAGAGTCGGGCGAGGTGAGAGCTATACTGTAGCGTCGTTCAATAAACCATAGAAACTGGTAAAAATCTAGGCAATGTGGTAGAATAGACGGGCAAAGGAATTTGCACAGAGTAGGTGGTTTGCGTTAAGTGTGTGTGGATGGGATGTTGCCACACAACGAAGCGATAAGCGCGGTAAACCATTGCATCCGCTGTCGAAAACGACAGCTCCGTTTTAAAAAGGAGCGTTTGATTTTATGGGAAAGAAAATTCCACAGATGACTGTGCAGCTCATTGCTGCCATTGCCATTTCATTGACTATGGTCATGGTCATTGAAAACTATTTCTCTATTCGTTTATCCGAAATACTGCAGATCCAGTTCACTTTTATTCCAAAGACGATTTTGGGAGCTGTTGCGGGTCCGGTTTGGGCTGCGATTGCAGCCGGGATTTCAGATCCTGTGGTGGCCTTGATGGGTGGGCAGCCGTTTATTTTTACATGGATTTTTATAGAAGCCGTTTCAGCCTTCATCTATGGTTGGTTCTATTATCAAAAACCTTTAGATGTGCAGAACA
Organism: Streptococcus ruminantium; assembly: GCF_003609975.1. NCBI lineage: Bacteria > Bacillati > Bacillota > Bacilli > Lactobacillales > Streptococcaceae > Streptococcus > Streptococcus ruminantium. The sequence goes on from NZ_AP018400.1 coordinate 130,027, forward strand.
AGCAAGATTGGTTCTATGTGGCAGGAGTTGTCTTTCTCATCCAACTGGTTATCTCATTTGTATTAACACCTCTTGCCTTACACATTCACTATGGAACACCATGGATTGCTCTATATAGTATTCGCTTGGTCAAGGCAGTTTTCGAAATTCCTTTTAGAATTTTAGTGACCATGTTGATATTACCTGCCTTACAACGGATTCCAGACTTTCGGAAGTTGATGGGGCTGAAAAAATAATAAACAAAAGCAACAATCATCCCTTGTTGCTTCTTTTTGTAGAACAGAATGGCTTATTTATCAGTTGATTCTCATTAAAGATAGTAAGAAAGGAATTTATGAATTATCAAGAAACCATGCAGTGGCTGGCAAGTCGTCCTGCTTCAGATTTAGAGAATGGAGTAGCACGTGTGCAATGGCTTTTGGAGCGATGGGGGCATCCTCAATTACAGTTGCCAACGGTTCATTTTGTAGGGACGAATGGTAAGGGGTCCACCTTAAACGCCTTACAGTCCATTCTTCAATCGTCAGGCTACAGCGTTGGGCGCTTTACCTCGCCGTCTATTATTGATTTTAGGGAACAAATCGTCTTTCAAAATGAGATGATTTCAGAAGAAGATTTTGCCAGCATTGTGACGGATTTGCTCCCATCTATTGAAGAGTTGGATAAGGCTGACAGATTGGGTACTATTTCTGAGTTTGAGATTGTGGTGGTTGCTATGTTTGTCTATTTTGCTGATTATCGGCGACCAGATATTCTCTTGGTTGAAGCTGGTATGGGTGGCTTACTTGATGCAACCAATGTTCTTTCGCCTCTAGTAGTGGTTTGTCCCTCAATTGGATTGGACCATCAGGCTTTCCTTGGGGATACCCATGCAGACATTGCCAGACATAAGGTGGCTGTTCTGCGTGAGGGAGTTCCACTTGTCTATGCGACAGACCAGCCAGAAGTAGCTCACATTTTTGAAGAGCAGGCTTGCAGATTACAAAGTCGGACGTACGCTTTAGAGCGAGATATTCTTTTGGAAAGTAGCGATGCCGATTTTGCAGTATCTACTTTACTTGGTAGGGTAGACGGCTTAACCTTGCAGATGCAGGGACAGCATCAAAAGGCCAATGCAGCTCTGGCAGTGACAGCAGCCCAACTATTGAAAACTGAATTCCCAGTTATTACGAATGATACCATCCGCCAAGGTTTATCCCAAGCCATTTGGCCGGGACGTTTAGAGATGATCCTGCCTAATCTGATGATTGATGGTGCCCATAATAATGAGAGTATAGCCGTTCTCCGACAGTTGATAGTAGATAGGTATGTAGACCGCGATTGTGAGATTCTATTTGCGGCGATCAACACTAAACCCATAGATCAAATGATACAGATCTTGGAGCAGGTTGGTTCTGTCACTGTTACTAGTTTTGACGATAATAGGGCAGTAAGATTAGCTGATTACCCAGCGGACTGTGCACGTGTTGAAACCTATCAGGAGTGGCTTGCACAGCTAGATTTGAAAAATCCAGACAAGCTTTATATCATCACAGGTTCGCTTTACTTTATAACCCATGTTCGGAAGTATATCTTGGAACATATTTTATGACATTGCTACTTTATTGCTTAGATACCTAAAAAACTTCATTTTCTGAACGTAGCATCAAATAATGAGCTTATCCTCCTTAGCTTCGATTTTTCCTATTCCAAGCGATACACGAACCAAGCTGTTTTGGAGAAATTGAGCGAATCTATCGGAGCAGCTCGACTGATATTATTCGGCTCATAAAATTAACTAAAATAGTTAAGTCTTGTTTCAGAAACGAAACAAAAAGAACACAGAAATACCGCATTCTTGAATCGTACCAAGTCACTATTTCTGTGTTTTTATTAGTTGTTTCTTTTAGCTCAGGCTTTGAGGGTTAATAATTTTTAATCAGGTCAACAGTTGAACGGTCTAATTTTTTAACTAGAGCCTGCAAGAAAGCTTGTGCTTCTAAAAAATCATCCATGCTGTAGAGTGTTTGGTGTGAGTGGATGTAACGCGCGCAGACACCGATAGTGGTTGATGGGACTCCTTGGTTTTTTAAATGAGCAGCTCCAGCGTCTGTACCACCTTTGCCACAATAGTATTGAAATTTAACACCTGCTTCTTCGGCAGTCGTCAGGAGGAAGTCTTTCATATTTTTTAGAAGGATATGACCAGGATCGTAGAATCGAAGGAGAGTTCCGTCACCGACTTTGCCTTGGTCACCGTAAATATCTCCAGCAGGGGAACAGTCAACAGCTAGGAAAATATCAGGATTGAATTTGGTTGTAGAAGCATGAGCACCACGCAATCCAACTTCTTCTTGTACATTGGCTCCTGCAATCAGTTGGTTAGGAAGAACTTGTCCGGATAGATGTTCTAATAATTCGGTCACCATAAGGACACCAAAGCGGTTGTCCCAAGCCTTAGAGATGACATTTTTTCCGTTGGCGGTGAGGATTGTCTCATTTTTAGGGACCAATACATCTCCGGGACGTATACCAAAAGTCCATGCTTCATCATAATTGGCAAATCCAGCATCGAAAATGATGTCCGCGATAGCAGGCAAACCAGGTGTATTGCCACCACGGGAAAGATGGGGAGGTACTGAGCCCGAAATTGCAGGAATCGTACGTCCATCTTGCAAATGGAGAGTAAAGGCTTGACTAGATACGACCAGCGGATTCCAGCCACCTAACTCTACCACACGGAATGTACCATCAGGTTTGATCTGGCTAATCATAAAGCCTACTTCATCCATATGAGCGGCTACTAAAATACGTGGTGCATGTTCAACGCTTGCTTTTCGAATGCCGAAGATTCCACCTAGACCATCGGTTTCGATATGGTCTACATGCGGCGTAATTTTCTGACGAATGTGGTTGCGGACCTCACTTTCAAAGCCAGGTAGACTTTGCAATTCGGTTACTTCCTTGATTTTTTCAAATAGGGTCATTTGTTTTGCCTCCATGACATTGTTACTACTATTTTATCATGAAGTGGCTAAGCTTGTCCCAAAGAACTAGGAAATTTTATTTTGTGATAGGTAGATTCTGTTGATGAGGATATAGTTTTATATATTATAAACATCCTCAAAATAATGAAGAAACGCTTTATTTTCTGTTATCTCAGCTATTACAGACTCCAATGATATTTTCAGGAAAATTCTTAGAAATTGTGATAAAATAGTCCGTATGAAAAAGAAAAAAACAGCCTTACTAGCAGGCTTATTGGGGGTAGGTGTGCTCACCGCTAGTGCTCAATTTTACCGTAAAATCCAAGAGGAACGTAAAAAAGCACAGGCCTTGCAAGAGGTGCGTGAATTTTTCGCTGATTTAGGAGAGATAGCAACAGTTTACGTGGATGAAACAGCTTCAACGCAGGATGTCCTGATTGGCGGGGTTGTGATGGAAGCGGGTCAGATATTTTTGTTTGAAAATGTCCGAGGTTCGATTCGTTATGAGGAGGAGAAGAGATGATTTTTCCAACGACTATTGAAGAAGTCGCTCAACTGATTGAAGATGGCAAGCCAACGGTTTTCCTATTTGTAACAACTTGGTGTGGGGATTGTCACTATATTAAACCACATTTGCCAGCCATTGAAGCAGAATTTCCTGATTTGACTTTTGTTCAATTAGATCGGGATGATTTTATGTCTTTAGCACAGCAATGGGCGATTTTAGGGATTCCGAGCTTAGTCGTTCTGAAAAACGGTCAAGAAATTGGTCGTTTTGTAGATAAAAATCGCAAGACCAAAGAAGAAATTATCAACTTTTTAACTGGATTGGATATGTAGTCTTTCGGTATGATTTAGGTAACGAAAACTTGACCTTATAGTTGGTATTTGTTGAGAAGAGATTAAGGAGAAAAAATGATTTTTACATACAATAGAGAACATGTCGGCGATGTTCTCATGGTTATCGTGATGGAAAACAAGGGGCAAGCAGTTGCTTTTGAGCGTAAGGGAAAAGTGGCGCGTGTATTCCTGGCAGAGACAGGTCAGACAGTAGCTTGGAATATCTTTGAAGTGTCAAAATTAGTGGAACTTGCTGGTAAGGGTCAGGTGTTTTTGACAGATGAGCAAGTGGCTGTTTTGAATGCAGAATTATCCAAAGAAGGTTTTGCAGAAAGCTTGGTCAATGACAACAGTCCGAAATTTGTTGTCGGTCAGATTGCGGAATTGGTTCCTCATCCAGACAGCGACCACCTCAATATCTGTCAGGTCAATGTCGGTGACAAAACGGTGCAAATCGTAGCTGGTGCGCCAAATGCTGCACAAGGATTGAAAACTATTGTGGCTCTTCCGGGGGCAATGATGCCGAGCGGTAGCCTAATCTTCCCAGGAAAATTGCGCGGTGAAGATAGTTTTGGTATGATGTGCAGTCCACGTGAATTGCCTCTACCAAACGCACCACAAGTCCGTGGTATTATCGAATTAGACGACTCCGCAGTGGTCGGAGAGGCCTTTGATCCAGTTAAACACTGGAAGGGATAGAAAAAGAAGAATTGGTCGATTTTGGCCAATTCTTTTATGTTGGTTCAATTTTTCCTTCAATAGCCTGTTCGATTTCTTCGGTCAATGCTTGATGTGACCTAAGTTGGAAGTAAAGACTAGACAGAAAATGTTGGAGATTGAGCCACCGGAAGTAGTCTACTGGTTCTTGATTTGGAAAGTCCAGCTTGCTAATCCATTCCGTCAGCTCTTGGCTGGACACTTTTTCATTCAGCAGGAGGTAGACAGGGATTTGTGCCAGACGGATTTCCTCGCCAGCTGAGAAAACTTTACTTTGTTTAGTTAGACAAGTGACAATAGTTTGCCAGACTTCTTTGTTTTTTTCAGCGGGAAATTGATCATGACAGCTTGCAGCCAGAAGAAAATCTGCTCCGTGGGCAGCAGTGTGGATCCAACCGAGTTTTTCATCATAGCCAGACCAATCATTCTCAATCGCCAAATAATCCAAGGCCTGCTGGAAGAGTAGCTCGCGGTCGTTAGTGCTTAAAAATGCATGATAAATAGACTCTGGCTCATTATCGACAGACAGCAACAGAGAGTAAAGTAAGCAAATAAAACTTCGTTTTTGTGTGGAGCCTTCCAGGGAAAATGGCTTGGTTTCTTGAGAGAATTGCAGTAGCGACTGTGCTTGTTCTCTTGTAATCAAGCCCTCCAAAAAGATATGGCAAAAACTAGCATAGACCAGTTCGTCGCGTATAGTAGGGTCTGGATGGCCGATGTTTTCTAACAGCCAGATTAGTTCCTGATTGGTATACGATTGGGTGGATTGTAGCTTTGAGATAAGGATGTTTTTCATAAATTTTCTCCTTTTTCATCATTTTACCATCATTCCTACGAATAGATAAGTAGGAGGATAAAAAATGTATAATAAAACTATTGTGATTGGTCGCTTGACGGCTCAACCTGAATTGACCCAGACATCCACCGGGAAAAAACTGACCCGTGTAACGATTGCAGTCAACAGACGTTTCAAGACGGAGAATGGTGAACGTGAGGCGGATTTCCTCAATGTGATTTTCTGGGGGAAATTGGCGGAAACGCTTGTTTCCTACGGAAGTAAAGGAAGTCTGATTTCTATTGATGGAGAATTGCGAACTCGAAAATACGAAAAAGACGGAAGCAACCACTATGTGACCGAAATCTTGGGTCAGACCTTCCAACTGTTAGAAAGCCGAGCTCAACGTGCCATGCGTGAAAATAATGTAGGTGATGATCTTGCAGATCTAGTTTTAGAAGAGGAAGAATTACCATTCTAAGGCAGAGTTAGTCGATCAATGGAAAAGACGGATAATGCACGGTAGTTCAATTGTTGAAACGTCAGTTTGACTGGCGTTTTTTGCTATCTTTGTTTCCGATTGTTCAACCATTCTAACACGATGACAACAAGAGATACGATAAAGACTCCGTAGAAGAAAAAGACAGCATAGTGTGGATATGTAAAGAGAAGTAACCAGATGGACCAAAGAAAATAGGCAAATGCTATCTTCCCCCAGAAACCTAGCTTGCGCTTTAAAAACCATTCTGCAAAATCTTCATGAAGGGAGAAGCGACTTTTATAGTAATCGTTCTTCAAATCTCGAAGGAATTTCATCTTTGAATCTCCTTATTGCTTTACTGTTATGAACAGTATAGCATACATACATTAGCCAATAATAATATGCTGCTCTGTTTTCTCAGACCTGAGATGGATTTTGTAAAAACTTGGTAGAATTGTCTTGACTATTTTTGACCGAGTGATACAATAAGAATTGTAATTAGCACTCATCGTTAAAGAGTGCTAAAGTTAGAAGGAGGATCAACTATGTTGAAACCATTGGGCGATCGTATCGTCGTAAAATTTGAAGAAAAAGAACAAACAGTTGGCGGTTTTGTCCTAGCTGGAGCTAGCCAAGAAAAAACGAGGGAAGCAAGTGTGCTTGCAGTTGGAAAAGGGATTCACACCTTTAATGGTGACCTAGTAGCACCAGAAGTAGCAGTTGGTGACAAGGTTTTGGTTGATGCTCATGCTGGGCTTGAGGTTAAAGACGGTGATCAAACTGTCCATATTGTCCGTGAATCAGATATTTTAGCAATTATCGGATAAGAGAACATAGTAGAAAGGATTTAATCCGTCTGGAAAGCTACGAGAATGAGGTGATTTGCTTTGTAATTCCCATCACTTCTTGCTTTCTGACGGAATTGGTAGCATAAAATGGCAAAAGAAATTAAATTTGCAGCAGACGCTCGTGAGAGCATGGTTCGTGGTGTTGATATTTTGGCGGATACTGTTAAGGTAACCTTGGGACCTAAGGGTCGTAATGTTGTTTTGGAAAAGGCCTATGGCTCTCCTCTCATCACAAATGATGGTGTAACCATTGCTAAGGAAATTGAGTTGGAAGACCATTTTGAAAATATGGGTGCTAAACTGGTGTCTGAAGTGGCTTCAAAAACCAATGATATTGCAGGGGATGGAACAACTACCGCAACACTTTTAACGCAAGCCATTGTTCGTGAAGGGTTGAAAAACGTAACTGCCGGTGCTAACCCAATCGGTATCCGTCGCGGTATCGAAGCAGCGGTCACAACAGCAGTTGAGGCCTTGAAGGCGCAAGCAATTCCAGTTTCAAGCAAAGAAGCTATTGCCCAAGTAGCTGCTGTATCATCTCGTTCTGAAAAAGTCGGTGAATACATCTCTGAAGCCATGGAACGCGTGGGTAAAGACGGTGTAATTACTATTGAAGAATCTCGTGGCATGGAAACAGAGCTGGATGTCGTAGAAGGTATGCAGTTTGACCGTGGTTATCTTTCACAATACATGGTGACAGACAATGAAAAAATGGTGGCAGAACTTGAAAATCCATTTATTTTGATTACAGATAAGAAAATTTCTCATATCCAAGATATATTGCCATTGTTGGAGAGCATTTTGCAGACCAATCGTCCACTTTTGATCATTGCTGACGATGTAGATGGCGAGGCCTTGCCGACCCTTGTTCTCAATAAAATTCGTGGTACTTTTAACGTTGTAGCTGTCAAAGCACCTGGATTTGGCGATCGTCGCAAGGCTATGTTGGAAGACATTGCTATCTTGACGGGTGGAACAGTCATTACTGAGGACCTTGGTTTGGACTTGAAAGATGCGACAATTGAGGCTCTCGGTCAGGCAGCTAAGGTTGTCGTTGATAAAGATGGCACAACTATTGTAGAAGGTGCCGGAAATCCAGAAGCTATCAGCAATCGTGTAGCAGTGATTAAGTCACAAATTGAGGGAACCACTTCTGAGTTTGATCGCGAGAAATTACAAGAACGCCTAGCGAAGTTGTCTGGTGGCGTGGCAGTGATTAAGGTCGGTGCTGCAACAGAAACTGAGCTGAAAGAAATGAAACTTCGTATAGAAGACGCTCTCAATGCAACACGTGCTGCGGTTGAAGAAGGAATTGTTGCCGGTGGTGGTACAGCTCTTGTAAATGTGATCAATAGCGTAGCTCAGCTTGAACTAAAAGGCGATGATGAAACAGGACGAAATATCGTTCTTCGCGCTCTAGAAGAGCCAGTTCGTCAGATTGCTTACAATGCTGGTTATGAAGGCTCTGTTATCATTGATAAGTTGAAAAACTCAGAGTTTGGCACAGGTTTCAACGCAGCGACAGGTGAGTGGGTCAATATGATTGAAGCAGGGATCATTGATCCAGTTAAAGTGACACGTTCAGCCCTTCAAAATGCAGCTTCAGTAGCTAGCTTGATTTTGACAACAGAGGCAGTCGTTGCTAATAAGCCAGAACCAGCAGCCCCAGCTATGCCACAAGGTATGGATGGTATGGGTATGGGCTACTAATGCTCGGCTATACTCGTCATAATTATCGTTTTATTTTTGATTCCCTGATAAAAATATACACGAAAGCACAGTCACAAGGCTGTGTTTTTTTGATAAAATTTGTTTGACAAGACCCACGGGATGTGGTATTATGTTAGACGGTACTTTTTACTTTTGGTCTCTCAAGAGTGTACAGGGACGTGCTGACAAATGTTGCAAAAGTACACACAGATAGAGGTTGTCACCAATGCTCTGTCACCAAAAATAAAAAATATATACAGGAGAATGTAGATGCCTACAATTAACCAGTTGGTACGCAAACCACGTAAGTCTAAAGTAGAAAAATCTAAATCACCAGCTTTGAACGTTGGTTATAACAGCCGTAAAAAAGTTCAAACAAACGTTTCATCACCACAAAAACGTGGCGTTGCAACTCGTGTCGGAACAATGACACCTAAAAAACCTAACTCAGCCCTTCGTAAATTCGCTCGTGTGCGTTTGAGCAACTTGATTGAAGTGACTGCCTACATCCCAGGTATCGGCCACAATTTGCAAGAGCACAGTGTTGTTCTTCTCCGTGGTGGACGTGTAAAGGACCTTCCAGGGGTACGTTACCATATCGTTCGTGGTGCACTTGATACTGCAGGTGTTAACGATCGTAAGCAAGGCCGTTCTAAATACGGTACAAAACGTCCAAAAGGCTAAGAAGGGGGAAATATAAATGAGTCGTAAAAATCAAGCGCCTAAGCGCGAAGTATTGCCAGATCCATTGTATAACTCAAAATTGGTAACTCGTTTGATTAACCGTGTTATGTTGGATGGTAAACGTGGTACAGCTGCATCAATCGTTTATGGTGCTTTCGAGCAAATCAAAGAAGCAACTGGCAACGATGCACTTGAAGTATTTGAAACAGCGATGGAAAACATCATGCCTGTATTGGAAGTACGCGCACGCCGTGTCGGTGGTTCTAACTACCAAGTTCCAGTTGAAGTTCGTCCAGAGCGTCGTACGACACTTGGTCTTCGTTGGTTGGTGACCATTGCACGTAACCGTGGTGAGCATACGATGATTGATCGTCTTGCAAAAGAAATCATGGATGCGGCTAACAACACAGGTGCAGCTGTTAAGAAACGTGAAGATACTCACAAAATGGCAGAAGCAAACCGTGCATTTGCACACTTCCGCTGGTAAGATAGGATGTGAGGACGTTAAGAAAATTCAAGGAAAAATAGGAAATCAGACGATGGACCTTAAGGTCCAAGGAAGATTTACACCTAAAGGTAGCCACACTTGTAATTGGCTAAAGCCAAAACAATTGCGTCTCTTTTTTCCAGAATTTTTAGTCCGAACTCAACTAATTAAGATACGAGGGCGTCAAGCAACTCCTAGCCAAAATAGGGAATCGAAGCAGATTGTTGTGCAATCAATGAGATTCCTCTTTTTGTCAGAGAGTTGTAGCCCGAGTTCAATTAAGATGTGAGAGCGTTAAGAATGTTCAAGGAAAAATAAGAACTAGGCCGGTCCCTAGGAGGAGTGAACTTTTTTCCAGAACTTTTAGCTCGAACTCAATTAGGATAGTGGTTCCACCTCATCCATTTCACACCATTAGTAAGCAATCAAGCGGGTGGGATTTGCCCACTCGCTTTTCTTAAAGTATGGTATAATCAAAATAGAAAACTAAAAATATAGGAGAACAAACCTCATGGCACGCGAATTTTCATTAGAAAAAACTCGTAATATCGGTATCATGGCGCACGTTGACGCAGGTAAAACGACGACAACTGAGCGTATTCTTTACTACACTGGTAAAATCCACAAAATCGGTGAAACTCACGAAGGTGCATCACAAATGGACTGGATGGAGCAAGAGCAAGAACGTGGTATCACAATCACATCTGCTGCGACAACAGCACAATGGAATAACCACCGTGTAAACATCATCGACACACCAGGACACGTGGACTTCACAATTGAAGTACAACGTTCACTTCGCGTTCTTGATGGTGCTGTAACCGTCCTTGACTCACAATCAGGTGTTGAGCCACAAACTGAAACAGTATGGCGTCAGGCGACTGAATACGGTGTTCCACGTATCGTATTTGCTAACAAAATGGATAAAATCGGTGCTGACTTCCTTTACTCAGTATCAACGCTTCATGATCGTTTGCAAGCAAATGCTCATCCAATTCAATTACCAATCGGTTCTGAAGATGAATTCCGTGGTATCATTGACTTGATCAAGATGAAAGCTGAAATCTATACCAATGACCTTGGTACAGACATCCTTGAAGAAGATATTCCGGCTGAATACCTTGAGCAAGCACAAGAATACCGTGAAAAATTGGTTGAAGCAGTAGCTGAAACGGATGAAGACTTGATGATGAAATACCTTGAAGGTGAAGAAATCACTAACGAAGAATTGAAAGCTGGTATCCGTAAAGCGACCATCAACGTTGAATTCTTCCCAGTATTGTGTGGTTCTGCCTTCAAAAACAAAGGTGTTCAATTGATGCTTGATGCGGTTATTGACTACCTTCCAAGCCCAGTTGATATTCCTGCTATCAAGGGTATCAATCCAGACACAGACGCAGAAGAAGAGCGTCCAGCGTCTGACGAAGAGCCATTTGCAGCTCTTGCCTTCAAGATTATGACAGACCCATTCGTAGGTCGTTTGACATTCTTCCGTGTGTACTCAGGTGTCCTCAACAGTGGCTCATACGTGATGAACACTTCTAAAGGTAAACGTGAGCGTATCGGACGTATCCTCCAAATGCACGCAAACAGCCGTCAAGAAATCGAAACGGTTTACTCAGGAGACATCGCAGCTGCGGTTGGTTTGAAAGACACGACAACTGGTGACTCATTGACAGATGAAAAAGCTAAGGTTATCCTTGAGTCCATCAACGTTCCAGAACCAGTTATCCAATTGATGGTTGAGCCTAAGTCTAAGGCAGACCAAGACAAGATGGGTGTTGCCCTTTCTAAATTGGCTGAAGAGGATCCAACATTCCGTGTTGAAACAAACGTTGAAACTGGTGAAACAGTTATCTCTGGTATGGGTGAGTTGCACTTGGATGTCCTTGTTGACCGTATGCGCCGTGAATTTAAGGTTGAAGCAAACGTAGGTGCTCCTCAAGTATCTTACCGTGAAACCTTCCGTGCACAAACTTCTGCTCGTGGTTTCTTCAAACGCCAGTCTGGTGGTAAAGGTCAATTCGGTGATGTTTGGATTGAATTTACTCCAAACGAAGAAGGAAAAGGTTTCGAGTTCGAGAATGCAATCGTCGGCGGTGTGGTTCCACGTGAGTTCATCCCTGCGGTTGAAAAAGGTCTCGTAGAATCTATGGCCAATGGTGTGCTTGCTGGTTATCCAATCGTTGACGTGAAAGCTAAGCTGTACGATGGTTCATACCACGATGTCGACTCATCTGAAACAGCCTTCAAAGTGGCAGCATCTCTTGCCCTTAAAGAAGCTGCTAAGTCAGCTCAACCAACTATCCTTGAGCCAATGATGCTTGTAACCATCACTGCGCCAGAAGATAACCTTGGTGACGTTATGGGTCACGTGACTGCACGTCGTGGTCGTGTTGACGGTATGGAAGCTCGTGGTAATACACAAATCGTTCGTGCTTATGTACCACTTGCTGAAATGTTTGGTTACGCAACAGTTCTTCGTTCGGCTACACAAGGTCGCGGTACTTTCATGATGGTATTTGACCACTACGAAGATGTACCAAAATCTGTACAGGATGAAATTATCAAGAAAAATGGTGGCAATGCTTAATGGCTAGCCCAGGCACCTTCGGGTGCCTTTTTTGTGTTTGCGAATCCTTTTTTAGAAAGAAAATTAAATAGGAAAGTTTTGACCGTGTCTTTATCTGGGGATACGGTCAAATTATTGGAGTAAAAAAAACGATCTTGTCTTGGAACTCACATTGATAAAAGTCTCAAATGAAACTGGTATTGTCGTAGACAACAAGGTAATTCTTTTTTAGGTGGTGGCTTTATGGCACAATAGAGTCTGAGTATTATTAGAAGCTTTGGCATAGAAAGAAAAGCATATCTTGACAAGCATATTGGCTATATTGGGGTGAAAAACGATAAGGAGGACATCTGTAAAATAGTTATTTTCAAAGATTATCATTAGCCTTTCTACATACTATAATTACTCGATATACAGATGAAAATAATTTTTGATTAGATTGTAAATAGATTAAGTTGATTATCTAAGTTTACTTTGTGTAAATTTGATGCATCAAACTAATTGACTTTTGGTCCCATAAGAGGTACAATATCTTAGGTATTTTATTTATATAAAATATTTTATTAAACAAAAGGAGAGGGACTTATGAAAAATAAAAAGTTCCAAGGACTAGTCGGACTAGCACTTATTGCAAGTTTAGTAAATCCATTGCCATGGTTTGAGAATGTAAATTTATTGGATTCAGTGAAGGTGTTAGCTGCTGAGGAAGATACACCGCCAGAAGATATTGAAGAGCCGGATGCTCGGGAACTCCAAGTTTTAAACCAACTAGATGCAAAACTTAGTGAATTTGAAGAATATTTGAATGCAAATAATACTGAGGAGGCACAATATTTCTTGGAAGATGAGAAAGAAAATATTGAACGCTGGCTAACTGCCACTTCGAAAACAGCTAGAGGGCAAGCCTCTGCTAAACGTTGGAACTCTCTCCTTGCTCGTCATAACGGGACTGGTGACGTGACACCTAAACCAGTTATCACTACTAAAGATGTAACGACTACAGTTGATATTGACTTTACTACTACTCGTGTTGCAAGTGTAACAATGGAAGAAGGAAAGGAAGTTATTACGACCCCAGGTGTCAAAGGTGTTCGCACAATTATTTACACAGTAACATATACAGATGGTGTTGAAACTAACCGTACTGAAAAAAGTAACGTTGTAACGAAGGAACCAGTCAACCAAGTGGTAACTTATGGTACTAAAAAGCCTGAGGTTACACCAACTGTTACAACTACAGAAGAGACAAAAACAGAAGTTGTACCGTTTACAGAAATCAGAGAAAATGATCCAAACCTTGAGGCAGGCAAAGAAGTTGTCGCTACTGAAGGTAAAAATGGCGTTCGTACGATTGTTTATACAGTGACGAAGAAGGATGGAACTGAAACTGGTCGTGTGGTCAAGAGTGATACCATCACTACTCCAGCTGTTAATAAAGTCATCAAGGTTGGTACTAAAAAGCCAGCAGTTCCTGTTGTAACGACAGAAGAAGTTAGTGAAACCAAGTCTGTACCATTTGAAACAATCCGCGAAAACGATCCAAACCTTGAGGCAGGCAAAGAAGTTGTCGCTACTGAAGGTAAAAATGGCGTTCGTACGATTGTTTATACAGTGACGAAGAAGGATGGAACTGAAACTGGTCGTGTGGTCAAGAGTGATACCATTACTACTCCGGCTGTTAATAAAGTCATCAAGGTTGGTACTAAAAAGCCAGTAGTTCCCGTTGTAACGACAGAAGAAGTTAGTGAAACCAAGTCTGTACCATTTGAAACAATTCGTGAAAATGATCCAAACCTTGAGGCAGGCAAAGAAGTTGTCGCTACCGAAGGAAAAGAAGGTGTTCGTACGATTGTTTATACAGTGACGAAGACAGATGGCGTTGAGACTAGTCGTGTAGTCAAGAGTGACACCATTACTACTCCAGCTGTCAATAAAGTCATCAAGGTTGGAACAAAAACAACCACTTCTCCTGTTGTAACGACAGAAGAAGTTAGCGAAACCAAGCCCGTACCATTTGAAACAATCCGTGAAGAAGATCCAAACCTTGAGGCAGGCAAAGAAGTTGTCGCTGCCGAAGGCAAAGAAGGTGTTCGTACGATTGTTTATACAGTGACGAAGACAGATGGCGTTGAGACCAGTCGTGTGGTTAAGAGCGATAGCGTTACGACTCCAGCTGTTAATAAAGTCATCAAGGTTGGAACAAAAACAACCACTTCTCCTGTTGTAACGACAGAAGAAGTTAGCGAAACCAAGCCCGTACCATTTGAAACAATCCGCGAAAATGATCCAAACCTTGAGGCAGGCAAAGAAGTTGTTGCTGCCGAAGGTAAGGAAGGTGTCCGTACGATTGTTTACACTGTTACTAAGATAGATGGTGTTGAAACTGGTCGTGTAGTCAAGAGTGATACCATCACTACTCCAGCTGTTAATAAAGTTATTAAGGTTGGAACAAAGAGATCTGTAGCTACGCCAGTTGCTACAGCAAAAGAGAATAAGTCAAAAACTGAAAATAAAAACAAGACAAAAGTTGTTGATGGAAAAGTGTTGCCAGAAACTGGTGAACAATCATCAGGTTTAGCGGTGATAGGCTTGACTCTACTGGTAGGGCTTTTAACATTTGTAAAAAATAAAAGGAAAAAGTCGTAATACATAGTATGAATAAGAAACAAAATCGCAGCAAGCTAAAAAAACTCACAAGTTGGATAGCATCTTTTGTGATGATTGTTGCGCTTGGCATTAGCATAACCAAGGGAGTCTTTATCAAAGCTGTAGAGCTTGGGAAAGTAGGAACTAATACTGTAGCTACCCAAGAAGGTTGTGCTATTAAGATTGAGACAACTGAGAAAGTTTCATGGACCCTGCCTCGTCAGCCAATTGACTTGGTTATTTTGCAGGATACATCTGGCTCTTTCAAAGATACTATCCATCATGTGCAAACAGCTCTGAAGGAATTAACAAGGCCTGTTAAATTAGAGGACTATAATGAAAATGATCCTCGTTTAGTTTTTACAGATAATCCAGAAACCACAGACCGTGTTATGATTAACACCTTCCAAGGTCTTGATGGAGGCTATACTTATGATATTCCCTCAGGTGGCTATTATGATCCTTATGGATACTGGGTGCCATCAACGGATAGTAACTTTACTTCATATTGGTCAACTAATTGGCAGACTAATCCTGATTTGGTCTACAAATACAATTCAAGTGCACTTTTAACAAATAAAGATGCTATTGATAGCGCTATTGATGCATTCAAGACTGATGGTGGTACACCTACAGTTCCTGCTATTGAGGACACTATCGCTAAGTATAATGAAATCAAGGGAACAATGAGCAATAACCGTAAAACGGTATTCTTGTTAGTTACCGATGGTGTTGCAAATGGTGTCCGTAAAAATGGAAACGTTGTTATAGAAAGAAGTAATTATAGAGATTACGTACTACAAAGATATTTCCAAAGCCGAGGAGTTGAAGGATCAGAACGCTATATTCCTGAGGCCTCTCAAAACTATCTTGCACGTGCTAAAGAACTGGAAGAAGCTGGAACTAAGCTTAAAGAATTAGTAAAATCTGATGATGGAAATACACAAAATGATGGTGCAGTAGTAGTTGGTTTTTGGGAGGAAGTGGCTGGTTTCACCAAGGGATCTCAGTATGGAACCACTTATTTAGAAGGCTTTGGAAATACAGGTGTTGATACAGGTGATACGCGGACAGTACAGGAAGTATTCCATCAAGCACTACGGTCTGTGGCGACAAGCGATAAGTACTATGTAAATGAGCAGTCTGATCCTAAATCTTTTGCTGATAGGATTCTCAAGTCAGTAGCACAGGCTCTTGTGAAAGAGGATGTTCAGGGTGAGTTTACAGTAACGGAAGGTTATACAGTTAAATCTGTTACTATCAACAAGAAAAAGATCGTTGATGTTGTCAAAGATCCGACTAAAGAAATCCGTGGAACTATCAAGCAAGTAGGGCAAAAAGTCACCATTTCTGTCCCTGAAAGTGTTTTCAATCCTGGAGAAAATAATTTTGATTATGAGTTGAATCATGTTGAAGATCCTGAAACTCTCTCTGAAGAAGATGAAAAGGAGCCAGCAGATGACTATGTTCCAAGTAAGAAAAATGTAACAGTTGGGCAACTTACAGGTACGTTTAAAGTTGGAAAGCATGAAACTGCAATGATTGGTTCAAAAATTCCAACAAGTGTGGAAGTCACTGATCTTAAGTACTGCTATCCAAATGTGACGAAAACTATCACAGATCAAGATAAGAGTAATGATATTGGTACACTTCAGGGGTATCCAGAAGGAGCAATTCGTCCATCTTATGCTGCGAATTTGACAGAGGCAAGTGAGAACTTCAGCTATGATCTTACTTATCGTATGAATAACTTGCCACTTAATGTCAAGAAAAACTTTATGTTGGTTGATGAGCTTGACTATCGTCTAGAATATAAGTCTGCTTATGTGACAGACACTAGTGGAGCACGGACGAACTTTGAAGTTAAGACAAAAGAGGTCGCAGATCCTTACACAGGTAAAACTCAAACAGTTGTATATGCAGTCATTCCACCAAAAGCTGGTGATACTAGCAATCCGAATGTTAACGAAGGTCTTTATGGCGGGCACAAATTTGCGCGTTATACTCTCCATATCGAGACAAAGATCAAAGATGACTATACTTACAAAAATAATCCAGAAGCCTATAAAGCTCTCATTCAAGAGAATGATGGTTACGGTATTTTGAACCAAGGTAAGATTATTTGGGAGATAATCCAACGGATCCAAGAGCTTCAGTTCGTCGTTCGAATGCAGTTTACGTAGTGCCTCCTGTCGAAACCGACATCAAGAAGGATGTTCAGTCTGTGGATGGAATCGGTGAGGGCTATGTTAAGGATCAAGACCAACTTTACCTTGGTACACGTTCGCAAGAGTACTACTATAATGTAGAATCTGCTTGGCCAGGTATTGCGAAAAGCTATATCCTTTCTGATACATTAGTTGATGAGTTGGAGGTTCTTGAAGCTAAGATTACAGTCAACGGGAAAGCAGTTGATGCCTTGACACAAAAAATAGTTACTTCTGGTCAGACGGTTACATTGAATTTAGGAGAAGCAGATTTTAATTCGCGTGCAATTTCACGACAAATTACCACTGCAAACAGGGGCAATAAAGGTCCTGCTGTTATCAAGTTAACCATCAAAGCAAGAATTAAGGATAAGGCAGATTTGACCAAGTATGTTGTAAATGGTCAAATCAAAGTTCCAAACAAGGCTACAGTTGAACTGAATGGAAAACCACAAACGTCAAATACAGTTTACGTAACTCCAGATGAACCAGCTCCAAGTAAGAAAATCAATTCGACACTTGATGTGCTGCATACAACAAAGAGCAGCGAAGCATTTGAGTTCAACATTCAGACAAAACTTCCTAGAGATATTAAGAGCTATAAGTCTTATAAGATTACAGATAAATTGGACAGTCGTCTTGAATTGACCAATAGTCCAGCGCCATATGTGAAAGAGCCATATGCTCAGCATTTTGATGTAACCCATGATGCAGCAACGAACACAGTTACAGCAACAGCTAAAGCTACAAGTCTTTCTACCTTGACAGGTGGAGAAATGGTTGAGTTAGTCATCCCAGCTAAAATCAAGGATGGCACTTCAGTCGAAGAAATTCCAAATACTTCTAAGATTGTATATGAAACTCCAACGAGTGGTGGCGAAAAAGAAACTCCACCGACTCCACCAGTTGTTGTGACTCCTCCACCGCTAATTGAAAAGCAAGTCAATGCAAAACAGCATGCGGATTTAACCAAACGTGATGAAGTATTTGAGTACACTATCAAATCATCTGTTCCAAAAGGTGCAGAGACCTTTGAAATCACGGATGAGCTAGACGAGGTGCTTGAATTTGCTGGCAATCAAGGTGATGTTGTCGTTAAAATTGCAGATACAGCCGTAACTGATAAAGTTACAATCACAAGATCTGAACGTAACCTAGGTATCAAGTTTACGAAGGAACAGCTAACGGCTGATGCTGGTAAGGCTATTGTCATCACTTTCAAAGCTAAGATTCGCGGAGATGTGAACTTATCAGTAGATAAGTATACTCAGGATGGAACGATAAAAGTTCCGAACAAGGCAAAATATACCTTGAATAACAATCCTAAGGAGTCTAACACTGTAACAGTTACTCCGCCGCCTCCAACTCCACCAACAGTTGAGAAGAAGGTAAATGATAAAGTACATGAAACCTTAGGACAACGTAATCAAACATTTGATTACAGCATCGCAACACAGGTTCCGACAGATGCGAAGAGTTTCGTGATTACTGACGAACTAAAAGAAGTTCTTGAGTTTGCCGGTAACGATGGTAAGGGTGAGGTAGTTGTTAAGATTGGTGATGCAATAGTCACAAACACTACGGACGTAAAAACTGAAAATCAAACCTTAACAGTCAGCTTGACCGCCGACCAGTTAGCAAAACTTCAAGGTCAAAAAGTCTTAGTAACCTTTAAAGCTAAGATCCGTGCCAATGTCAACCTGACAGGCTACTTGGTAGAAGGAAGCGATACTATCAAGGTTCCAAATACTGCAAGCATTAGCGTTGATAATAACCCTAAAGTGAACTCACAACCTGTAACGGTTACTCCACCGACTCCAACCCCACCAACAGTTGAGAAGAAGGTGAATAATAAAGAACATGAAGCCTTAGGACAACGCGACCAAATGTTTGAATATAGCATTGAAACGCAGGTTCCGACAGATGCGAAGAGTTTCGTGATTACTGACGAACTAAAAGAAGTTCTTGAGTTTGCCGGTAACGATGGTAAGGGTGAAGTAGTTGTTAAGATTGATGAAGCAGATGTCACAAATAAAACAACTGTGGAAGTTAAGGATCAAACCTTGACAGTCAGCTTGACCGCCGACCAGTTAGCGAAACATCAAGGTCAAAAAGTCTTAATAACCTTTAAGGCTAAGATTCGTGCCAATGTAAACTTGATAGCTTACTTAGAAAAAGCAAGCAATACCATCAAGGTTCCAAATACCGCAAGTATTCGTGTTGATAATAACCCGAAAGTGGATTCACGACCTGTAACGGTTACCCCACCGACTCCAGATACTCCAACGATTGTTAAAAAAGTTAACAATAAAGATCACGAAGACTTGACTAAACGGGATGAGGAGTTTGAGTACACTATTCAAACCCAAGTTCCGACAGATGCGAAGAGCTTTGTGATTACCGACGAATTGAAAGAGGTTCTTGAGTTTGTAGGTAAAGATGGTAAAAATGGTGTAACTGTTAAGATTGGCGAGACAGATGTTACAAATAACACAACTGTCAAGATTGAGAATCGAACCTTAACAGTCAGCTTGACAGATGACCAGTTGGTGAAATATCAAGGTCAAAAAGTCTTGGTAACCTTTAAGGCTAAGATTGTTGCAAATGCAGATTTAACAGCCTATACAGCAAATGGTACGACTAAGGTGCCAAATACTGCAAACTTTGTTATCAATAATGACTTTACAACCAAGAAGGAAACAGAGCCAGTCACTGTAACCCCTCCAGGTGAGACACCGACACCTAAGAAAACAGTCAATGATAAGCAAGCTGAAAAACTATCAAACCTTGATGAAGTATTTACCTATAAGGTAACAGCAGAAGTTCCAAAAAATACTGCTGGCTTTACGAAGTTTGAGCTAAGTGATGACTTAGAAGATATTCTAACAATCACTGAAACCGGTGTGACGGTTGGTGATGCTACCTTAGATAAGGGAATGACAGTTACCAGCCCGAAAGATGCTAATGCAGACAGTGGTAAAGTAACAGCAGCTCTTCCAACCAATGAAATTTCTAAGTATGCAGGTAAAACTGTTGTTCTGACGATTAAAGCTCGTATTAAAGAAGGTGTACAAAGCTTTGAGCTGGCAAAATACATTACAGCTGATAATCAGGAAGGCTCTATTCCAAACAAAGCTACTCTGACAGTAGGCGATAAGCCAGATCAAAAGAAAGATTCTAATAATGTTCCAGTTACACCTCCGAGTGAGGATCCTACGGTTACCAAGAAAATCAATGATAAGTTGGAACACTTGGATACTGAAACAGCAACAAACTATACTTATAACATTAAGACTAAGTTGCCTGCGGACATTACAACATACAAGAAATTTGTTATCAGTGATGAATTGGACGCTGAATTAGCTGTTCAAGGCAAGCCAGTTATTTCTGGACCTGCAGCTCAGTTCTTCGATGTAAAAGTAGAAGGACAACTTGTTACTGCAACAATGAAAAACTTTGTAACTGCTCAGGAATTAGCAGGTAAAGAAGTTGAGCTTGTTATTGTATCTCAGATTCGTAAGGGGGTAACTACACAAAATATCCCTAACATTGCACGTATAACCTATCAGAATAGGACACATGCGGCTGGTACACCGGATAGTAAAAAAGATACCCCTCCAGTCACTGTAACGCCACCAGGTGAGACACCGACTGTTGAGAAGAAGATTAACAAAGACTTGACAGAAGCGACTGTTCTACCAGAGTCGAACTACACTTACAACATCACCTCACTTCTACCGGTTGATATCACACGCTACAAAGCTTATGCGATTGTCGATGAGTTGGATGAAAACCTAGCAATCCAAGGTACACCAGTGATGGCTGAGATTGATGGTGTTGATATAACTCAGTTCTTCGATGTTAAAGTAGTTGGTCAAAAAGTCACTGCAACCATGAAGAACTTCGAAAATGCAGCTGCCTTAACTGGTAAGAAGGTCGAATTGGTGATTACAGCACAAGTGAAGTCAACGAGCAAGGCTCCTAAGATTGACAACACTGCAAAAGTGACATACCAAAACAAATCACACGTGGACGGAACTCCAGATAGCGAGACCCCACCAACTCCACCTGTGACAGTAACTCCTCCTCCTGTTACTAAGAAGATCAATGAAACTCTTGATCACTTGGATACAGCGACGAAGACAAACTATAATTACAACATCAAGACCGTTCTTCCAAGTGATATTGCTTCTTACAAGACCTTTGTGATTAACGATGACTTGGATAAGGATCTTGAAGTACAAGGCACACCAATCATCAAAGATGATGCGGCTAAGTTCTTCAAAGTTACTGTAGACGGTCAGAAAGTCCGTGCAACAATCACCGACTTCAATGCGGCGAAAGCATACGCAGGTAAAGAGGTTGAACTCGTTATCGTTTCTCAAATCCGTGAAGGTGTGACACGTCAGGCTATCCCTAACCAAACTACTATTACTTACACGAACAAAGTGAAAGTAGGTGGTGAGCCAGGTGATACAACAACGACTCCACCGACCCCTCCAGTCACCGTAACACCACCAGGTGAGACACCGACTGTTGAGAAGAAGATTAACAAAGACTTGACAGAAGCGACTGTTCTACCAGAGTCGAACTACACCTACAACATCACCTCACTTCTACCAGTTGACATCACACGCTACAAAGCTTATGCGATTGTCGATGAGTTGGATGAAAACCTAGCAATCCAAGGTACACCAGTGATGGCTGAGATTGATGGTGTTGATATGACTCAGTTCTTCGATGTTAAAGTAGCTGGTCAAAAAGTCACTGCAACCATGAAGAACTTCAAAGATGCAGCTGCCCTAGCTGGTAAGAAGGTCGAATTGGTGATTACAGCACAAGTGAAGTCAACGAGCAAGGCTCCTAAGATTGACAACACTGCAAAAGTGACATACCAAAACAAATCACACGTGGACGGAACTCCAGATAGCGAGACCCCACCAACTCCACCTGTGACAGTAACTCCTCCTCCTGTTACTAAGAAGATCAATGAAACTCTTGATCACTTGGATACAGCGACGAAGACAAACTACAATTACAACATCAAGACCGTTCTTCCAAGTGATATTGCTTCTTACAAGACCTTTGTGATTAACGATGACTTGGATAAGGATCTTGAAGTACAAGGCACACCAATCATCAAAGGTGATGCGGCTAAGTTCTTCAAAGTTACTGTAGACGGTCAGAAAGTCCGTGCAACAATCACCGACTTCAGTGCGGCGAGAGCATACGCAGGTAAAGAGGTTGAACTCGTTATCGTTTCTCAAATCCGTGAAGGTGTGACACGTCAGGCTATCCCTAACCAAACTACTATCACTTACACGAACAAAGTGAAAGCAGGTGGTGAGCCAGGTGATACAACAACGACTCCACCGACCCCTCCAGTTACTGTCACACCACCAGGTGAAGATCCAACGGTTGAGAAGAAGATTAACAATACGCTTGATCATTTGGATGTAGACACTGAAAAAGATTATACTTATAACATCACAACAACCCTACCGGTTGACATTACAAGTTATAAGAAATTTGCGATTGTCGATGTATTGGATAAAGACCTTGCTGTTCAAGGTACACCAACTATCACCGGTGAAGCAGCGAAATTCTTTGATGTGAAAGTAGATGGACAGACTGTTACAGCTGCGATGAAAGACTTCAAGAATGCCAAAGACTTGGCAGGCAAGAAGGTTGAACTCGTTATTGTTTCTCAAATCCGCGAAGGTGTGACACGTCAAGCTATTCCAAATACCGCGAAAGTGACTTACCAGAACAAATCACATGTAGATGGCACTCCAGATAGCGAGACTCCACCGACCCCTCCAGTCACTGTCACACCACCAGGTGAAGATCCAACGGTTGAGAAGAAGATTAACAATACGCTTGATCATTTGGATGTAGACACTGAAAAAGATTATACTTATAACATCACAACAACCCTACCGGTTGACATTACAAGTTATAAGAAATTTGTGATTGTCGATGTATTGGATAAAGACCTTGCTGTTCAAGGTACACCAACTATCATCGGCGAAGCAGCGAAATTCTTTGATGTGAAAGTAGATGGACAGACTGTTACAGCTACGATGAAAGACTTCAAGAATGCCAAAGACTTGGCAGGCAAGAAGGTCGAACTGGTAATCGTATCGCAAGTTCGCGAAGGTGTAACACGTCAAGCTATTCCAAATACCGCGAAAGTAGAGTTTACGAATAAAGCGGGACAAGTTGGTGAGAAAGAAACGAAACCTGTAACGGTCACTCCACCAACACCAAATACACCTCCGATTGAGAAGAAAGTAAATGGTGCAGAAAGTGCAGATCTAGCTAGTCGTCAAGAAGTATTTACTTACACAATTGATACAATTGTTCCGACTGGGGCTTTTGCCTTTGAAGTAAGTGATACATTAAAAGATGTTTTGACGTTTGAAGGCGCTGTGACTGCAACCTTATCAGGTAAATCAATCGCACAAAGTCAAATTTCTATTGACGGACAGACCGTCACCGTTAAATTGACGAAACAACAAGTTCGAGAACAAGCAGGCAAACCGCTTCATATCGAATTTTCTGCGAAGGTCAAGGATGGTGTTGATTTGACACCATATATGACAAACGGTAAGACAAGTATTCCAAATACTGCAAACTATATTGTCAACAATGACCCAGCAACGAAGAAGGATTCGAATACTGTTCCGGTTTATCCACCGACTCCAAACGAACCTGGCATTGATAAGAAAATCAATCGTGATTTGACACATCTTAATGTGGAAGTTAATAAATCGTACATGTACAACGTAACG
Source organism: Streptococcus ruminantium (assembly GCF_003609975.1). Classification (NCBI taxonomy): domain Bacteria; kingdom Bacillati; phylum Bacillota; class Bacilli; order Lactobacillales; family Streptococcaceae; genus Streptococcus; species Streptococcus ruminantium. Next base: position 153,754 of record NZ_AP018400.1, read on the forward strand.
GCGAACCTTCCACAAGATATTGCTACGTATCGTGAATTTGTAATAACAGATACTCTTGAGTCTGTACTTGCAATCAATGGAGATGTGGTTGCCTATGTGGATGGTTATGCAACTGATGCAGTTAAGGTAACGGTTGAAGGGAACCGTGTTGTAGCAACTGTTGTAGATTTTGCAAAACTTGCTGGATTTAAACAAATCCAACTTTACATTCCTGCTTATATCAAGTCTGATGCTGATTTGACTGCTTATGTGACAAATAATGTTGCAAGCATTCCAAATACTGCTAGCCTTGAGTTTACAGATAGCAATGGAGTGAAGAAACGTAAAGATACTACTCCAGTAACAGTGACTCCGCCGACACCTGATACCCCACCAACTCCACCGGTGAATCCTCCACAACCAGGAACACCTGTGAAGACAGTTAGTCGTGTAGAGGGCTTGGAACAAACAAATTATCTGGCTCTTCTACAAGCAACGGAATCGTTCCGCTTCGACATTAAATCAGTTGTTCCAACGGACGAAGCTGAAGACAGACGGTTGAATCTAACAAGCATCACTATCACCGATCAATTGGATCCGCTATTCACTGTGGACAAAGCTAAAGTGGCTGTGAAACTAACAAATGCACCGACATCAAATGCAAATTATATTGATGAAGATGTAGAAAAAGCACAAGCAGAACTTGATGCTGAAAAAGCTAAGTTGGAAGAAATTAAGAAATCTAGCCAAACAGAAGCTAGTGCGGCAGCTCTTTCAGAGGCGCAGAAAGTAGTTGCAAGACTAGAGACTGAATTAGCTGAGGCTCAAGCTAAGCTGACAGAACTTAAGACGTCAGCAACATCAGCGACAACAGAGTCCTCCTCATCCACAGAAGTATCGGCAGCCAATCCGGTAGATATGATTGCTACTGATCATTCTTCAGAAATCGCTGCACAAGAGGTAGTTATAGCAGAACTCCAAGCTAAATTGGAGGCTGCAAAACAAAGAGTACAAGCAGCACAAGAAGTCTTGGCCAAAGCAAAAACTCCTTCCGAAGTGAAAGTTGAAGCTGATAATCAAGAAAAAGTTGTAGTTGCAAAACAAAAAGTTCTTGATGAAGCGAAAGAAAAACAAGCTAAAGTTCAAGAACGTGTGGAACAATTTGCTAAAGTCAATGACAAAGGTGAATTGACAGCGGAAGCAATTGCTGCTCTAGGTGGAACCATTAAAGTAGACGGACAATTTGTAACGGTTGACTTTACGGATGAATATACTATGGAAGCCTTGAAAGGTTATACCGTAAATGTGATTATTTACTCAAGCATCACAGATGTGAATGCCTTGACAATTGATCACTTTACTAAGGGTATTGATAATACTGCAACAGTACAATTCAATCATGACCCAAGTGATAATCTTACTAAGAAGACAAACAAGGTAACTGTAGTACCGCCTAAGAATGAGACACCGCCACCACCGGCAACACCTGATAAACCAAAAGGTGACTTGCCAACTCCACCAACTCCACCAACAGAACCAACACCGCCACCTTCTTCAGGACCAATTCTTCCGAAAACAGGTACTAATGAAAACGGGGTGTATGCTATCGTTGGTATCATTCTTGGAGCCTTGACCTTTGTGCTTAGAAAACGCAAGGATAACGATAGTCTCTAAGAGAATCTATAGGCATCTTGCATGCTTTAACAAGGACAACCCGGGTTTTAGTCACAAAGAACTACGAACTCGGGTTGTTTTTGACTTTTGAAATTGTAAATTATGATATACTACTACTTAGAAAGGAATTATGGAGAAAAAATATGAAAAAAAGAGAAATTTTCACGATTTCTGTAATAGCAATTCTTGTTGTAAGTGCAGCTATTTATTTGGGAATGACAGCCAATTTAACACAAAGCAGCCCCGCCAAAACAGAGGTCAGTCAAAGCTCAAGTCAGCCTTCTGATTCAGAACTTCGCTCCTTGACAGAAACCATCAATAAAAGTAAGTTTTTAGATGCAAATGACAAAGAAATGACTTTGGCGAATTTTGCAGATAAACCATCCATTGTTGTATTTTGGGCGAGCTGGTGTCCAGATTGTCAAGCGCAATTACCTATTTTAGCTAAGTTGTATGAGAAGTACGGTAAGGATGTCAACTTTGTATTTTTAAATGTTGTAGATGGAACACGTGAAACGAAAGTGAATGGTCAGAAATATTTGACTGAAAAATATCCATTTACCTATTATCAGGATAAAGGTATGAGTGTTGCTGATAGTATGGGGGTGAAGAATATCCCAACAATGTTCATATTGAATAAAAAGAAGGAAATAGTAACAGCATTTCGTGGTAACCGAACAGAAGAAGTTATAGCCACAGCACTTGAGGCCGTAAAATAATAGTATCTAACGAATCTTACTTTGATCAGACAGACAGTAATACCGAAATAGAAATCAAATCTATTGTTTTTTCGGACACCTGTAGATGCTTTTCTACAGTATACAAAGTCTTGCAATTTTCGGTAAATAATTATATAATAAAAATGTTGAAAAGATGCTTGTAGGCTTACAAGTTAATATTTTCACAAAAGGATTAAAAGGCATGCCTTTTAAAATATAGAACTCGATTTTCATAAGGAGGAAATCATTCATGGTAGTTAAAGTTGGTATTAACGGTTTCGGACGTATCGGTCGTCTTGCTTTCCGTCGTATCCAAAACGTTGAAGGTGTTGAAGTAACTCGTATCAATGACCTTACAGATCCAGTGATGCTTGCACACTTGTTGAAGTATGACACAACTCAAGGTCGTTTTGATGGTACTGTTGAAGTTAAAGACGGTGGTTTTGAAGTTAACGGTAAATTCGTTAAAGTTTCTGCTGAGCGTGAGCCAGGAAACATTGACTGGGCTACTGATGGCGTAGATATTGTTTTGGAAGCAACAGGTTTCTTTGCTTCTAAAGAAAAAGCTGAGCAACACATTCACGCTAACGGTGCTAAGAAAGTTGTTATTACTGCTCCTGGTGGTAACGATGTGAAGACAGTTGTTTTCAACACTAACCACGACATCCTTGACGGTACTGAAACAGTTATCTCAGGTGCTTCATGTACTACAAACTGTTTGGCACCAATGGCTAAAGCTCTTCACGATGCGTTTGGCGTTCAAAAAGGTTTGATGACTACAATCCACGGTTACACTGGTGACCAAATGGTTCTTGACGGACCACACCGTGGTGGTGACCTTCGTCGTGCTCGTGCTGCTGCAGCAAACATCGTTCCTAACTCAACTGGTGCAGCTAAAGCTATCGGTTTGGTAATCCCAGAATTGAATGGTAAACTTGATGGTGCCGCACAACGTGTTCCAGTTCCAACAGGTTCTGTAACTGAATTGGTTGCGACTCTTGATAAGAAAGTAACTGCTGACGAAGTAAACGCTGCTATGAAAGCTGCTGCTACTGAATCATTCGGTTACACTGAAGATCCACTTGTATCTTCAGACATCGTGGGTATCTCATTCGGTTCATTGTTTGACGCAACTCAAACTAAAGTAATTGAAGTGGATGGCGAGCAATTGGTGAAAGTTGTATCATGGTACGACAACGAAATGTCTTACACTGCACAACTTGTACGTACGCTTGAGTACTTTGCAAAAATTGCTAAATAATTTTGGTTTTATTGAAAAAGAAGGACTTCGGTCCTTCTTTTTTGTGTGCCATGGAAGTAGAGCGAAGGATTGGACAACCAATGACAATCTCTTAAATTAGGGTTGCCTATTCCACTTCTTTGTCTGAAAAGACAGTAGTTCAAAAGTATAAATGGCGGTTATGACAGGATGGAACAAATAGAATGACTCTACAGAATGAGAGGTAAGAGAGTCTATGTACTCGTTAAAAGTTAGTTGACAAACGGTAGCCACGGTGGTATGAGATTGACCTTACTTGATTCTGTAGTGATTGTGAGGTCTAAAGATGCATTTAGAAGTTATGCATTTATCTTGCTTTTGTCAGAGACTGTCTAAAAAATAGAATTTTATTTTTAAAAGTATATACTTTTAAAAAAATATGTTATACTTATGATGTAAAGGGAAAGAGAGGAGGGAGTTTTATCGGAAAAATAAAACCGAGGTATCTTGTTATCTGTCAGGATATACGTGAAAAAATCCAAGAAGGAACCTATGCCATCAATGATAAATTGCCGGATGGTCAAACGCTGGCTAGTCAATATGGAGTTAGTCTATTGACCCTAAAGCGTGCCTTGGATTTGTTGGTGGCAGAAGGCTTTATTATTCGCCGTCGGGGAGATGGTACTCTGGTTAGGGATTGGAAAAGCAAGGGGTTATCTCGCTTGTATTCATTGAAAGGAACCTATCACGATTATAGGGAGCATGTAACTTCTAAAATCCTTAAGTTCGAGGTTATTCATCCATCCGCTCAGGTTGCCAGTAAATTATGCGTCAATCAAGATAGCTTTGTCTATGAAATTCAACGACTAAGAATCCTGGATGATCGGCCAATCATTATGGAGTATAGCTACATGCCTGTTGATGTCATTCCAGGATTAAGTACGAAACATTTGGAACAATCTATCTATGGCTACATACAGGATGAGCTAGGATATAAGATTCACAGTGCCTTTGTAAAGGTCGCTGGAGTTCGTCCCAATGCTATAGAACAGCTAGAAATGAATCTCTCAGACACGGACTTTCTAATGGAGACCGAACGAGTTAGCTCCTTGGGGAATTGTAAGACCTTTGAATACTCGATTGCTCGTCACTTGCCAGATGTCTTTCATTTTGAGACCGTTATCTTTCATCACTAATTAACTTTGGAAAGGAAATAAGATGAGAAATTTTCGCTTGCAAATTCCAACGGATATCCGTTTTGGAAGGGAGCGCTTGGCTGAATTGCCAGAGGTTTTATCAGCCTTTGGGAAAAGAGTGCTTTTTGCTTACGGAGGTGGTTCGATCAAAAAATCTGGTCTCTATGATAAGATTACTCAGCTTTTAAACGAAAATGATTTTACAGTTGTCGAATTAGCAGGGATTGAGCCAAATCCCCGCATTGAATCGGTTCGTCAAGGTGCAAGCTTGATCCGTGACAATGACTTGGAAGTCATCTTGGCTGTTGGTGGGGGATCAGTTGTAGATGCCAGTAAGGTCATGGCAGCAGCCGTTTACTATGATGGGGATGCTTGGGACTTGGTTGAAGATTCTAGTCTGATTGGCAAGGCCATTCCGATTGTTGATGTACTGACCCTAGCTGCTACAGGGACGGAGATGAATCGCGATGCGGTGATTTCGAATATGGCCATCAATGAAAAGCTCGACACCAGTGGTTGGGAATTGATTCCAAGAGCTTCTTTCTTAGATCCGAGTTTGACTTTTACGGTTTCCAAGTGGCAAACTGCTGCAGGAGCCGCAGATATGATGAGTCATCTTTTTGAGCAATACTTTAATCGTACGGAAGGAGTAGATGTTCAGGATAGTATAGCAGAAGGTCTGCTAAAAACCATCATCAAGCATGCCCCTGTAGCTATCCAAGAACCTGAAAACTACACTGCTCGGGCTAACTTGCTCTGGGCTTCAACTCTGGCTCTCAATGGTTTGGTTTCTAAAGGTCGTATTGATGGTTGGACTTGTCATCCGATTGAACACGAACTATCCGCTTATTATGATATTACTCACGGTATTGGCCTGGCTATTTTGACACCACGCTGGATGAAGTTCTGCATTGATACAGATCCAACAACTCATACAAAATTTGCAACTTACGCTCGTACCGTCTGGGGACTTGATGGAGGTTCTGATGAAGAATTAGCAAGACAAGCTGTTGCAAAGACTTACCACTTCTTTGAAAGTCAACTGGAAATCCCTATGACTTTGCCTGAAGTCGGTATTGAAAATCAAGATTTGGTCAGGGAGATGAGCGAGAAGGCGGTTGAGCATGGTAATCTTGGCCAAAATATTTTTGTGACTTTGGATGTGTCAGATGTAGAACAGATCATCTCAGCATCCTTTAACCCAATGAAAACATTTTAATGGAGGACATTCATGGAAAACTATACTTTATCTAACGGTGTAAAAATCCCAAAAATTGGTTTTGGAACTTGGCAAATCTCAGAAGGGGAAGAGGTTTACAATAGTGTCAGTCATGCCCTCAAACTTGGCTATACTCACGTGGATACTGCTCAGATTTACGGTAATGAGGTGGGTGTTGGTCGCGCGATTGCAGATAGCGGCTTGTCTCGTGAGGATATTTTCTTGACGACCAAGGTTTGGAATGATAAGCATGATTATGAATTAGCAAAAGCTTCAATTGATGAATCTTTGGAAAAATTAGGTGTTGATTATGTAGATTTGCTGTTGATTCACTGGCCAAATCCGATAGCCTTGCGTGAAAATGATGCATGGAAGTTAGGGAATGCCGGTGCTTGGAAGGCTATGGAAGAGGCCTACAAGGCTGGAAAAGTCCGAGCAATAGGCGTCTCTAATTTTATGATTCGGCATCTGCAAGCTCTCTTTGAAACGGCTGAAATCAAGCCTCATGTTAATCAAGTTCTATTGGCACCTGGTTGTCCTCAAGAAGAATTGGCTCATTTCTGCCGTCAGCATGATATTTTGCTAGAGGCATACAGTCCTCTTGGAACAGGCTCTATCTTTAGCAATTCGGTAGTTCAAGAAATTGCAACAAAATACGAGAAATCCGTTGCTCAAGTCGCTTTGCGGTGGTCTTTAGAAAAAGGTTTCTTACCGTTGCCAAAATCTGTTACTCCTAAAAATATTGAAGCCAATTTGCAAATCTTTGATTTTGAGCTGACTGTAGAAGATATTGCAGAATTGGATAAGGTTGAAGGGGTTAGTCAGCAGAAAGATCCTGACCAAGTTGGTTTTTAACGAAGAGGAGACTATAATATAAAAAGAAAAAACAAGCAGACATTCGGATATGCAGAGTTACCCTTGAAAAGGGAGAGTATATAATGTTACATTCCTCACAACATTGGATGTTTCTATCGTCATTTACCAAATAATATGCTATAATGAGTAGGATAAAAAATTTTAAGGAGTCTTATCTAATGGCAAAATTGACTGTTAAAGATGTTGATTTGAAAGGTAAAAAAGTTCTTGTTCGTGTGGACTTCAACGTACCTTTGAAAGATGGTGTTATCACCAACGATAACCGTATTACTGCGGCTCTTCCAACAATCAAGTATATTCTTGAACAAGGTGGACGTGCCATCCTCTTCTCTCACCTTGGTCGTGTGAAAGAAGAAGCCGATAAAGAAGGCAAATCATTGGCTCCTGTAGCTAAGGCCTTGGCTGAAAAACTTGGTCAAGATGTTGTTTTCCCTGGTAGCACTCGCGGTAGCGACTTGGAAGCAGCTATCAATGCTTTGGAAGACGGGCAAGTTCTCCTTGTTGAAAATACTCGTTTTGAAGATGTTGATGGTAAGAAAGAATCTAAAAACGACGAAGAACTTGGTAAATACTGGGCTTCACTCGGTGACGGTATCTTCGTTAATGATGCATTTGGTACTGCACACCGTGCACATGCATCAAACGTTGGTATCTCAGCTAACGTAGAAAAAGCAGTCGCAGGTTTCCTTTTGGAAAACGAAATTGCTTATATCCAAGAAGCAGTTGAAACACCAGAGCGTCCATTTGTGGCTATCCTTGGCGGTTCAAAAGTATCTGACAAGATCGGTGTTATCGAAAACTTGCTTGAAAAAGCTGATAAAGTCCTTATCGGTGGTGGTATGACGTATACCTTCTACAAAGCGCAAGGTATTGAAATCGGTAACTCACTTGTAGAAGAAGATAAATTGGATATTGCAAAAGCTCTTCTTGAAAAAGCAAATGGTAAATTGATCTTGCCGGTTGACTCAAAAGAAGCAAATGCATTTGCTGGTTATGACGTAGTACGTGATACAGAAGGCGAAGCTGTTTCAGAAGGTTTCCTTGGTCTTGACATTGGTCCGAAATCAATCGCTAAATTTGAAGCTGAACTAGAAGGCGCTAAAACTGTTGTTTGGAATGGACCAATGGGTGTCTTTGAAAACCCTGACTTCCAAGCTGGTACTATCGGTGTGATGGATGCTATCGTAAAACAACCAGGCGTTAAATCCATCATCGGTGGTGGTGACTCAGCAGCAGCAGCCATCAACCTTGGCCGTGCAGACAAGTTCTCATGGATTTCTACTGGTGGTGGTGCAAGTATGGAGTTGCTGGAGGGTAAAGTTTTACCTGGTCTTTCTGCACTTACTGAAAAATAAGCATTTCCAACGAAAAGCCTTGAAAAATCAAGGTTTTTCTCGTATTCTCTCTGTTTTCCAAGTATAATGGGCTTAGAATGTCGGAGTGAGGAGAAAAACAAACCACCATGAGTCTATTCTTTTAGAAAAATTTGCAACAATCAAGCTATAAAGTTCTTTAAAACTTGGGATTGAACATTCTCACTAAAATTGTTTTATGAGGAGAAAAATATGAACTACATGGGTGAAATATTTAAAGATTTAAGGACGAGCAGAAAAATTTCTCTGAAGGAAGCTACAGGGGGGAAATTTTCTTATTCCATGTTAAGTAAATTTGAAAATGGAGAATCAGATATAACCATTTCAAAATTACTCATTGCTTTAGAAAATATTGATACAGAATTAGCTGAGTTTGTTTATCTAGTTAGAGGCTTTCAACCAACAGCCTATGATGCATTAAAAGCTAGTATATGGGATGCAAGAAATAAGCGAGACTTATCTCTATTACAAAAAATGCATCAAAATGAGATGAATGAGTATGAAATTCATAAAAAAGATAGTCATTTACTAAAAGCCCTCATTATTAAAGGTCACATGTGTTTATTTGATGATAATGTTGAAATAAGTGATCAAGAATTAAAGTTTTTGTATGATTATTTGTTTTTTATAGATATATGGGGAGAGTTTGAGCTGAAATTATTTTCTGATGTCGCCACTTTGTTACCATTAGATTTATATTTTCAATATACCAGAGAAATGCTTCAAAAAGCTGATTTTTTGGGAGATTTAAGAAAAAATAAAAACTATATACATACAATCTTATTGAATGGGCTATTTAAGTCTATAAATGAAAAAAAATTAAGCAAGGCAGCCTATTTTGATAAACAAATAAAGAATCATTTTTTTGAGGAAAATGATAGTTATTTACGAATAGTGTACATGTTTGCAGATGGACAACATGATTGTATCAAAGGAGATAAGGAAAACGGCATCAAGAAAATGGAGACGTCAGTGGAAATTTTAGAACATTTAAATTGTACAGATAGTGCAGAATATTATCTGAATAGCATGAAGCACTGGCTGAAAACTGTTGAATAAATTAAAATGTGATAGTTTAAATAAAAAAGAGTTTATCTAAAAAAAACCTTTGTTATAGAGTTTTTTTGCGGATAACTCTTTTTTTTTTTGAGTGATAAAATATGAAAACTTTATTTTGAATACTGTTTAGTAAGTTATAATGTGCTTATAAAAAATAGAGGAGGAAAATGATATGATACAATTTGCACTTGAAGCAAGCAAATGTTCTGAACCAATTCAAGATATTGTCGTGACAGATAAATGTCAAGTTCACTTGATAGAAATGAGAGTACGATGAAAAATACAATTTTAACAAAATACTGCAATTCAGAAGAAGCAGAAAATTCAAATACAAAAAGTTTTGAAGAAACATTTGAACGATATATTGAAAGTAAAATAAAAGAAATAGTACATAATCCTAAGAAATATCCATTTATAAAAATTATCAACAATGGAAAATAAATATGAAGTCATCACAGTTTAAGTACCATGAAATAAGTTGGTATGATCTACCTGAATTTGGATTTAAAATTCATATTTCAGGAACTATAGAAAACTACACGGACATGTATGAGTTGGTCATTCCTTATTTGATTTCTAAGAATGTCTCGTTTAAATGCTTAGAATAAGTCAATACAAAGAAATATATTTTGAGGTGGGCGATGAAATTATTATTTAAAAACAGTGTATATAGAGTAATAACTTTTTCGAGAATGTTGAATTCCTTGGGTTCATATATCTATAATTTAGTTTTTATTATCTATGCATCCAGTTTACCCCAAGCTACTTTTGCTGTATTTATAGCGAATATGGTTACAGTTATTCCGACAGTTTTTACATTTTGGGTGGGGATAAAGGCCGATCGCACTCGAAATAAGGTGCGATTGATGATTGCTGTTGGCTTTATCCAAGCTATCTTATTTACCTTAGTTGCTTTTATGATTGAGAATAAAACCTTTTTTGTGTTTTCTTTCGTTTGTCTATTAAATGTAGTTAGCGATGTATTAAGTGACTATGCTTCTGGTTTACGTCTCCCTATTTTACAAAAAAATATTCAGAAAGAGGACTTGTTTGAAGCTTATTCTTTTTCCCAATTTTCTTCATACCTGTGTAATATAGTGGGACAAACTTTCGGTGTGTGGTTGCTTACGGTATCAAATAATAACTTTTCCTTTGTAGCAATAATAAACGCATTGTCGTTTGTACTATCTGCTGTTGTCCTTTTAATGAATAAGAAAAAACTGAGTCATGAACCTGTTATTGCTTCAGATCAACAAGATTCTTTATTAAAACAATTCAAAGAAATGTACAGCAATATGAATGATATTTTTAAAAAATCAAACAACACTTCTTTTATAAAAATATTATTATCAATATTGGTTATAAATGCGTTGGGTGGAGCAGTTAGTAGTATTTACAATTTCTATTTTATGCAACACGGATTATTTAGCTTGAGTTATGGTCAATCTCTGCTTGTAGTTCAAATCGTATTATTGGTAGGGGCTATTTGGGGTAGCTTAACTCCGCATGATTATTTTGCAAAGAAAAGCTTTTCTACTCTGTTGGTAATCAACAGCTCTCTTTTTGGGATTCTTGGATTTGTAAATTCCACTTTTTCCAGTCCACTATTTGGAATAGTTGTATTGTTCTTTGCTGCTTATATAATGGGAAAATCAGTCCCTAAATTAGATGCTCTACTTATGGAGAGTCTACCTTCAAATATTTTAGCACAAAGCAATAATTTTTTAGGAATGTTGTTCACACTATCACTTCCTGTTGGAACATTCATTTTTTCCTCTTTAGCAACCTATAATATAAATATTACTTGGTTTGTATTTACTATTGTTTCAATGGTTGCCCTATTTTTCTCTACTAGTAAAGATTTACAGAGTAATGAAAAGTAATCATTTAGTGACATTCCAGAGGAAGTTAAAAATTTAATTTTAAGGGAATCTTAGACAGATTTGCAGTCAGTGATGGGGATGACAAGAGAGCATCCCTATTTTTGTGTATGATCTGCGGTATAAAGAGGTAAACGTAGGATGTTTTTTGATTGTCATTTCTGGTTCATTCATCGAATGATAAAAAGAAGCGTCACTTCCAGCTTTAGAGCATATTTTAAGGAGAATCATGGTAGAATAGAGATATGTTTAAGAAGTATAGATTTGATCCAAAGAAATTTAGATTAGGCATGCGGACCTTTAAGTCAGGTTTAGCAGTTTTTTTGGTGATTTTATTATTTACCTGTGTGGGGTGGCAGGGTGTTCAAATTGCAGCGCTGACAACGGTTTTTAGTTTGCGGGAAGATTTTGATCAGAGTGTGCACTTTGGTGCGTCGCGCATTTTAGGAAATACCATAGGTGGTCTATATGCCTTGCTATTTTTTATCATCAATGGTCTCTTTCATAATCATTATCTGGTGACACTTATTTTGGTTCCGATCTGTGTTATGTTGACCATCATGACCAATGTGGCAATGAACAATAAGGCAGGAATCATTGGTGCAGTGTCAGCTATGCTGATCATCTCTCTTTCTATTCCGGCTGGGAACACGATTCAGTATGTTTTCATTCGGGTTTTTGAGACATTTATAGGTGTCTTTATTGCTATTTTAGTCAATTATGATATAAACATAATAAAAAAGCGCTTTCAAAATAAATGATGTAATAAAATATAACATTATCTATTGACCTAAAAAATGTTTTCTCCTATAATGATAGGCAGAAAGGAGTTCGTTATGAGAGAAAAAGAGTTTCGTCGTTCTTTAGCTATCTTTCCGATTGGCAGCGTAATGAAATTGACTGACTTAACAGCCCGTCAAATTCGTTACTACGAAGATCAAGGCTTGATTAAACCGGATCGAAATGAGGGCAACCGTCGCTTGTATTCTCTAAATGATATGGATTTACTCCTAGAAATCAAGGATTTTTTGAATGAGGGATTGAATATTGCCGCGATTAAAAAGGAATATGCAAACCGTGAGGCAAAGGCCAAGCTTCAAAAACAACAGAAAACCTTGACGGATGAGGATGTACGCCGCATCTTACATGACGAATTCAGTCGTCAAGGGCGATTTTCAAGTCCTAGCTCCATTTTTCGTTCATCATAATGAGTTTTTTAATAGAGGAGAAAACAATGGCATTTACAGTAGCGGACATCCAGCGTGATATAAAAGAGAAAAATGTTACCTTCCTGCGTCTAATGTTTACAGATATTATGGGAGTAATGAAAAACGTAGAAATTCCGGCAACCGATGAGCAGGTAGATAAGGTTCTATCAAACAAGGTGATGTTTGATGGTTCATCTATTGAGGGGTTCGTTCGTATCAATGAATCAGATATGTATCTTTACCCTGACCTGAACACTTGGACTATCTTCCCTTGGGGTGATGAAAATGGTCGTGTAGCAGGGTTGATTTGTGATATTTATACAACAGAAGGGAAGCCGTTTGCAGGTGACCCTCGTGGGAACTTGAAAAAATCTCTTCGCCACATGGAAGAAGTTGGTTTTTCATCCTTTAACCTTGGACCAGAGCCAGAATTTTTCCTCTTTAAGATGGACGAGCAAGGCAATCCAACACTTGAAGTGAACGACAAGGGTGGGTACTTTGATCTGGCACCAACAGATCTTGCAGATAATACCCGTCGTGAGATTGTTAATGTGTTGACAGAGATGGGCTTTGAAGTAGAAGCGAGCCATCATGAGGTAGCTGTTGGGCAGCATGAAATTGACTTTAAGTATGCGGACGTTTTGAAGGCTTGTGATAATATCCAGATTTTCAAATTGGTTGTAAAAACGATTGCCCGCAAGCATGGTCTGTATGCAACCTTTATGGCGAAGCCTAAGTTTGGTATTGCAGGTTCTGGTATGCACTGTAATATGTCTTTGTTTGATAAAGAGGGGAATAATGCCTTCTTTGACCCGGAAGATCCACGTGGTATGCAATTATCAGAGACAGCCTATCATTTCCTTGGTGGCTTGATTCAGCACGCTTACAATTATACTGCGATTACAAATCCGACAGTCAACTCCTACAAGCGCTTGGTTCCGGGGTTTGAAGCTCCTGTCTATATTGCTTGGGCAGGTAAAAACCGATCGCCTTTGGTACGTGTTCCAGCTTCGCGTGGTATGGGAACACGTTTGGAATTGCGTTCGGTCGATCCGACAGCCAATCCCTACTTGGCGATGGCTGTCCTCTTAGAAGTTGGTTTGCATGGGATTGAACACAAGCTTGAAGCGCCAGCACCGGTAGAGTCAAATATTTATGCTATGTCCGATGAAGAACGCCATGAAGTCGGAATTACAGATCTTCCGTCAACACTCCACAACGCCTTGAAAGCTCTTCGTGAGGATGAAGTGGTGCGTGCAGCCTTGGGAGAACATATCTACATAAACTTTGTAGAAGCGAAGAAAATTGAATGGGCGAGTTACGCAACCTACGTCTCACAATGGGAAATTGATAATTATTTAGATTTGTACTAAGAAGAGGCCGACAGGCTTCTTTTTTATGGAAAATAAAAAAGATTGAAGGGTGCACAGAAAGGCTTCTTCAATCTTTTTCGTTAACGATCTGGTGTGAGGAGCATGGGAATAATAATCGGCTCACGTTCTGTTTTTTCGTAGAGGAATGGACGTAGGGCATTGACGATTGCACCGTTGACCGTTTGAATATTGGCATCTTTGTTTCTCATAGCGATACGGATGGCGTTAAAGAGGACGCGTTGGCTTTCGCGAATGAGATCGCCAGATTCTCTCATATAGATAAAACCACGACTGAGGATGTCTGGGCCTGCCAAAATCATTTTAGACTGGAAGTCAACGGTTGCAACAGCTAGAACGACACCGTCTTCTGACAAATCGCGACGATCTTTGAGGACAGCAGCACCGATTTCACCGATACGGTTTCCGTCAACGTAGATGTCCTGAGCGTTGAATTGACCAGCAATTCGTGCAGAGTTCTTTGTGAGAGCTAGCACATCTCCGTTTTCCATGATGAAAATGTTATCTTTTGGAACACCAGTATCTACTGCCAGACCAGCATGGATTTTTTGCATGCGGTATTCACCATGTACAGGCATGAAGTATTTTGGCTTGATGAGGCGCAACATGAGTTTTTGTTCTTGTTGGCCACCGTGTCCGGATGTATGAATGTTATTGATTTTACCGTGGATAACATCAACACCAGCTTCAATCAAGATATTGATGAGTTTGTTTACTCCTGTGGTATTTCCCGGAATAGGGCTAGATGAGAAGATAACGGTATCTCCTGGCTGGAGTTGAACCTGGCGGTGTGTGCCATGAGCAATACGTGATAGAGCCGCCATCGGTTCGCCCTGACTCCCTGTACAGAGAATCATAATCTCGCTGGCTGGGTATTCTTTGATTTCGTTTGGTTCGATGAAGGTATGTTTGGGAACCTTGATGTAGCCTAGTTCAATACCGTTAGCGATAGCTTTCTCCATAGAACGACCAAAAACTGCAATTTTACGTCCAGTTTTAACCGCTGCATCTGCTGCTTGTTGGAGTCGGAAAATGTTGGAGGCAAAAGAGGCAAAGATGATACGTCCGTGGATACCTTCGATCAGTTTCATGATGGATTGACCGACCACCTTTTCTGAATTGGTAAAGGTTGGAATTTCTGCGTTGGTTGAGTCGGATAAGAGGCAGAGCACCCCTTCTTCTCCAAGCGCTGCCATGCGGTGCAAGTCAGCGGGCTCTCCAACGGGTGTCAGGTCAAACTTGAAGTCACCAGTACAAACAATTTTTCCCTGAGGGGTGTCAATGACGATACCGAGTGGTTCGGGGATAGAGTGGGTGGTCCGGAAGAAGGTGACTTTTAGGTGTTTAAAGGTCAGTTCGGTGTTGTGGTTGATTTCATGCAAAGATGCGTCACGCAGTAGACCATGTTCTTCTAATTTGCCGCGAATAAGAGCAAGGGCAAGCGGACCGGCATAGATAGGGATATTGGCTTGCTTGAGCAAGAATGGGATACCACCGATATGGTCTTCGTGTCCGTGGGTAATGACTAGGCATTTGATACGGTCTAGATTTTCAACGATGTAGGAGTAGTCCGGGATAACGTAGTCGATACCTAATAGGTCATCTTCTGGGAACTTGATGCCTGCATCGACAATGATAATTTCATTCTTGTATTCGATACCGTAGGTATTTTTCCCGATCTCACCCAAACCACCGATGGCGAAAACACCAACTTCATGAGGTTTTAGATTAACTGATGACATGAATTAAAACTCCGTAATTTTGAAATCTGCATGCTCTTTCTCGTATTCAAGGTGATTGTCTGATAAGAGGTCAATAAATTCAATGTTGTATTCTGGGCGATTTGTTTCAACTAATTCGCGGGCAATGATCCGACCTTCTAATTCTGATGGAGCATCGATGTCTAGGTAGAGTGCGCGTGTTTGTTCGCGTCGAGGGCTAATTTTTGATTCTTGATAGAATACTTTGTAAATCATGTGTGGTATAGTTCCTTTCTTTTGACTGGCAACTACGAAAAAAGCCCCAAACAGTCAATCTGTTTGGTAGTTGTTATTCAATTTTCTTGAGTTGTCGATTTCTTCAGTCTAATTATTACTCCTTATTATATCATAAAAATGGTATTGGTAAAAGGAATTGATAGGGAAATGAAAGGTGTAATGGTTTTCAGAAAAAAGAAGTCAAGGATTGTGATTGATATACAAAGTTGACAAAAATATTATTCGTTATTATGATAAATGTAAGTGGTATTTTCGGTTACTAAATAAAAAGGAGAGGGCCATGGAAAACGTACCGCAAGTAGGTCTAGGTGAGTTTTATAGCGAACTTCGTCGTTCTTGATTGGTTAAGCAAAAAGATGTCGTCGGTGGAGAGTTTACGATGGCTCAGTTGTCGCACTTTGAGTCAGGTAAGTCTATGTTGGCAGCAGACAAATTGATACTGGCAGTTGAGGGCATCAACATGACCATGGAGGAATTTACCTATAAGTATCATGGTTATAAAGAAGCGCCACATATCGAACTAGCCAATCTAATTTCGGATCTGTATTACTAGCAAGATAGGGAGGGGTTGTTGGCATTGTTTGGATCAGACCTTTTGAAAGCCGAGGGTCCCTCTATGCAAGACTAAATGGAATTGTCATTAAGGTAGCACTTGTTGCTTTGGATGGGGGAGATCATTTTGACGAGGAGGATAAGAAGTTTCTCGCTGATTATCTATTTGCCATTGAGGAATGGATGAGTTTTGAGTTGTATTTGTTTTTAAATGCTCAAATGTTGTTGAATGACAATATGATCGTTAGTTTATTATCTGAGCTGAAGAATGAATCTACGAGTTACCGAAATTTAAGAAAGTATAGAGATTATTTGAAAAAAATACTTATCAATTCGGTTGGCTTGCTGAATGAATTTACAGATATTCTTAATGTAAAAAGTAGAGAATAATGGCGAAAATATCTCAGGTGGTTAGCGAGTTCGTTTAGAAATTGCACGCTTCCTCTTGCGGAAAAAGGATGTTCTTTTGGCGGATGAGGTTACGGCAGCCTTGGATGAGAAAAATGGTAAGGCTGTTCGTCAGCTTTTACATTTCTTGCCAATCATGATAGTAGAAATTGCTCATCATATTGATGACGATATTCGGTATAATCAAGTATTGGAATTGAAAAGAGGAGAGAAATAGAAGGGACTGGGAAATAGTTATCTCAGGCTTTTCCATTATTTGAAAAATTCCCCAAGATAGCTTACAATAGGGGGTAGCATTGTATAGAAAGAGAAAACCATGAAAATTTTAGCTTTAGATAGCTCCAATCAGGCCTTGTCTGTGGCTTTGGTGGAGGATGACCGTTTGCGGGCGGAGACCCTCCTGACCATCAAGAAAAATCATAGTATCAGCCTGATGCCTGTTATTGATTTTTTGATGGAACAGGTGGGGTGGATACCAAAAGACTTGGATAGAATCATCGTGGCACAGGGACCTGGTTCGTACACAGGTCTCCGAGTAGCGGTAGCAACTGCTAAAACCCTAGCTTATACCTTAAAGATTGAGCTGGTGGGAATCTCTAGCCTTTATGCCTTGGTACCTCCGGGGCTTTCTGGTTTGGTGGTTCCCCTCATTGACGCCCGCCGTAACCATGTTTATGCAGGTATTTATGAAAATGGCAGAGCGGTAGAAGCGGATAAGTATTGGTCTTTTGAGGAATTGATAACTAGTTTGTCAGCTAGAGAAAACCTTACTTTTGTGGGAGAGGTGACAAACTTTGTCACACAGATTGATGAAGCGTTGCCAGCGGCAACCTGTCAAGCTAGTTTTCCATCGGCCTATCAGATAGCCCTGCTTGGAAAGGACTTGCCAGCGGTTGATGTGATGAATTTTGAGCCGAATTATCTCAAGCGAGTTGAAGCAGAGGAAAATTGGCTCAGGGACAATGAAGCAGGTTCAGAAAGCTATATTAAACGTGTATGATAGAGATTAGGCAATACGATAGGCAAGTAGATTTAGCGGCAGAAATTTACGCTGTCATGGCTTGTGTTTATCAGGTATCTCCTTGGACTTTGGAGCAGATTCGATTGGATATGGCAGGGGAGCATACCTACTATTATCTAGCTTATGCAGGTCAAGAGGTGGTTGGTTTTCTGGCTGTTCAGACGGTGTTGGATGAAATGGAAATTTTGCAGATTGCTGTCAAGACTAATTTTCAGAGGCGGGGAATTGCTAGTCTCCTGTTGGCTTGTGTGATGGAATGGGAAGGGGACATCTTTCTCGAAGTGAGGGAGTCCAACTTAGCAGCTCAGTCCCTCTATACACGCCAACATTTTACTAAAATAGGAAAACGAAAGAGCTATTACCGTTATCCTATCGAGGATGCAGTGATAATGAAGAGAGAACGTGATGAAAGATAGATTGATTTTGGCGATTGAGACTTCTTGTGATGAGACCTCAGTGGCTGTTTTACGCAATGAAGCGGAACTGTTGTCCAATGTAATTGCTAGCCAAATTTCCAGCCACCAGCGTTTTGGTGGTGTGGTACCAGAGGTAGCTAGTCGCCACCATGTGGAGGTGATTACGGCCTGTATTGATGAGGCCTTGCTGGAGGCAGGGGTAACTGCTGGAGAATTGACAGCTGTAGCGGTGACTTATGGACCGGGTCTGGTTGGAGCGCTCTTGGTCGGTCTTTCAGCAGCTAAAGCTTTTGCTTGGGCCAATGGTCTACCCCTGATTCCGGTTAACCACATGGCAGGACACTTAATGGCGGCGCGTGCGGTAAAGGAGTTGGAATTTCCACTTCTAGCACTCTTGGTCAGCGGTGGGCATACAGAGTTAGTCTATGTGTCAGAGGCAGGTGACTATAAGATTATCGGTGAAACGCGAGATGATGCAGTCGGTGAGGCTTATGATAAGGTGGGGCGAGTGATGGGGCTTTCCTATCCGGCAGGTCGGGTTATTGATGAGCTGGCCCGTGAGGGGAAAGATATTTATGACTTCCCTCGTGCTATGATTAAGGAAGATAATCTGGAATTTTCATTCTCTGGTCTCAAATCGGCCTTTATCAATCTCTACCACAATGCCCAACAAAAAGGGGAGGTATTATCCAAGGCGAACCTGTCTGCTTCTTTCCAAGCCTGTGTTTTGGATATTCTTATGGCCAAGACCAAGAAAGCACTGGAACGATACCCTGTGAAAACCTTGGTCGTAGCAGGTGGTGTAGCAGCCAATCAAGGCTTGCGAGAACGTCTGGCAGCGGAAATGACAGATGTAGAGGTTATCATCCCACCGCTTCGTCTCTGTGGCGACAATGCAGGTATGATTGCCTTAGCGGCGGTTAGTGAGTACAATAGGAAGAATGTTGCAGGCTGGGACTTGAATGCCAAACCAAGTTTGGCTTTTGAGAGCCTATAGTTTATGAAAATAACATTGAACTGGGTGTACTTTAATCATTTGTACCCTCATTCTCTGGCGTTTATATTTAACAAAAGGATAAAAACAACCTCTTACGGTCGTGCAATCGTAAGAGGTTTATTTATGAATCTTTCGCCAGCGATTTGGGGACATTTGATAGTGTCTCTTAAAGGCAGTTGAGAAATTGAATTGATTGGAATAACCGATTTCTTCAGCGATTTCCTGCAAGGTCTTGTTAGTGTTTTTCAGGAGTTCACAGGCCTCGCTTAAACGATATTGAATGATGAACTGCTGCGGAGAGATGTTCATTTGTTCTTTGAACAGCCGACTGAAATAGTGGCGATTGAGGTTGCAAAATTGTGCCAAATCATCAACGGAGATAGCTTTTTCATAGTTTCGTTCCACAAAATTGATGGCCTCACGAATATAAAATTCCTTATTTTCATCATGTCTACTGCTCGTTTTTGTTAACGAGCAGTCTATCAAGGAGGAAATAAATAGATAGAGATGACCAAGAAGAAGTGCACTTTTCTGATGATGCAGTGCGAGAATCTGTTTCATCTCATAATAGACTGGGCTGGTAGTTGGGGTGTCCCTTTGTGAAAAGATGGGTTGTTCCTTTGAAAGCCCAGCCTGACGCAGAAAGTGTTCTGTTTTCAATCCATCAAATTCAATCCAAATGTATGTCCAAGGGTTTTGCTCGTCTGCCTGATAGCTACAGATAGTATCTGGTGAGATGAGGAAGCCTTGTCCAGCTTTTAGAGGGTAGTCTCTCTGGTTAGAAGTATCGTAAAAAGTTCCTGATCCGGAGATAACATAATGGAACAGATAGTGTTGTTTCATGGTTGGACCAAATGAATGAAGCGGTTGACAGGCTTCCATGCCAAATTGGATAGGATAAAAGTCGACGTAAGAACGATTGTTAAAAACGTAAAACTCAGGTTGTATCGCCATCAGTAATTCTCCCTATCTCCCCACATTTTTTGTAAAGGCTTACAATCAGTATAGCATATTTATATGCAAATGTGACATTTTATTTGGAAAAATTAGAAAATATCCCAAAATCATATAGAAGATGTCAAATATTCCTATTCTATAAAAAATCACTTACATGGTATAGTTATCTTAGAAAACAACGTAAGTCGAATGATTCGACAAAAGAAAAGGGGTATTACGATGAAGAAATGTGGGCGCTATGTAGCATTGGTTGCAGCTGCTAGTCTTTTGGTAGCCTGCTCTAGTTCTAAGGGGTCTAGTGGTGCAACGAAGGAAAGTAGCTCTGGAAAAACTGAATTGTCCTATGCAATTTGGGACTCAGGTCAAGAGCCTGGACTGAGAAAAATTGCAGATGAGTTTGAGAAAAAGAATCCAAATATTAAAATCAATATTCAGGTGTCGGACTGGGATTCTTACTGGACTATGTTAGAAGCTGGTGCTACAGGTGGTTCGTTGCCGGATACTTTCTGGATGCACTCAAATGAAATCCATCGCTATGGAGCTAATGATATGCTACTCCCACTGGATGAGTATCTTGCTAAGAGTGAGGATGCGAAGTTAGCGAATTTTCCAGACGGTTTGAACAAAATTTACAATATCAAGGGTAAGCAGTATGCTATTCCGAAGGACTTTGATACGATTGGTCTTTGGTACAATAAGAAATTATTTGATGAGGCAGGTATTCCCTATCCAGATGATACCTGGGATTGGAATAAGCTGAAAGAAGTTGCCAAGAAGTTAACGAAAGAAGACGGTAGTCAATACGGTTTTGGCGCTGGTTTAAGCAATCAAGAAGGCTATTACAACTTTATCTATCAAAATGGTGGTAAGGTAATCACAGACAATCTCAAATCAGGTTATGATGATCCTAAGACAATTGAAGCTTTAAATTATTATTTCAGCTTTGTGAAAGAAAAGCTGTCTCCGGCAATTACAGTGGATAAGGAGCGAGCTGAGGTCTTCCAAAATGGTCGAGTTGCCATGAGTCTCTTCGGTTCTTGGAATTTAGCTGGCTTCACTGCAAATGACTATATTCGCAAAAATGCGGATGTAGCTGTCTTGCCGAAGGGACCAGATGGAACTCGTGCAACTATCTTTAATGGTTTGGGGCATGCTATTTCTGCTAAAACGAAGAATCCAGAAGCGGCTTGGAAGTGGGTTGAATATCTCAGCTCAAAAGAAGCTCAAGAAATGCAAGCGACCTTGGGTGTAGCTATCTCAGCTTACAAAGGCGCAGCCAACACTTGGGTAGAGTCAAATAAAAATTTTGCGATTAAGAACTACGTGGATATGGTGGAGTATGCACAGATCCGTCCGTATTCACAATCAACCATCAAGTGGGAAGATAAGGCTTATGAACTATTGAAACCAGCCTACCTTGGTGAAAAAACAACAGAAGCTGCTGCCAAGGAAACAGCAGATATGATGAATGCAGAATTAGCAACTGAGAAATAGCCAGGAGGTCTAGGGAAGTAAATCTCTTCCCCGGACCTTCTTATACTCTATGAAAAGCAAATGGAGAGCACAGCTTATGTTTTCTATCGAAGTCGGTCTGACGATTTGCTTGGGTCATCTCTGGTGGTGTTTTACACTTAATATTGATGTTCATTGAGTATGCTGATAAAAATAGAAGGATGGGTAGTATGTTTCGGAAAAAGGGAAGTTTAAACGAGGCAATTTGGGGCTGGGCGATGGTTGCACCGACAATTGTTGGTTTAATAGTGCTCAACATTATTCCCATTTTTCAAACCATGAAGATGAGTTTCCACAAGAGTGGGGATTTTGGGAAGAATGATATGTTTGTTGGTCTAGCAAATTACCAACGGATGCTAGGAGATGCACAGGTATGGCAGGCGACATGGAATACCATGAAGTATACGATTTTGGTCGTTCCAGCTACGGTTGCACTGGCTATGTTGTTGGCGGTCCTACTCAATTCCAAAATAAAAGGTAAGCATGTTTATCGGACCATTTTTTTCCTACCTATGGTTGCGGCGCCAGCTGCTGTAACCATGGTTTGGAGATGGTTGTATAATACTGATTTTGGTTTGATTAACTATGTTTTACGCCGCTTGGGGTTTGGAGCTGTTAACTGGATTGAGGACCCTAAGATTGCTCTGTATTCCATTGCTCTTATCGGAATTTGGAGTACAGTCGGGTACAGTATGATTTTGATTTTAGCAGGTTTACAAGAGATTCCTACGGATTTCTACGAGGCGGCTCGTATCGACGGTGCCAGTCCAATCAAGCAATTCTTCTCCATCACCCTGCCACTTGTTTCTCCGACTCTTTTCTTTGTAGTAGTGACTAGTGTCATTCAATCCATGCAGGTATTTGATGTGATTTATATGATGGAGGACATTCGTAGTCCAGCTTATGATAAGACGGTGTCTTTGGTTTATCTATTTTACAATAATTCCTTCAAGTATTCAGACAAGGGATATGGATCCACTATCGTCATGCTCTTACTATTGATTATTCTTGTGATTACCTTTGTTCAGATGAAGGTACAGAAAAAATGGGTACATTACCAGTAAGGAGGTTCATGTGAAACACTCGGCTTTTAAATCAACTATCTGGATGCATGTCTTTCTGATTATGGTGGCATTGGGAATGCTTATCCCCTTTATCTGGATGGTATTGACATCTTTTAAAACAGTAACAGAATCCACTCAGATGAATCCCTTCCAAATTTTACCAAGTAAGTGGATAGTTAATAACTATACGGAAGCTATTCGAACCAATAACTTTCCTATTCTTTATGTTAATACGATTTTGATGATGTTGTGGCGAATCTTCAGCTCGGTCATGTTTTCTGCTATGGCAGCCTACGCTTTTGCACGACTGGAATTTCCGGGACGAGATTTCTTGTTTGGTCTGGTCCTTTTCCAAATGATGGTACCGCCGCAATTATTTGTCATTCCGCAGTATTTGATGATTGACCAACTCGGTATGCGCAATACGATTTTTGCTTTAGTCTTTCCGGGACTGGTCAGTGCATTTGGAACGTTCCTGTTACGTCAATTTTTCATGGGGCTTCCAAAAGAATTGGAAGAATCTGCTAAGTTGGATGGCTGTAATATTGGACAAACTTTTTTCAAGGTGATGTTACCCTTGGCTAAGTCTGGTCTGATTGCCTTGGCGATTTTCACGGCTCTGTTTGCTTTTAAAGATTTGTTGTGGCCATTGATTATCAACTCAGAAGCGGATAAAGCAACTCTGTCCAGTGCCCTTTCTAAAATTCAAGGTGCTTATGCGGTTAATTATCCTCAACTAATGGCAGCAAGTGTCTTGGCCATTTGGCCTATGCTTGTTCTTTACGTGGTATTTCAGAAGCAATTTATTCAAGGGATTGCCACATCTGGTGGAAAATTATAGGAGGCTACAATGGGAATTATCTTTCATCAAGAGACAAGGGAATTCCATCTTTACAATGATTTTATCAGCTATGTATTAACGGTATTGCCAAACGGTCATATTGGGAATCTGTACTACGGAAAACGAGTGACAGAGACAGTTTCCTATCAGTATGTCCGCGAGGATGAATATCGGGCGCTAACATCATTTCTAGTTGATGATGGCTCGTCCTTCTCACTCCAGTATGCCAATCCAGAATTTGCTTGCTATGGGACGACAGATTATTTTTCGCCGGCCTTTGAATTAGTGCAAAAAGATGGTAGTGCCTTGTCACATTTTGTCTATCAAGGGCATAACATCTATTCAGGCCGATCGGTTTTGCAGGGCCTTCCTTATCTTTATTTAGACGAGGATAGTCAGGCAGAGAGTTTAGACATTTATTTGGTGGACAAGAAATCTCAAACTCGTCTAGTCCTGTCCTATACGATTTTTAGAGATTATCCAGCGGTTACACGTTCAGCTCGTTTTGAGCAGCTAGGAGAGGAATCTATTCGTTTAAATCGTGCTCTGAGCCTGACTCTTTGTCTACCAGATATGGACTATGACTGGATTCATCTAGATGGAGCTTGGGGGAGGGAACGACACGTACAAGTATCTCCCCTGCATCAGGGCTGCCAATCTATTTATAGTCTGAAAGGGGCAAGCAGTGCTGAGCACAATCCCTTTATGGCCCTAAAACGCCCAACTGCTGACGAACATCAAGGAGAGGTGCTTGGTTTTGCTCTGGTTTACAGCGGAAATTTCTTAGCCCAAGTTGATGTCAGTTCCTTCCGAAAGGTTCGTGTCAGTATGGGGATTCATCCAGAGAGATTTTCTTGGAAACTAGAGCAGGGAGAGGTTTTTCAGACTCCTGAAGTCGTCATGGTTTACAGTGACCAAGGTTTGAATGGTATGAGTCAAACCTATCATGGTCTCTTCCAAAAGCACTTGGTAAGAGGTTACTGGCGTGATCAGGAACGACCTGTCCTACTGAATAATTGGGAAGCCATGAATTTTGATTTTGATGAAGAAAAGATTATTTCTTTGGCCAAGGCAGCTTCAGATTTGGGTGTTGAATTATTCGTCATGGATGATGGATGGTTTGGGAAACGCAACCATGATCGAGCGGGTTTAGGGGATTGGATAGTCAATCGGGAAAAGCTGCCGAGTGGCTTAACGGGAATCATTGAGCAGATACATGCTATGGGGATGCAGTTTGGGCTGTGGATTGAACCTGAAATGGTAAATAAGGATAGTAATCTATATCAGGAGCATCCAGATTGGATTCTTCATCATCCTTGCCATAGTCCGTCACATGGTCGCCATCAGTATACCTTGGATTTATCAAGAGAAGAAGTTTATCAAAATATCTACAGTCAACTCCATCGCCTCTTATCAGAGCATGAGATTGATTATATCAAATGGGATATGAATCGTTATATGACAGAAGTTTATAGTTGTACACGAGAAGCAGACCGTCAAGGCGAGATATTCCATCGTTATATCCTCAATTTGTATCGTTTGTACGATAATTTGCTTGAAGCCTTTCCAAAAGTTCTCTTTGAGTCTTGTTCCAGCGGTGGAGCAAGATTTGATCCAGGAATGCTTTATTATGCACCACAAACTTGGACCAGTGATGATACGGATGCTATGGAACGCTTGAAAATTCAATATGGCACTAGTATGGTTTATCCCTTGAATAGCATGGGATGTCATGTTTCGGCCTGTCCCAACCAGCAACTAGGACGCTCTACTCCTTTAGCTACTCGTGCGAATGTTGCCTTTTTTGGCAGTTTTGGTTACGAACTTGATTTGTTTGAATGCAATCAAGAGGAACTAGAAGCTATACGAGAGCAAATCACCTTTTATAAAACCTATAGAGAAGTTTTCCAACAAGGGCTTTTCACACGACTTAAAAGTCCATTTGAAGGAGAGGTAACAGCGTGGCAGGTTCAATCCTCAGACGAGAAACAAGTGATCGTCGGCTACTATCGTCGTTTAACGACAGCAAACCTTGCCTATGACCGGCTTCGCTTGTGTGATCTAGATGCGGAAGCTCGTTACCAAGTAGATGGGGTTACCTACACCGGCAGCCAACTGATGTATACCGGATTGTCTATTCAACACGGAGACCATGTTGGAGAAAATAAGGATTTTACTTCTTGGATTAAGGTTCTTGAGAAACAATCTTAGTCTCCCTATCCGCAGACTCAGCATCCCTGCTGGGTCTGTTTTCTAGAAGACGATTTGATGTATAGACACCTATTTTTCCCTAGCCGATATGAGTGGAATCATGGTATGAGTTGAAAAACAGTTATCATTATGAGAGAATGAGAAGATAGTTCTCCAGTGCATGTATGAAATAACCATACTCAATGAAAATCAAAAACAGATGAGTAAGTGTGTACTGGTTCTAGAAGGGAGTTATTGATGAAAGAAAATACCAAAGGTGTCGGACTTTGCTTCTTACTGGCTTTGTTGGGGCAATGGTTAGGTGGACTATTGCCGTTAGTGGGTGGTTCTGTCTTAGCTCTCCTAATCGGCCTGTTCTTAAACCCCTATATACCTAGAGAAAGTACCTTTCAGTCAGGCTTGACTTTTACTTCCAAGAAGCTCCTACAATATGCAGTAGTTTTCTTAGGATTTGGACTAAATTTGTCAGTAGTCTTTGCAGTCGGACAACAATCGCTTCCGATTATTCTTTCTACTATCAGTCTAGCCTTGTGTTTGGCTTTTCTGATGTGGAAATACTTACCAATCTCAGCGCATTTAGCAACGCTGATTGGTGTAGGGACTTCTATTTGTGGAGGCTCAGCTATTGCGGCGACCGCACCGATTATCAAGGCAGATGATGAGGAAGTAGCTCAGGCCATTTCCGTTATCTTCTTGTTTAACATCCTAGCTGCCTTGCTTTTTCCCAGCTTGGCAACCTGGCTCGGTTTCTCGACAGATTCAGGTCAGGCCTTTGGGATGTTCGCTGGAACAGCGGTCAATGATACGTCCTCGGTGACAGCAGCAGCTTCTACTTGGGATGGGCTGCATGGACTGGGGAGTCAGACTCTGGATACTGCGGTGATGGTCAAGTTGACACGCACCTTAGCGATTATTCCTATTACGACAGGCTTGGCCATCTGGCAAACCCGTGGCAAGACGGTAAACGCAGACAGGAAGTCGCTCTTGGCAAACTTTCCGACTTTTATCCTATATTTTATTTTAGCTAGTTTGGTGACAACAGTGGCAAGTGCATGCGGTGTCAGTTCTGAGGTATTTGCCCCTCTCAAACACCTATCCAAGTTTTTCATCTGTATGGCTATGGCAGCAATCGGCTTGCGAACCAATCTCATCAACCTACTGAAAAAAGGTCGCTCAGCTCTCCTAGTTGGTCTAGCCTGCTGGATTGGAATTACGGTACTAACCTTGGGATTACAAGCAGCATTGGGAATATGGTAATAGTCTACGAAAATTGAATAGAAAAAGCCAAACACCTTGTACGATGTTTGGCTTTAGTCTGAGATAGTTAGTATGAAAATCACTAAAGCATTAAATAACATATTTTCCCATTTTGACTAACTTATAAATAATTGGGAAATGGCTTTGTTATTTAAAGTAAAGGCGTTTACTGATTTTTTCTACTCCTTTATTATAACCCCATTTATAAAAATCTTTTAATTTTCTTTCAATGCCTTTATTATTAGATCTTCTATGATAAAACCCATCTTCTTGCCCTTTATCGTAGACTTCTCTAGCTTTTTGACCTTCTGCATATTGTTCTCTATAGTAAAGAAATACGGAATCACTTGCGTTCATACCTTTTTTAGAAAAGCCATCTTCAAATCCTCTCCTTGAGATGTCATCGTCTTTAGTTAGATTTACTCTCTTAATAACATCATTTACATCGAGACCATAAGAATAAGCATGAGCTGTTGAATCAGATGTGATAGTAATAGCTGCAAGCAATAAACCCGTTAATAGAACTTTTTTTAACATTGAGTGCGACTCCTTTATTTATTTTTTTGAAAGAGAGGGGATCCCTTCTCTCTTCCTGACATGCTTATTGTACCAAACTTCCAATGATCGGAACTGTTTATTATCTGCAGGTAATCTGTTTTTTTTCTGTTTTTTTGTAAGCGCATTCTTTTGAGTGTAGTGACAAGTTAAGATGGAATTGTCTGAACAAGGTTTTAGGCACTATAAGAAGCCATTAAGCGATTTGTGTACAATACATAGAATGTCTTAAAGTGCAAATCCGAGTCTTCTGAGAGGTTTTAGATTTAGCCTAAGTGATTTGTTATGTCGAGAAAATTTTAGTCAATAAGCCGAAACAGCCTCTCGAATGAGAAGGCTGTGTTTTACTATTATGCTTTCAGTCGGAAGGTTTTTGGTGCTTTCTTTAGCAGTAGCCAGTATCCAATGGCTACATAGGCAAGCATCCCCAGAGAAACCAATAAAATGTAGGTCTGGCTGCTGATTCTTAGCCGGGTATTGAGATAGGCGATCCAGTAGAGAGCACCACTGAGGAAACGATAGACAGGGTTGACCACTTCCATGTCCTTGGTAAAGGGTTGGAGGATGTAATAAATAAACAAATCATGGAAGGAAAAGAGTGCGGTCAGGCTGGTGAGAAGAAGCGCTGTCAACAGGTAGCTTGAGAGAGGAAGACTGGCGCGAGTCAAGATAAGCAGACTCAGCAATAAACTTCCAGAAAAACAAGCATTCCATTTTGCAGTCTGAGCAAAACGATAGTTAAAACCAGCGATAATGGTCTTTGGCTCACGATAAAATGGATAATGAAGCATAGAAATATCGCAGTTAACAAAGACCATTTGGGCAACAGCCTTCCCCATAGAGGCAACGTACATAATCATAAAAGCAAATGGAAGAGCCGCAATATAGTCAGTATTTGCTATCTTAAAATCAGCCTTGAAAAACCAGATAATAGCTTCCAAACTAAGTAGAATAGCTAGAAGCAAAACCAGACGAAACCGCAATTTTTTGAATAGGATGGAGTGGTAGCGGTCAAATAGCAGAGCATTTAAGTAAGTCATGCCAGACAGATGGGATAGATCTTTTCCTTTGTCTAAGCTCAGCTTATCTTGCATTTGCAGTCCTTGACGAGTATAATCATTGCCCTTTGTTAATTCCGCAATTTTCTTGTCCATCTGCAATGATTCGTCCATACAATGTTGAAGATAATCTAGATCATTGGTCTGCTTCTTCAAATAACGATAGCCAGCCCAGATTAAAAAAGGTTGACATGCTAGAGCTAGCAAAAGGAATTTGCTAGAGAGTTGATTTTTAAAGAAGAACAGAAGTCCAAGGATAAGGAAAGCACTAATCATAATCCCCCATGACTGCCAAGAATTTTGACGGACCAGTATGCGACGATTAAATAATAAGCGATTAGTAGCGTGTCCAGCAAAATGCCCAGCGGGAATCGTTAATAGTCCCACAGGGAAATAAATCCATTCCCCTGTAGAAAAGCAGTATACCAAAAGAGCAGGAAGATAGTAAAGGCTTGTCAGGATAGGCTCTACAAAGAGCTGACTTTGGAGAAAACTAGAGTGAGATAGATCGAAATTCTGCATAAATTCCCGGTCGGCTTTGGCGATAAAAGGCTCAAAACCCTTGCTAAAGCGATAGCCGTAGCCGACAAAAATCATCCAGGAAGTAAAGCCCAAAAGCCAGACAGTTTCTTGATGGTGGAGTGGAGCAGAATGTTTTTGTAATAGGTTGACCACAAAGGTGGCAATGCCAAAATAAATAGCCAACCAAATTCCTTTTACAAAGAGCCGACTAGGAATGGTCAGAAAGTGGAGAACAAAGAAAAGACCAGACTTGAGATCGTAAGCTTTAAAAATTGTTGCTGGAATCTTCTTGCCCAGTAACGGGAGTTTTCTTAAGTAATAGAAAAATCCATTTATAGACCGATAAAGATTGTACTTTTCTTTATACCAAAAATAACGCAGTATAGTTTTCATATCAACCTCCTATTCAGCTGTCAGAAGGTCCACGATTTCCTCTTCAAAATCAGGATCGTGCAATTTATCACTCGAAACAGCCTGCAATTCTCTATGATGAAGAAGAACAATCTCGTCGCAGAGGTCTTGGGCTAATTGTAGAATATGGGTGGAGAAAATGATAACAGAATCCTTTTTTGCCTCGCGGATTAACTGCTTAAACTCATGTGCAGCTACCGGATCAAAGGAAGTCAATGGCTCATCTAACAAGAGAACGGTAGGCTGGACAATCAAGGATAGGAGCAACTGAACCTTATTTTGCATTCCATGGGAAAAATCTTTTAGCAAGCGGTGTTGGTCATTTTCTTCAATACCAACCAAGCTCAGCCATTCCTCGGGGCTAAGATGCGATTTAAGCTGGTTTTTGTGAATATCCATGTAAAAACGAATAAACTCAAAAGCTGTCATAAAAGCAGGCAACTGAGGATGGGTTTGTGTAAAACCGATGTCTGTATTCTCATAGTCATGAGTCTGCCCGTCTTCAAAAAAGTAAATACTGCCGCTGTCCAAGGTCAAATTACGGGCGATACAGTTAAAAAGCGTTGTTTTACCAGCTCCATTCCTTCCCAACAAGCCATAAATTTTCCCTTTTTCAAACTGAAAAGAAGCACCTTCTAGAATAATCTTATGATCAAATTTTTTTGAAACAGATGATAAATGTAGCTGCATGGGGATCCTCCTTGTTACATTGTTATAAATCTATCATACAACAAAAAACAAAAAAATTCAAGCAAAGTTTGCTTGAATATCTAGTAATAGGCACGAAAATAGCCAGCCGAATGAGGACACATAATTATGGGATGGAAACTTGAATAACCAAACCTAAAAGTAGCTTATCCAAGCTATGAACTACCCGCTACCCAGCCGGTTGCCAAACAGTAGGTGATGTTGAACCCACCTGTGTGAGCATTGATATCCAGAACTTCCCCAGCAAAGTGCAGACCGGGAACTTTTTTACTCTCCAGAGTTTTAGGGTTGATTTCTTTGAGATCAATGCCTCCCTTAGTAACAAAGGATTTTGCCAGAGACATTTTACCGCTAATTTGAATCGGTAAGGCTTTGAGGTGCTTGAGGAGGCTGGCTAATTCTTTATGAGTCACCTGCTTGACCTTACAATCATGAGACTCTGCGAAAAAATCGGCCAACCGCTCCGGAATGAGCTCCCGGAGTGCATTCTTAACGGATTTTTCTCGATTTTTTTCCAAATGCTCAGCCAAATCTTGCTCAGAATAAGCTGGCAATATGTCTAAAAAGACGGTTTCTCCACCCTTAATAAAACTTGACAAGCGAAGGGCAGCAGGACCGGACAAACCAAAGTGGGTAAAAAGTAAGTCATGAGTGATGATATGTTTGCCATAGGTAAGAGTGACATCGTCCAAAGAAATGCCCTGGAGTTTTTTGTGGGGGAAATCGGTCAAAATCGGACTTTCAGCAGCTTCAATATCCGTAACCTCAAGGTTAAAATGCCGAGCGATGTCGTGACCGAAACCAGTCGATCCAGTAGAAGGATAGGTTTTACCACCAGTAGTGACAATCAGCTGAGGAGCAGTAAAGGTTTCTGTAGCAGTCTTGACATGAAAGAGCTCACCCACCTTGCGGACGGAGACAACTTCCGTCCCTGTGTGAATCTCCACTCCATTTTCTAGCATCTTCATCTCAAGGCACTTGATAATCGTTTGGGAACGATCAGTAGTCGGAAAGACACGACCGTGGTCTTCTACCTTGAGTTGGACTCCATTTTCTTGGAAAAAATGAATAATATCATGATTGTCAAATTGAGAAAAAACGCTGTATAAAAACCGACCATTACCAGGAATACCAGCTAACAGGTCTTCTAGTGTCCCATTGTTGGTGACATTGCACCGTCCACCACCGGTTCCGGCCAATTTCTTCCCCAATCGCTTATTTTTCTCAAGGAGCAAGGTTTTTTTACCATAAAAACTCGCAGCAATAGCCGCCATCATACCAGCGGGTCCTGCTCCGATAATAATCGTATCTACTGTATTCATGCCTTTATTGTACCATAAAATACCAGAGGTGACAGCTAATCCTTTTTTGGTGTCAGAAATGCCTTGATTATTCCCATAAATTTGACAGGGATAGGCTTCTGTGGTAATATTTTAGTGATATAAACTAGAGGAATACAAGTACCGAGGATATTATGGGAATCGAAAAGACAGTCAGCGAGTTAGCTGAGATTTTGGGAGTGAGCCGTCAGGCTATGAACAACCGAGTAAAATCACTTCCGGAAGAGTTTGTAGAAAAAAATGACAAGGGGGTGACCGTTGTCAATCGTGCTGGCTTGATTAAGTTGGAGGAAATCTACAAAACAACCATTTTTGAAGATGAGCCGATTAGTGATGAAGTCAAGCACCGTGAACTAATGGAGATTTTAGTTGACGAGAAGAATGCTGAAATCATTCGCCTCTACAGCCAATTAAAAGCCAAGGATAAACAGCTTGCAGAAAAAGATGAACAGTTGCGCGTGAAAGATGTGCAAATTGCAGAAAAAGACAAGCAACTAGATCAGCAACAACAACTGACGCTTAAAGCCATGGCAGATAAGGAAGTTCTCAAGCTGGAGCTAGATGAAGTCAAGGCACAAGCAGAGGAAGGGCAGCAAGCTAAGAGTTTTTTTGCTCGTTTGTTTGGAAAATAAAATCAATTCGTTACAAAAAAAGTTGAAGTTGGATGATAATCTATCCAGCTTCAACTTTTTTGTTGCCTTTTTTCAATCTGTAAAGTCCACTCTTCCCTCAATATACCATATTTGACAGAATCCCAGTAATGTCCTTGCCAGTAGCGAACTTTTCGGATTTGAGCCTCCTTCACCATCCCAATTTTTTCAGCAGCTCGCATCATACGGTGGTTCCCAGACCAAGTGGTGAGGCCAATATGCTCCAAGTTGATAGTCGTTTTGAAAATCTGTCCCACCCACATATCAAGAGCTTTTGTACCGTAGCCACCATTCCAATATTGCTCATCGTAGATGACGATACCGATTTCTAGCCAACGGGTCTTTTCATCCTCCCAATGCTGGGTAACAATCCCTATTGGTTGCTGGTCAATGAAGATTCCCCAAACGTTGTGTGCTAAGTGGAAGTCATACATCCTACTCATCCGAAAAGCCTCAAAGTCAGGATACATCTGGTAATCTTCAAAATAGGGGCCATCCCATTTTTTCCATTCAGGTTGGGACTGGCTATAACCGATTTGCCAAATCTGATACAACTGAGCCTCTATCAGCGGAGCAATTGTCACTTCTTGGGTCATAATTTTTCCTCCTATGCCAATACCGTACCATTGTAACATAGATAAAGAAGGCTTGCAATTCCTACCAAAATATGGGACACTAGAATCATGAATAAATTACAACGAGAATTTCAAAAAATGTATTACAATCTGGACAAGATTCTCCTTCTTTTTTGTACTCTCTTCACCGTGATGGAGTTTGTCTGGATACCACTCAACTCTTGGATTTCTGAAGGATTATTGGCTATGACGGGCTATGCCTATCTCTCCCCGACCAATCTACTATCAGTTCTTTCGGAAAATCTTTTTGTGACAGGGCTCTTTCTGCTCCTATTTCTTATAAACATAGCCATTGCTTACTTGGAGTTAGCTCTGTTATTTACAGGAGTCTGGCACTTATTGGATGAAAAAGTGAAGCACCTACCGGACTATATGCGGGATGTACGAGATAGTATGTTAGCAATTATCCGTCATAGCAGCGTTGCAAAGGTACTATTTCTCCTTTTATATTCAGTCATTCTCCTACCGTTTTTACGACGAATTTTAAATATTTACTATTTTAACAAAATTGTCGTGCCACAATTTATCCTAGACTACCTGTTAGATACACCTTGGGTAGCAGCAGTCATTGTGATTACCCTCCTCGTTTTTTTCTGGCTAGCGACCCGGTTTATGTATGCCTTGCCGGAAATTTATTTTACACACAGAAGTGTCAAGGAGTCCATTGTCTACTCATGGGAGAAGACCAAGGGATGGCAACAAGTGGAATCATTGGTTAACCTTATCTGGCTAATCACCTTTCCTGTCCTCCTCTTTACAGGAGTGGGCTTTCTCCTCTATGTTGTACAGGTCTTATTTGATAACTATTTACCAAGCATTTCCATTGGTCTAGTAGTCATTTCCTACACGCTACTAAAGTTGCTCTATTATGGCATAATCGCCCTGTTTATGATTGGATTTGTCAGCCTCTTGACAGGAAAACAGTTACCTATCTATCGCCGCAAACGCCTGCGCCACGGACTGCGTTTAGTCATCTTATTGCTCTCTGGCCTATTTTTTGGAATTCAAGGTGTCCTGACCCTCTATTATCCATTCCATACGCTACCAGTCACCATTTCTCATAGAGGAGTGGATGATGGCAATGCTGTGCAGAACTCTGTGGAAGGACTGGAAAAAACATCTAGACTCAAACCAGATTATATCGAGATGGATGTTCAGGAGACCAAGGATGGTCAATTTGTTGTCATGCATGATACCGACCTATTGGCTTTAACGGGCAATCCTGGAGGGACACACGATTATACCCTAGCAGAGTTGACAGCAATGACAGCATCAGAAAATGGCTTGGCAGCTCCGGTTCCTTCTTTTGACACCTATCTAGACAAAGCCGATGAGCTGGGGCAAAAATTATTAGTGGAAATCAAGGTGACCAAGGCCGATTCGCCAAACCTAACACGAAACTTTCTGAAAAAATACGGGAGTCGCTTGCTTGCCAAGGGGCATCAAATGCAGTCCTTAGATTATCAGACGATTGCTGACATCAAGCAGTATGACGAACAACTTGTTTCTTTATTTATATTACCTTTTAACTCAATTTATCCAACAACGGTTGCAGATGGTTACACCATGGAATACACTTCCTTGGACAAACACTTTATGCTAAAATCTTGGTTCCGTGGTAAATCAGTCTATGCTTGGACACCCAATAATCGAGAAACGATGACGAAGATGGTCTTGTTACAAGTTGACGGTATTATTACAGATAAAATGACCGAGTTGAAAAAACTGATGGAAGAACTTCAGACCGAATATCACTATGCTGACCTTTTCTTCCTACAATTCCAGTCTTTACTATACAACTTTGAATAAACACAATAAAAGACGCGAAGGTTGGACCCAATCGCGTCTTTTGGCATTAGAATGGCAATTTACCAGCAAAAGCACCAAGTTTTTTCTGTGTTTCATCATCAATTTTTGCAAGAGCAGCATTGACGGCTTGTAGTGTCATATCCTGCAAGGTTTCAAGATCGTCTGCATCAACGACTTCCGGTTTAAAGTCGATAGAAACCAACTTTTTATCACCAGAAAAGGTCGCTCTTACCAAGTCTTGAGCAGATGTACCTGTAAATTGAGCAGCAGCCAATTCAGCTTGGCTCTTCTCCATTTGCTTTTGCATTTTTTGAGCCTGTTTCATCAGATTTTGCATATTTATCATAAGCCAATAGTCTCCTTAAAGTAACTTGTCAAGCTATTATACACTATTTCTAGGAAGTTTGGTAGTTTTGTGAGAAAGAAGGTTAGCCTGTCTTAATATATTAAACTATTTTTTGATTGACTTTAAAGGATACATTCGCTATAATAAAAGAAAAAGTGGTTATAACCAGATGCCAAGGAGGAGTTATGTTTCGTTTAGAAAAAGAAGAACTCGAACGATTGGGCGCTATTATTACAGCAAAAGAGATTTTCCAGCAGCCCAGTCTGTGGAAGGAAGTCCATCAGTTGTACGTAGAGAAGTTGGAAGTCATTGAACGCTTTCTTGCTGACCTCAAGGAAAAACATGATAGTCTCCATGTTATATTTACCGGTGCAGGAACTTCTGATTTCGTAGGTCAAAGTATTGTCAATTATCTTAATCAAGTCAACGATCTGAAGCACATTCGCTTTTCTGCTATCGGGACGGTTGAACTAGTTGGACGTCCCCATGATTACCTTCAAGCAGATCTTCCGACTGTCTTGGTATCCTTTGCTCGTTCTGGCAATTCACCTGAGAGCTTGGCAGCGGTAGAAGTAGCAAAACAACTCATCAATCAACTCTACCAAGTCACCATTACCTGCGCTCCAGAAGGAAAGCTTGCTCTTGTAGCTAAAGGAGATGCAGAAAATCTCCTACTCTTGCAGCCATCAGGCTCTAACGATAAAGGTTTTGCCATGACAGGGAGCTATAGTTGCATGGCACTAACAGCACTTTTGGTCTTTTCACCAGCTAGTCAGGCAGAAAAGGCAGACTGGGTAGAGACGATTGTCCGTCTGGGTCAGGATGTTTTAGATCGTGAAGACTATGTGCAGGAATTGATAAACCTTGACTTTGAGCGCGTGATTTATCTGGGTGCCGGTGATTTTTATGGACTTGCCCATGAGGCTCAGTTGAAAATCCTTGAGCTAACAGCAGGTAAAATTGCGACCCTGTACGAATCACCACTTGGCTTTCGCCATGGACCAAAATCCTTCATCAACGATAAAACCCTCGTCTTCTTATTTGTCTCAAATGATGCCTATACCCGCCAGTACGATATTGACTTGCTCAATGAAGTTCATGGAGATGGTATAGCAACTCGGACAGTTGCTCTTTCAGCAAGTCCATTAGAAGGAACGACAGCTCCAAGCTTTGTTTTGGCAGAAGGTGGTGCCAGTCTACCAGATGTGTGCTTAACCTTCCCCTATATCATCTTTGCTCAAACCGTATCCATCATGGCGGCTATCAAATGTGAAAACTTACCAGATACACCATCACCGACCGGCACAGTCAATCGTGTGGTACAAGGAGTTACCATCCACCCGCTAGAAAACTAGAAGAAAATGAGTCATAACCCACTTTAGATTGAAGAAAAAGTCCAGTTTGGACAAACTCTTCAATCTTTTTTTGCAGTCGGCAGTAAAAAACTCCCAGAAATGTTGGAATAATAACATTTCTGAGAGTTTAATGACGAACCATAACTGAAAACTTCAAAATGATAAGAATAGCTGTTTTGATAAATCGGAATCAGGAAAAACACCTACAAACGCTCTTAGAGTATGAAAGCTTGTTTTGCTGGTAAGCTAGAATCACTGTAGTGACAAGCATTGACTTACCAACAGTTAGCTATAGGGCAGTACCATGTGTGATTGGTCCAAATCAATACTGATTTGCCAGTCGTGATTATCCCGAATGGTGCATTCAAAATCAGTGGTATAGAGGATAAGGCGGAGTTTGTCGCCTTTTTTCAATTTGTAGATTGTCGGTTGCAAGTCCCAACCAATCGTCATCCACTGGTCTGGGACAACTGCTTCGACAGTCATGAGGTTAGATCGGTTTTGAAGGTTGATAAAGCCCTTAGTAATGACTCGGTGAGGAGTATCTACAAAAGGAAGTTCGACCAGGTTTTCTTGGGCGTAGTAACGACCATTGTCCACGCTAGCCCGAGCTATCGGGCTAGGAATAGGTGTCAGTCGCTTCGTAGACCCCACATCCAACAGATGGGCAGACAGGAGTCCCTTGGAAAGACTAGATTTGACCTGTAACTGAAGATGAACCCTACCATTGAGATGGATGTCTCGGTCCACCTCTATATCGACAGTGATCTGATTGGCCTTATCCGTAAAGAGATCTTGATGGAAGGTAGGATAGGATTTGCAGTATGTTTCAAAGGTTTTCTCATCGTATCGGTTTTGAATGACCGCCTTCTCCTGTCCAAGTGAGAAGCGATGTTGATGGTTTCCGCCAAAAGTCTCCAAGCTGATCCAATTTTGCTCGGCTTGGTTGTCCTGCCAGATGACAGAAGGTAGTTGATAGCCATTGTCATAGCCCAGCAATTTCTGGCTGAGCAGGGCATTCATGGACTCGCGGAAGTCGATGGATTGCCAGTTGTTCATATAGACATGGGCACCATTATGGAAAAAAAGGTGCTTCTTGATGTGAGCAGGCAGGGCATGAAACATATTCCAGACATGAATTGGCTTGACGTTCCAGTCCTGTGATCCGTGGGTGAAGACCACTTCACATCTGACCTTGTCAGCTTGGAGCAAGTAGTTGCGATCCTGCCAGTATTGATTGTAATCACCGGTGGTACGGTCGAGAGAGTCTCGTTCGGCAGCAAGCCCCTTTTCGTAGTTCTTGCGATTGCGGAGAAAGTCGCCAGCTTGCAGGCTCTTAGAGTAGGTCAGAGCGGTCAAACTATCCAAATCTTCACCGGGATAGCCACCGGGACTGGTCACGAGACCATTTTCACGATAGTAGTCATACCAAGAAGAAATACCAGCTTCTGCGATGATAACTTCTAGCCCCTTGACACCCGTTGTCGCTAAAGCATTGGACATAGTACCTAGATAGGATAGTCCCGTTGTCGCTACCTTGCCATTTGCCCAATCAGCCTTGACCTCTAGCGAGCGCGTGTGATCTGTATAGGCTTTGCTACGACCGCCCAACCAGTCAATGACTGCCTTGTAGCCTTCTACCTGCTGATAGTCACCGGAGGTCATGTAGCCAGTGGAGCCGAGTGTCCCCACGCCTGAGACATGAAGACTGGCAAAACCACGAGCCAGGAAGTAATCATTGAGGGAGTAAGAGCTGATGTGCCCCAGTTTCTCAGTAGCAGAGCTGATAGGCAACTTGCGCTGGTCTAGTGCAAGCCTTGTAAAGCTAGGTTCCTTGACGAGGATGTCTCCAACAGGTTTTTCAGCCAACTCCCCTTCCATCTTGTGGAGAGCCTTGTCACTAGCAACTTCATTGACCCCTTGATGATAGGGACTGTTGGTAATGACAGCAGGAATTTTTCCAGCAAAATGAGGACGAAGGATCGAGACCTTAACCAAGTCGGTCTGCCCGCTCCCTGCCGTATCAACAGGTGTTTCAACATAGACCACCTCACGAATGAGATGATTGGTCGAAAAAGTTGCCAGAGATTTTCCATTGAAGAAATGATAGGTGTTCTCCTCCGGGATAAAATTATCGCTGACCAGGCGGTCAATCAAGGTATTTCCAGATTTTGTCCGAGTATTGAGCAGTTGATAGAGATTTTCAATCAAGTGACCATAGACGATTGGGAAATTGGTCTTCTCCACAAATTCCATCACATCGGTATAGTCAAAATGAGGAACAAAACCAAGCAGTTGTAAAGCAACCTGATAAAATACCTGCTCTGTCAAATCGCAGTCCGACTGGAAAAACGTCAGCAAATCCATATCCCAATCCGCAATCATATTGGACAAGGCAAAATCCGTATTTTCCGTCAAAAAATGACATCTTCTAACAAACGTTTCTAGATTTTTTTTACCGCTTGCCTCTGCATCCAAAGGAAAACCAACCGCAGCCAGTTCCTGTAGGCAAGTAGCATCATCTTGTTTGATGAAAGAAAATTGATTAAAACGCATACCCTCTCCTTCTTTCTTAAAATTCATCTGTATTAGCTATTATATCCGATAAGACTCCATTTGTCTAAAATTTATCAGTATTAACTACCGTTGAAAGATGAAACCATAGCCTAGGAAACTTGATACTTAGACGAGTAAAAATGGCTGTTATAAAACCAAAAAATATTAGTGCGGCAAAAAGGTCTCATCAGCCAAAACTAAACCAATTTGAGATGATTTTGACGGTAGCTTAGACTATTTTGATAGGATTTTAGTCCACTTTGTTTTTCCGCCTACCATTTCTCAGATTATCGGAGCTAAAAGTAGCCCGAAATACTATAATTATTTGTAAAATAGTGAAAATTTTTATACAATACAATATTGTAGAGTGATTGAGGAGAAAAACATATCGTGTTGAGAAAGAATGAAGCGATAGTTCCTGTTTTGCGTATCAATAACAGAGCTATCAACCTAGTATTTTTAGAAGAACATCTAGGAATGAAAAACAAATTGGAAGATGGTCCCTTTGCTGAGTTGGGGGACAGTTCAGAAGTCAAGCTCGTCTTGATGGAGTCACCAGGAACAAGGACACGTGCTGTTAGAGGGACTAAAAAACTAAACAAAATCGTGATAAAAGTAGATAATGCCTCAGAAATTGAGACCTTGTTAGCCCAAGGAACTCCCTTTAGCAAACTCTATCAAGGGCAAAATGGCTATGCATTTGAAGCGGTATCTCCCGAAGGAGATACTTTCTTACTCTATGCTGAGGACTCAGTTGCTGACTTGAAAGAGATACTACCTCCTGTTCCCTTTATTGCTCAGGAAGAATTTTCAGGTCTGACTACCTTTACTGTAGAATCCATCTGGATCAATACCCCACAACCAAGTACCAGTCAAGCCTTTTACCAAGCCATCCTGCCCAACCAGACCTTCTTACGCTTTGTTCAAGCAGAAGGAGTAGACTTGCTGGCACCTGCAGAACAGGTCTGGGATTTGGACAGCGTGCGTTTCCCAGTAGAACAGAGCTTTGCTTGGACAGATTTGGAAAGTCGCTTGACAGATCCATTCTTTAAAGACAGGAAAGAAACCTTTATCCAGACAGTAGACCCTAGCGGCATCGAATGTTGGTTTGAAAAATGAGACAGGTGATTATTGACAACATTCTAGAGCAGATTGAACAAGGAGTCTATCCCGGAGCCAGTCTGGCTCTTTTTTCTAAGGGAAAGTGGCAGGAATATTATCTAGGGACCCTGGATGGCCAACAACCAGTCAAACCGAGCTTGACCTATGACCTAGGCTCTGTTTCCAAAGTGGTCGGGGTAGGGACTCTTGCGATTTTTTTGGTAAATAGCGGAGCTTTGGAGCTAGATAGGACCTTGCAGTCGTACTATCCAGCCTTTGCTGATAGCCGAGTAACCATCCGACAACTCCTGACCCATACTAGTGGCATTGATCCCTTTATCCCCCACCGAGATAGCCTGACTGCCGATCAACTCAAAGAAGCCATTTTACAGATCAAGGTGACCGACGATAGGCATTTTTTCTATACCGACCTCAATTTTCTCCTGCTAGGCTTTTTGTTGGAAGAGCTGACAGACGAGTCGCTAGACAAGCTGTTTCAGCGGCATATTTTTCAGCCCTTTGGCATGATGCAAACTTCCTTTGGTCCAGTTTCAGAAGCTGTACCAACTGTTCGAGGAGCAAAGGCTGGCGTGGTTCATGATCCTAAGGCACGAGTCTTGGGACATCATGCAGGTAGTGCAGGACTGTTTTCAACGATTGAGGACTTGCAAATCTTTTTGGAGCAGTACCTGACAGAAGATTTTGCGGCTGAGTTGACCCGAGACTATGGTTTTGATGAAAAACGTGAGCGTTCGCTAGCTTGGGATAAGAAGGGGAGTTGGTTATCGCATACAGGCTATACAGGGACCTTTATCATGTACAATCGCCCCCTACAACAAGCAGTCATTTTCCTATCCAATCGAACCTTTGAAAGGGATGAACGAACCCAATGGAAACAAGATAGAAATCAAATTATGGCTCTGATTCGTCAGACATTGGAAAAAGAAGCAGCAGAAGATTGTTAGCTCTCCTCTCAGCAGAGATGATTGTCCTATCAATCAGTCGAAAAAAGCCCCCAACTACAGCGATAGTTGGGGGCTTTTTTGATGGGTCAATGTGACCATAGGAAGAGGGAAGATGACGGTGGTTGACTCCGAAAATATACCCACTGTCATCAGGCAAAAAGCCAATATTTTTATGAATAGATAAAAAATAGACAAAGAATAGAAAGACGATAGAATGCGCTTTCTTAATTGGTGTATACTAGAGTTGTAAAATTTGCTATCACTATCGCCTTTTTGTGATCGTGATTGGATAGGAGGTACTCGATTCAAGTAATGAAATACAAAAAGCACCGGCGTTATAGTATTCGGAAGCTACATGTAGGAGCTGGCTCGGTCATTATCGGGACAATTCTACTTGCAGGAACACCGATGCAAAGCGTTCAAGCTCAAGAGCAGGGGATGCCAACAACCTCCTCCTTGAGTGAACAAAATGGATCAGGGCACCCCTCTGATTCTAGCGGGAAAGGAGGAGATGCAGAGGCTAATTCTAGTGCCTCATCAAAAGACAATCAGTCACCTTCGGCAGGAACTTCCGCTCTGCCAGCAGGAGCACTGGACACCTCAGCATCCACATCAGAAAGAACACCTTCTTCAGGGTTGGGGCTGGGTCACCAGTCATCTGCTTCTTCTACTTCCCTGCTCAGCGAAGCTAGCAACATATCACTGACGAATGGTCAAGCCGGTAAGCAAAATTCTCTACCTAGCAGTAAGCAA
The DNA here is from genome assembly GCF_003609975.1 of Streptococcus ruminantium. Lineage (NCBI taxonomy): Bacteria > Bacillati > Bacillota > Bacilli > Lactobacillales > Streptococcaceae > Streptococcus > Streptococcus ruminantium. Next base: position 195,544 of record NZ_AP018400.1, read on the forward strand.
TCAACTACGGTCAGCATGGCTTATCGGGAAGATGTCAAAGAGGTGGACGGCAGTGTTGATTATGAACTGTCCTATGATAGGGATGCAGAGAATAAGGCAACCATCGTCAAGTGGGCGGTGACAATCAATAAGAAGGATGAGTCATGGACCAATCCGAGATTTGTCTTTGCTTTTCCCAAGGGCGTAGAGGTTCAAGAAGATATTGAAAGCACCTCAGATGTGTTTAAAGACTTCAAGTTTTCAGATTTTAAACGTGGCGGTAATGGCGAAGACCAGAGTTACTGGAAATCTGAAAGAAGCACAGACTTAAATGACTATAATGCTGAATGGTATCGGCATGTATACTGGTCGGGAGCAGAGAATCATAAACTGACCTCTGACAAGTTTGAAACACTACTCAACATAACAATCGCATCAGGTATCATAAATGTTATCAAAGGAGAAGGAACATTTACTTTTAAGATAAAAGTTCCGGATAATAGTGATGTAAATCCTTTCAACATGCCCTTGCTGGCAGGAATTAACCAGTTTAGTTGGTCACATTGGTACCGCTTCAAAGGAGAAGTTCCGAAAGAGGGTGTTCAAAAACCGCAATTCCCAGATAAAGGTACGAATGGTCTAGGTGATGGTACAGCCAAGATTCTTCCAGGACCAAGGCCAGAGCCATCTGTACCTAAGGTGCCAGAGGTACCGAAGAAACCGGCACCTACCCCTCCGGAACAACCACGAGTGACACCGCCGGCACCATCTCAGCCGAAAGGCGAGATGATACCAATGCCAACTCCACCGATGAAGCCGGAAGGAAGACCTGAGGAAAATAGACCGAAAGGTGAGGAACCACGGGTAGAACTCCCACCAGCAGAGAAGCCACGAGGTGAAATGAAGCCAGCTCCGGTTCCGCCAATGAAACCGGACTCAAGCCCATCTCTGCCAGAGGCACCGAAGAGGGACATCCCACAGAATGAACAACCTCAGATGGAAGTGCCACAGCCAGAGGTAACACCGAAACCACAGGATGAAATAATACCTATACCGGAGTTACCTATGAAACCAGACCCAACACCACCGGCGCCGGATAAAGCTCCTGCCCTACCAAGGAAACCGGAGCAACCGAAAGGCGAAATAATGCCGTCACCGGTATTACCGCTGAAACCGGACTCATCTGCACCGGAGTCGCCAAAAATGGACAAACCAAAAGCTGAGAAGCCGAAGTTAGGACAACAACCAGAGGTGACACCGAAACAACAAGATGAGATCAAACCTCTGCCAGTGGAACCAATAAAACCAAGCCCGGTACCATCTGTATCAGCGCAACCAAAAGTAGAAGCACCGAAGGTTGAACAGCCACGAGCTGAGCAACCACAAGCAACGCAATCAAGTCCTCAAGCCAAAGCTGGTGCCAAAGAGTTGCCAAATACAGGTGATGGATTATCCATTCTCCCATGGTTAGGTAGTGGTTTGTTGGGAATGCTAGGAGTTGTCTATATGAGAAAGAGAAAGAAATAACCCATTTCTGACGAGTAGGGTAGAGGAAACATCAGGTTAATCGCCATATTTTCTCTATCCTGAACTCCAAGCAAGAAATGTATGAAAGTATATCAAAGATAGTATAAGAGAGGAATTATTCATAATGGATAAGTCAACAAAGAAACAACGTTACAGTCTTCGTAAGACACAGATGGGAGTCGGCTCGGTATTGCTAGCGACTATCCTTTTGACCGCAGGAGCTGCGAAAGCAGAGGATAGTGTTATAGGGCAGGGAGGCGGTTTAGGTCTCACTGATGGTATCCAAGGCAAGAATGGACCACAAATTATGAGTCTAACACCGGACGGAGGAGGCCGTCGAAATCCAGGGGATGATAGAAAACCGCAGGTTGATGATGAGGCTCCTAGAACACCAAGGTTGCTTGATGGAGGCACTCAGGATGGTTTGGGAGATGGTGGTAAAACAAAGGTTGAGTCTTTAGCTGGTCCAGATGGTTCTGGTCATGGAGGAAAACATTTAGGTCTAAATTTAGGTGGCGCATATATCTATGGAAACGGTGACCGTCCCGAGGTAGAAGATCCAAGGATACATGTCCCAGAAAAAGGTAATGAGAAAGAAGAGCCTAAGCCAGAAGAAACACCAATACCACTGCCACGAGTGCAAGACCAGCCTCAACCAACTCCAAAATCAAAACCAGAAGAAACACCTAAATCAGCTCCACTAAAGGCTAAACCTCAAGCTCAACCTCAAAGCTCACCGTCAGGACATTCAAATGTAAATAGTGGAACAACTACAGCCTTAGTTCTTGCTTATAAGTTAGAAGATAGTGATAAGGTTGAAAAGGTAAAAGAAGGTCAAATCAAAACAAAAGAAGAATTAGAGCAGGCTGTGGAGGAGACTGTAGCTTCTAATAAGGATAAGTATCCATACTTTGATCGACTTGATAGACCGGATGGAGTTATATTACTGTTTAGTAAGTTTAAGGCAAATATATTTATTAAAACAGTTGGAGAAGATGGAACTAGCACGGTAAGCTATCCATTCTATAATGAACAGAAGTTCAAGAAAGAAATCGAAGACTTGGAAAAAGGCTTCGCCGACACCTATGATGTGAAGCGTGAAGATAGTAAAGATAGCGAAGGTGTCACAACAGTTACTTTGACCTTGACTAAGAAAGGTCTCAAGCCACAAGTAACACCTCAACCAGAAAAACCATCAACACCAGAGGTAGCACCAAAACCAGATGACAAACCATCTGTACCATCTAAACCAGAGGTAGCGCCAAAACCAGATGAGAAACCATCTGTACCATCTACACCAGAGGTAGCACCAAAACCAGGTGAGAAACCATCTGTACCATCTAAACCAGAAGTGGCACCAAAACCAGATGACAAACCATCTATACCAGAACCAGAAAAACTTGAGATGGATAAATCAATGAAAGTGGTACCAGGCAAGCCGAAGAAAGCAACGCCAGAAGCACAAGTACCAGAAGCACAAGTGCCACAAGTACCACAAGTACAAGTACCACAGTCTCAAGCACCACAGCTTCCATCACCTAAGGAAGAAGTAGCTAAGGTTCAACAACAACCAAGAGCTATTCAATCAAGCGCTCCAGCTAAATCTGGTGGCAAGCAGTTACCAAATACAGGTGAAGCAGCATCTATCCTCACCTTGGTAGGAAGCGGAATGCTTGGATTGCTAGGCTTGGCTTTCACAAAAAAGAGAAAAACTAAATAGTTTTTTAAAAAAAATAGGGTATAGAAAAAACCTATACCTGTGATCGTATCTTTCCACTTTTCTACAGTTTCTCTCTAACGAGTTAGATTAGGATTGTAAGCTATTCTATCTACCTAACTTTTCACGGAAAAGATACGATTACAAATGATAGATTTTATAGGGCATAGGGATACACTTATGCCCTAAATCTATTCGAGTCTACTCTAGGGACTCATTTTACAAAAGGAGTTGTTTATATAAGATAATGATAATGCCGAGGAGTCAAAGGTGACTCCAGTGCTAAGCGAGTTGCTTGGGCTTTGGCAGTAGCGAACTGCACTAAATACGATATGAGGAGGTAGTTATATGATGAAACGTGCAAGAAAACAATGTTACAGTATCAGGAAGCTGCAGGTAGGAGTCGGCTCAGTTATGCTTGGGACGATTTTGTTAGCGATAACATCCGCGCAGAATGTACAGGCTCAAGAGACTTCCCCTTCCAGTGGGACGGACGGAGCGACACAAGTAACTTCTGGTCTCGGAGTTGCAGGAAGTGACACAACGATTGTTCACAGTATCTCTCAAGATACTTCATCCCAATCTTCAACCCCATCATCCACACCCTCTTCAACAATCAGTTCTACTGCGGCACCCACCTCAAGCAGCCAGCAATTCCCTCTCAGCGAGGCTAAGAATACCTCAGAAGCTGTGAATACCTCAGTAGTGGCTGACAGCCTAACAATCAGTGAAAACTCTACCCCCACTACTAAGCAATCCAAGACGGTCAATATGGCTTATCGCGAAGATGAGAAAAATGTAGATGGTAGCATTGATTACACGACCAGCTATATAAGAGATGAGGCAAAGAAGGAAACTATAGTTAACTGGGCGGTGACGGTTAATAAAAAGAATGAGACTTGGAATGGTCCAAGGATTGTCTTTGCTTTTCCTAAGGGAGTAGAGGTTCAAGAAGAAATCACTAGTCCTTCAGGGGCATTTGAAAATGTTAAATTCTCAGATTTTAAGCGTGACGGAGGAGAGTCTAAGAAATATTGGAAAGCAGATCAGAAAGAAGATTCTAAATGGTTTAAAGAAGAATGGGATTGGCATGTTTCTTGGGCTGGTGTGGATAAACAAGGCTTTTCTCCAGAGCAATTCCAAACTCTTGTTAACTTAGCTAGTGGTGTTTTTTACGCTATAAGTGGTACCGGCACCTTCACTTTTAAACTCAAAGTTCCAGATGCTAGCACCATCAACCCTTATGACCTACCTTTGTTAGCAGGAATAAATCAGTTTGGAGGATTGACGGCAAGTTGGTACCGTTTCAAGGGAGAGGTGCCAAAGGGGAATATTCCAAATCCACATTTCCCAGGGTCAGCCGGGGGGAACGGTGGCTTGACAAATGGCGGAGCCATCATTACTCCCGCACCAAAACAACCAACCCCTCAGCTACCAACCCCTTTAGAAAAACCTAAGGTCGAGGCGCCACCAAGCAATGAGATAAAACCAAAACCAGCCTTGCCAATGCAGTCGACCCCTCCAGCAACAGGTGAGCAAAAACGCCAGTTGGAATCAATCAAAGTCTTACCATTGGTGCCAGAGACATCGCCAGCAATTCCCGAACAACCGAAACCTGACAGACCAAAAGATGAGCTGAAACCAGCACCGGTCTTACCATTGGTGCCAAATGTAACCCCACCGAAAGCTGATCAGTTGAAACCTGAACAGCCAGAGCGCAGGATTATGCCAGCACCCGTTCTACCGATGAATCCAGACACAGCCCCTGTGGTACCTGAGCAACCGAAGCCTGATAAGCCAAAGACCCAAGGCGAGCTGATAGCAGTACCGATAGTTCCTATAAAACCTGAGGTTGACGCACCGAAAAATACTCCTAAGCTCAACAGACCACAGCTCAGAATTCCGCACATTGAATTGCCTAAGGACGAGAAACCAAAAGGAATGCCGAAGCCACAAGGTGAGCTAAAACCTATCGAAGTATTGCCACTACGACCAGAATCAGCACCAAGCACATCAGAAAAAATCAAAGCGGCAGTACCACAAGTAGGAGCAAGTCAGGCTGCAAGACCGCACGTGGATTCATCCAAAGTTTCACAATCAACGACAATGCAAACAAGCAAACCAGCCAAGTCTACTACCAAGCACCTACCAGATACAGGCGAAGCACCATCTGTATTCCCATGGCTGGGCGCTGGTTTGATTGGATTGATGGGAGTAGCTTATATCAGAAAAAATAAAAAATAAAGCGCCACTTATCAAATGAGATACACAACGATCTCTCTCCCATCAATTATAATAATCCCATAAAGACAAGTACCAAGAGAGGACAACTCGTCCTCTCTTTCTTGTCCTTCTTAAAGAATATCGCCTATCAATTCCAATAATCAGCCCTTCTCTATGAGAAAAACGCTGTAGACTCTTCATAAGAGCGGAAAAGATACGAAGTAATACCCCCATACCTACTGCCTCTCAAAAAACCGTAAGAAAGGCAATAACAGACGTATAGACCATAAACTTTACCAGTTATATATTTTTTTTACGAACATTTAGTGATTTTTTAAACAGACGACTAGTAAGGTTTATCATTTTAGGGTATAATTGTTGACATAGAGTAAACTTTTTAGTAGAAGGAGAAATTTATGACACGTATTTTAATAGTTGAAGATGATGCCGTTATCAACCAAGTTCTCGCTGAGTTTCTAAAAGAGCATCAGTACGAAATTGTTTCCTGTCTTGACGGACAAAAAGCTTTGGAGTATTTTGAGACTGAAAAATTTGATCTAATCATCTTGGATATTATGGTTCCAAATGTTAGCGGCTTGGATATACTGAAAAAGATCCGTAAAACTTCTCAAGTGCCTGTCATAATGCTAACAGCTATGGATGATGAGTATACTCAGCTTGTTAGCTTCAACCACCTCATTAGTGATTATGTCGTTAAACCCTTTTCCCCTCTTATTTTGATGAAGAGAATCGAAAATGTTTTTCGTCAAAGTGAAACCGCTAACATTATCGAAATCAGTGGCGTTGTCATTGATTTGGAAGCATCGGAAGTCTACGTTGATAATGAAACGCTTCCACTCACTAAAACAGAGTACGAAGTTTTGGAAATGCTAGCAAAACACAAGGGGAAATTAGTAACTCGTGACCAGCTTATGAATGCTATTTGGGGCTATACCGAATTGGAAGGACGTATTCTAGACAATCATATCAAAAACATCCGCAAGAAAGTGCCTCAAATTCCTCTAGTAACCCTAGTTGGAAGAGGTTACAAGATCGAGGAAGAAGAAAATGAACATGAACATAGCTAGAAAACAGTTTATAGGCTTAAGTATCACCTTAGTCTTGACCGCTCTATTCCTACTAGGAATCTCTTATTACACCTTACCAATTTATTACAATCAAACCCAAAAGCAAGTACTTGAAATCCAATACGACCAAGTTGTCCAAGAGTTGAACAATCAATCGAAAGAGGAGATGATTGCCACTCTAGAAAGGCTAGATAAAAAGTACGACGCTCTTTTTTTCTCCCTATCTAGTAGAAATGGAAATCCTGTTTATCCTAGCAGAGAAGCCCTAAGTCTTTACAAGGCAGAGGTTGAAGATAAAGTAGAAGCAGATATGAACGAAATCGGTGTTTGGACAGAAACAGTTACAGCGAAGGATGGTGAGCTATTTATCCTGAGCGGTCAATATATCTTTCCCTCTCTAACCAATATCACTCAGTTCCTCTTGACGCTCTATCCATTTGTCACCCTGATTTTCCTCGTCCTTGCAGGTCTTGCGGCCTTTATCTACAGTCGTTTATCCACCAAGCGAATTCAAATCCTTTCCACACAAACTCGGCGCATGCAATCCTTAGAACCTGGTCTAGCCTGTGACAGTCGTGGCCGGGACGAGGTTTCCAACTTGGCAAAAGATATTAACAGTCTGTATAACAATCTACTCACCAGTATTGAGCATCTAGAGATTGAAAAACAACAAGTGATTGAGCGAGAAAAGCAAAAGTCGGAGTTCTTTCGCATGACCTCTCACGAACTCAAAACCCCTATCGCCAGTATGATGGGGATTGTTGAAGGAATGATGTATGGAGTGGGTGATTTTAAGGACAGGGATAAATATTTAAGAAAATGCCACGATATCTTGCAAGAACAGTCCAAACTAGTTCAGTCTATTTTAGAAGTTTCCAAGGTAACCATGCTCCTCCAATCAGATGGCGCTACTTTCTCCCTAAAAGAAATGTTGGAAGGATTTTTGCCCGCCTACGAGACATTAGCCCTTATCAAGCAACATCAATTTGCTGTTTCGCTAGAAGAATTATCCGTCACAGCAGATAAGATTTACTTGGAAAAAGCCTTAAAAAATCTCCTAGACAATGCCTTTCGCTATACACCTGAGGGAGGAAAAATTGACCTAACCCTTACAGGCAACCAGTTGACCATCCGCAATGAAATTGCTCAAGTCCTTACAGAAGAACAAATGAAGCAAATTTTTCAACTGTTCTATCGACCAGATTTTAGCCGCAATCGCCAAGATGGCGGTACAGGCTTAGGACTTTATATTGTTGACCGCATCCTGACAAGACATCAGTTCGAATACGAGATGTATCAGGAAAATCATTGCATGATTTTCTGTATCCGATTCTCAGAGCAAGGTGCTCAAGAATAGTCACCTAATCCTCTAAGAAAGAGCAGACAATAGCCTTACCTTACGTAAGACAAGAATTTACATTTAATGTAACTCACTCGTAGTGTCAGTCGGAGAAAGAGGTGCAAGGCACGGGAATGGTAGTAGTGAGATGTTGCCAAGCCACCTACTATACCCGTCCTCAACTCGACTAGCATTCAAGTACCAGCTATTTGCAAAAGTAAATACCTATACAAGAATATCAAATCCCCCAACTACTGCGGTAGTTGAGGGATTTTTTAGATGAACGGTGTAATTTGTGGTCTATCCAACCATTTGCAGAAGCCATGTCAGAAGAATATCAACCCATCAGCAGCCATCTTAAAGCATTGATGTTATGGTCTGCTTGAATAAAAAGGGAAGAAAATACTGGTCTGTCAAGCTGTTGACCCAAGTTGCCCAACCATTTTTAACGCCTCAAAATTATGAAAGATGTCCATCATCCAACGCCAAAAAGCTTGGGACAAAAAGATTTTCAATTTTGAAAATCTCAATTATTAAGTCCTTTAGACCTAGAATTGAACAGAAAAAGCGAACAAACCAAGATTCTGATTGTCAGAAAACTGGTTTTGTTCGCTTTTTATATATGAAATCGGACTATTGTCCCGACCTCTTTGCGATTATTCATGATACAAGAAGTGATAGTACATCACCCTATGCAGAAACTTTATTTTTTGTTTCTTCTGTTCATGCGGCTTACGCCTAGGAGTCCTAGCAAGCCACTTCCCAGCCATGCAAGCATAGATGGTGCATCACCTGTATTTGGCAAGGTCTTAGCTTGGGCTTTAGAAGCCATTTGTCTTGGTGCTGGACGTTTGGTCTCTCCCTGCACTTTTTCAGTTGCCTCTGGATGTCTCTTATGGCTTGGTACTGGAAGGATTTCAGTTTTCTTACCACCTGGTTTTGGTGTACCTTCAGGTTTTACCATTGGCTTATCTTCACGTGGAGACATTTCTTCTTTTGATTTTGGTGAGCGTTGTGGATCAGTGTCCGGTACATGAGGACGGTGTTGTGGGTCCACATCCGGCACCTTAGGAGAGTGTGGATCTACATCTGGTACATGAGGACGACTTGGGTCAGTGTCTGGCACTTGAGGGCGTTGAGGTTTCACCTCTGGCACTTGAGGACGACTTGGGTCAGTATCTGGAGTCTGAGGTTTTCTCTCTGCCAACTGTTTCTTAAGGTCTTCAACTTGTTTGTTGAGTTTTTCCTTATCTGCTTCAAGTGTCTTAACTTTACCTTCAGACTCTGCCAGTTGTTTCTTAAGGTCTTCAACTTGTTTGCTGAGAGCTTCCTTATCCGCTTCGAGTGTCTTAATCTTGTCTTCCAAGTCTGCCAACTGTTTCTTAAGGTCTTCAATTTGCTTGCTGAGAGCTTCCTTATCCGCTTCGAGTTTATTGACTTTTTCTTGGCTCTCTGCGAGTTGTTGAGCTCTTTCAGTGAGTTTATTTTCCTTGTCAATCAGTTCCTTCGTGAGACGTTGTACCTCAGCTTCTAGCTGCTTCTCTTTCTCAGACTGATCTTCTTGTTTGCCTTGGCGCAATTTTTCTAGCTCTTGCTTAGCCTTGGCCAACTCTTGCTCCAGATTTGCTTTCTCTTTCTTCAAGCGATCAACTTCCTCTGTCAATTCAAGGTTTTTCTTGATAAGGTCGGATTTGCCGCTTTCTTTCAAGAGTTTTTCAAGATTTTTCTGCTCTTTTTCTAGTTTTTCTTTTTCTTCCTTGAGTTTGTCAAGTTGGTGTTCTGAATCTGATAATTTTTTCAGGAGCTCAGTATTTTCATCAATAAGTCGTTGTCTTTCTTCCTTGAGTTTATCATTTTCCTGAGTGGTTGAATCAAGTTTTTTCTTTAATTCGTCTAATTGTTTTTGCAAGTCTTCTTTTTTAGCTTCTAATTCACTCTTTTCTTGATGAATTTTTATAGATTCACCCTGAGCCTCCTCAATTTTTTGTTTGGCTTCGGATAGTTGTTGTTCTAGTTCACCAATCTTTTGTTGAGTCTCTTCTTTCTGTTTCTGTAATTGTTCTTGTAAATCTACTATGCGTTTTCTTAGTCCATCCTGATCCTTTTGTTTAAATAGTTCTAAATCTTCCCTCAATTCTTCACGAAGAGATTCCAAATCTTTTTTCCCTTGTTCGAGCTGCTTGATTTTGTTCTCAAGCTCTGTTTTTTCTTTTTGAGCTTCTTCGAACTTATGTTTAAAATCATCACGTAGTTTATCAAAATTTTCTGCTTGTTTTTTAAGCTCTTCAAGCTCTTGTTTAATTCGCTCGTAGTTCTCAGGTATTTCACCTAGTTTACCATCAGCAAATCTCTTACCAATATCTTCAAGGACCATCTGGCGAAGTTTCTGCAAAGCTTCACGATCACCACTTACTAGAACACCGAGAAAATCAATTCCTCCATCCTTATAAAGCTCACGTAATGTTTCCGGCTTCAACTTGGAAATAGCATCTGTAATTTTTTTCTTTACTTCATCATTTTTATCAACTTCTTTGTCAACTATTACCTTAGCTAGATTACTTGCTGCCTCATCCTTAGAAATAACTTTATTTCGTTCATTGTGCGTATTTTGATGATTATTCGCCAACACGGGTGTTGAGACATAAAAAGAACCTGCCATTAGGGAGGTGAGCAGAGCTGCTCTACATGACAGCTTTATAATACTTCTAGAGTTCATACGTTGTACCTTTATTCTTTCGTAATATATCCATATTGTATCACAAAAACCGAACTTTTATAGGAGTTTGATCCTGTTATATCTGTTTTTTTTGTGTAGACTATCTGTAGATAATCTGTAGATTTTATTGTTGTATATGTCTTTACACCCCGCACAAAACCTTTAAACAAGCATTGTTATCGGTATCATTACGCATTTATTACCTAGTATGTCACCCCTATTTCAAGCGTAGTCCCAGCCAGAAAAGCCATTTGACAAAGAGTTAGAAATAGAGTAAACTATTAGCCCCTGCGCTCTGTCTGTCACAATTTCAGCGTATTTATCATCCTTATGGCTGGGGGCTACATCCTTTTGTAAAGAGCGTTTGATACAGACAGTCCATCTATGTACAGTAGAAAAGTACAACTGATAAGAGAAGCTTGCCTCACAAGCTCATCTCCCACCTTTCAACAACTCAGTGGTTAATGTCATATTTGACTATTTTTCCCCCTTGGAGTATAATGGAGATAGAAAAAGCAGTTGCGCAAACAACTGCTCTAGCAGAACCGATTAAGACGGTGGCTTTCTAATAGTTATTCAAAAAATAACCGTTAACTCGCCAAAGTTTAGACGGTTATTTTTTGTTGTTGTCTTTGAAAATTTTGTAGCACAGACTGACTAGGGCGACAGTAAAACTGGCAAAACCTAGGATAAGCTGCGTTACTTCAAAGCCTGTCAACTTAAAGCTCCTCCTTTCCGTCAGATTTTGATGAATCGCCCATGGGCATCACCTACCTTTCAGAAGTTAGAGCCACCGTCTTTATGAGGTTATATTGCTGTAACAGCTATCTCCTCACATCCCTATAGATGGGAAACTTTTCTGCGATACTTATTATAGTATGTTTTCATGAAAAATATTGTTTTTACATTTAAATTTTTTATCATTTGACTATTTTTCCCCCTTGGAGTATAATGGAGATAGAAAAAGCAGTTGCGCAAACAACTGCTCTAGCAGAACCGATTAAGACGGTGGCTTTCTAATAGTTATTCAAAAAATAACCGTTAACTCGCCAAAGTTTAGACGGTTATTTTTTGTTGTTGTCTTTGAAAATTTTGTAGCACAGACTGACTAGGGCGACAGTAAAACTGGCAAAACCTAGGATAAGCTGCGTTACTTCAAAGCCTGTCAACTTAAAGCTCCTCCTTTCCGTCAGATTTTGATGAATCGCCCATGGGCATCACCTACCTTTCAGAAGTTAGAGCCACCGTCTTTATGAGGTTATATTGCTGTAACAGCTATCTCCTCACATCCCTATAGATGGGAAACTTTTCTGCGATACTTATTATAGTATGTTTTCATGAAAAATATTGTTTTTACATTTAAATTTTTTATCATTTGACTATTTTTCCCCCTTGGAGTATAATGGAGATAGAAAAAGCAGTTGCGCAAACAACTGCTCTAGCAGAACCGATTAAGACGGTGGCTTTCTAATAGTTATTCAAAAAATAACCGTTAACTCGCCAAAGTTTAGACGGTTATTTTTTGTTGTTGTCTTTGAAAATTTTGTAGCACAGACTGACTAGGGCGACAGTAAAACTGGCAAAACCTAGGATAAGCTGCGTTACTTCAAAGCCTGTCAACTTAAAGCTCCTCCTTTCCGTCAGATTTTGATGAATCGCCCATGGGCATCACCTACCTTTCAGAAGTTAGAGCCACCGTCTTTATGAGGTTATATTGCTGTAACAGCTATCTCCTCACATCCCTATAGATGGGAAACTTTTCTGCGATACTTATTATAGTATGTTTTCATGAAAAATATTGTTTTTACATTTAAATTTTTTATCATTTGACTATTTTTCCCCCTTGGAGTATAATGGAGATAGAAAAAGCAGTTGCGCAAACAACTGCTCTAGCAGAACCGATTAAGACGGTGGCTTTCTAATAGTTATTCAAAAAATAACCGTTAACTGGCCAAAGTTTAGACGGTTATTTTTTGTTGTCGTCTTTGAAAATTTTGTAGCACAGACTGACTAGGGCGACAGTAAAACTGGCAAAACCTAGGATAAGCTGCGTTACTTCAAAGCCTGTCAACTTAAAGCTCCTCCTTTCCGTCAGATTTTGATGAATCGCCCATGGGCATCACCTACCTTTCAGAAGTTAGAGCCACCGTCTTTATGAGGCTGTATTGCTGTAACAGCTATCTCCTCACATCCCTATAGATGGGAAACTTTTCTGCACTTCAATTATACCATAAGTTGTATGAAAAATCAGATGGTTTTCAGTAAATAAGCTCATATACTAGTGGTTTTTCAACTTATAGATGTTGAGAAAGTAGGTGGCATTACCTATATGATGGTGCTGTCTGTCTGTGATTGATGGAATCTGAGGATAAAAAAGAACTCACAGTTTTAAACTGCGAGTTCTTTTGTGATATTAAGCTTGACCTGACACTTCGGCAGCGTGGTCATCCATTGAAAGAACTTCGTGGAAGACACGTTGTGTCAATTCAGTTTTTTGTTCTTTAGTGAGGTATTTAGTATTTACGCAGTATCCAGAGATACGTACGATTACATCCTCGCCAGCCATAATCTTGTCATACACATCATTCAAGTCCATAACGTTCAAGTTAACGTGCTGACCACCTTGTTCAAAGTAACCGTCAAGAATGGTTACTAGGTTGTTGACTTGCTCATCAAAGGTCTTACCAAGTGCTTTTGGAGAAACCTGAGTTGTCAAGGAGATACCGTCATTAGCGTGCTTGAAGTTGAGCTTAGAAAGGGTATTCAAGTTTTGCAACCAACCGCCACGTGATTTAGAAGTTGGGTTTGCACCTGGTGGGAAGAATTCTACCTTAGAAGTATTGACAGAGCCATCTTCGTTGAGGAATACGCCGCGGTGAACTGGTGAGTTCGCAGTTTGTTTGGAGTAGGCAACGTTTGAAGTAATGGTCAAGATAGACACAGTTGCTTCAGCATTCTTGTAGAGTTTATGCTTGTTCAAGCGTGAGAAGAATGCTTCCATAAGCCATTTTGCGATGTCATCTACACGGTCATCATCTTCACCGTAACGTGGGAAGTCACCTGTTACTTCGTAGTCGTAGATAAAGCCATCCTCGTCACGGATTGGTTTTACTTGTGCGTATTTGATTGCTGACAATGAGTCAACAGTATTGGCAAAACCACAGATACCGAAGCCCATGTTTGCACGGAGGTGCGTTGGTAAGAAGGCCATTTGTACAGCTTCGTAGTTGTACTTATCTGTCATGTAGTGGATGATGTTCATGGCATCGACATAGGTATCTGTCAGCCAGTCAAGAGCTTTTTCAAAGTTGGCAATAACTTGATCGTAGTCGAAGATTTCAGAAGTGTTTGGCTCAACACCGTCAAATACTTTGTAGTCTTTGTGAACATCGTCATAACCGTTGTTCCAGCTTGAAAGAAGGGCTTTAAGGACGTTTACACGCGCACCGAAGTACTGGATGTTGTGGCGTTGGTCTTCACTTTCTGGATCAAGTGGTGATACACAGCAAGAGATACATGACATTTCACCGTAGCCGTCTTTTGCCATTGTCGTTACACCTTCATATTGGATAGAAGAGTGTTTGTGGCTCATGGCCATACAGTAGCGGCGGAATGCGTACGGAAGTTGGTCTGACCAGAGAACTGTCAAGTTTGGCTCTGGAGAGTTGCCGATGTTGTCAAGGGTGTTGAGGAAGCGATAGTCCATCTTAGTCACACGGTGACGACCATCGTTACCCATACCAGCCATAGATGTTGTCAGGAAGGTTGGATCACCAGAGTAGATTTCGTCGAAGGCTTTTGTACGAGCGAATTTCACTGTACGAAGTTTTAATACGAAGTCGTCAACGAATTCTTGAATTTCTGACTCTGTAAATGTACCACGAGCCAAGTCACGTTCTGCGTAGATGTCAAGAACGATTGGCACACGACCGAGTGAAGTTGCTGCACCGTTGATCACACGACATACTGCCATAAAGGCGATGTTTGTCCATTGGATCGCTTCTTTGGTGTTCATCGCAGGCTTGCGAACATCAACGCCGTAGAGGTCACCCAAGCGAACAACTTGTTGGAGCGCCTGATATTGGAGGTTGATTTCTTCACGGAGGCGGATAGACTCTTCGTCAATCTCAGTGATGCCATTCCAATCGGCTACTTTTTCTTCCATCAAGTAGTCTGCACCATAGAGAGCCAAGCGAGCGTACATACCAATGATACGACCACGTGAGTAAGCGTCTGGAAGACCAGAAACGTGGTGTGAGTGGCGAGCTCGGCGAATATCAGCAGTGTAGGCGCGGAAGATACCGTCGTTTACAGTTGTTGCATGTTTTGTGTAAATTTCATGGAGTAGCGGGTCTGGAGTATAACCGTTTTCAACAAGCGTTGTTTCAGCCATACGGATACCACCACGTGGCATGAAGTTTAGTTTGAAGAGTTCGTCGTTTTGGATACCAAAGATGAGCTCGTTTTCTTTGTCAATGAAACCAGCAGGGATGTCAGCGATAGAAGTTGCACGATCTACGTCCATTGGGAAGCGAGTGTCTTCGTAGCCTGCTTTTGTTTCTTCGATGATTTTTTTGATATGAAGTGAACGCTCAGTTGGGCCTGTGAGGAAGCTTTCGTCTCCATCGTATGGAGTGTAGTTAGCTTGTACAAAGCGTGTTACGCTTGCTTTGTCTTGCCAGTCTGTACCTTTAAAGCCTTCCCAGGCTTGGGCGAAAATGTCTTCAGTAACATTTTTTGTTTTAACGTTTGTTGACATGAGGGTTCTCCTTTTATACATTTTGGTATCAATACCAACATGCTATTATTATACCATTTGAAAACACTTTCTACAAGATAAAAATGCTTGAAAATAAATGAAAAAACTTTCAAGCAAATATGAAAAGGCATGAAAATGTTTGTTGATATTTTCACAGAAAATTTCTTGTACAGCCTGCAAAAACAGATGGAGCAAGGAATATTTTAGGGATTGCTAGTATGTAATCTTGGTTGATAAAGGAATCTCAAATGCTGAAACTTCCTATAGAATATAGTATAATGGAACCAGTTGAAGCACTGGGGGAGAAAAGGTAGTCATGTTAATTTTTCCATTGATCAATGATTTATCTCGCAAGATTATTCATGTGGACATGGATGCTTTTTTTGCTGCGATTGAAGTGAGAGACCATCCTGATTTGAAAGGAAAGCCGGTCGTCATCGGTGCAGATCCTAGGTTATCTGGTGGTCGAGGAGTGGTGTCAACTTGCAATTATGAGGCGCGTGCTTTTGGGATTCATTCGGCCATGTCCTCCAAAGAGGCTTATGAGCGCTGTCCTCAGGCTATTTTTATCTCAGGTAATTATGAAAAATATCAGGAGGTTGGAGGGCAGGTACGAGATATTTTCTATCGCTATACGGACTTGGTGGAGCCTATGTCGATTGATGAGGCTTATCTAGATGTGACCGATAATAAGCTCGGCATTCGCTCGGCAGTGAAGATTGCTAAGCTCATCCAGTACGATATTTGGAACGAGCTACATTTGACTGCTTCGGCAGGGGTATCTTATAATAAATTTTTGGCTAAGATCGCTTCTGATATGAAAAAGCCACATGGCTTAACCTTGATTTTGCCAGAAGAGGCGGTTAGTGTTTTGGCTGCTTTGCCTGTTGAAAAGTTTCATGGAGTCGGCAAGAAAACGGTTGAACGCTTACATGCTATGGAAGTTTATACAGGAGCTGATCTATTGAAACTACCTGAGATGGAGTTGATTGACCGTTTTGGTCGTTTTGGATATGACCTCTATCGGAGGGCTAGAGGGATTTCTAATGCTCCTGTCAGGGTCAATCGTGTTCGCAAGTCTATCGGTAAGGAAAAGACTTACCGTAAGCTACTTTACCGAGAAGAAGATGCACAAAAGGAGCTAGCCAGCCTTTGTCAACGTGTGGTTGCTAGTCTTGTGAGAAATGGTAAAAAGGGAAAAACCATCGTTCTTAAAATTCGTTATGGAGATTTTTCAACCTTGACTAAACGCCATAGTTTGGAAGATGCGACAGATCAGATGGAAGTGATTGAACATCAGATTCGTCAGCTATTTGAAGAGGTTGGGCAGGCAGAAAGAGGGATTCGTTTGTTGGGAGTGACGGTGACAAATTTTCAAGCTTGAAAGGTATGGGGGATTGAGTTGATTTGTCATTTTTTTATTTCTCATTGGGAGTCTGCTAGTTTATTGAGCCGGAAGTAGAAAGTTCTCGGTTTTTTGTCGATTTTAGAATTGTTAAGAATTTGTTCAGAATCTGGTAAGATTTGAGGGGTAGAATAGAAGTATCAAAAATCTAATCTATTTTTGGTAGTGGGTCTTTCTAGATTGACAGATATAATTGATAGGGGGATGATGGACTTATCCTATATTTCTAGTCAGTCAAGAGTCTCAACATTTTTATCTTTATCACTATCATCGAAAAACTAATGAATCAAAGGAGGATTTCAAATGAAATCAACAACTTTCGGCAAAAAAATGATGGCTTTAGGAATGATTGCAGCGCTTGCTACTACAATGGTTGCGTGTGGTGCTAAGAACAATAAAAAAACGGATTCTAGTTCTCAAAAAACAGAGCAGTCCAGTACTAAAAAAGATATGAAGAAGGATACAAAATCATCAAGTACTGAGAAAAGTACTACCAGCTCATCCACTAAAAAATCTGGTAGCAACTAATTAGTCCACTCCCTCTCGTATATTGCTATAAAATGTAAATTTGCTGAGTCCAGTTGAGTTCTGGGTTCAGTTTTTTCTTTACGTTGAGGGGGAGGTATGCTATTCTAACTATTGAAAAGACCATAGAGACAAGTGGGGGTAAAAGATGCAAGATACCATTTTACTCATAGAAGATGATGCTAGTATTCGTGAAGGTGTTAGGATATTATTAGAAAGTGAGGGGTTCTCAGTAAAAGAGGCTGCCAGTGGTGAAGAAGGGTTAGACTATCTGACACCAACGATTGATTTGGTGATTTTGGATGTGATGATGCCAGGCATGTCTGGTTTGCGGACTTGCGAACAAATTAGAAAGCAGTCAACGGTTCCAATTCTTTTTCTATCCGCTAAGGCTCAGGAGTCTGATAAGTTAATTGGGTTGATGGTTGGTGGTGATAGCTATTTGACAAAACCATTTTCTTATTCGGAACTTTTGGGACAGGTCAAGGCTTTGATACGACGGTTTAAGGTCTATCAGGGTCAGGGGGGAGTGGAAAGCGAAGAACTTCCCTATATTGAATTGAGCGGTGTCAGGGTTCATAAGCGTTTCAATGAGGTTTTTGTGGATGGAAAAGAGATAGAGCTGTCAGAAATTGAGTACCAGATTCTTCTATTGCTAATGTCTCATCCTCGCAAGATCTTCTCAACGCAGAATATTTACGAGAGTGTATGGGATGATCTGTATTTTTACAACTGCAATAGTACGGTCATGGTGCATATTCGTAAGCTAAGGGTTAAAATGGAGCAAGATCCTAAGAATCCAAAGTGGATTAAGACTGTTTGGGGGAAAGGGTACAAGTTTGAAACGGGAGAATAAGGGGCATACGTCGATTTATGTGCAACTCGGGCGCTTATTATTGCTGAGTTCGGTATTGGCAGCAATCTGTTATGTTGTGCTAGATCGGATTGGAATGAGCGTGATAGATTATTATATCTATGATGGGAGATATGTTGAGGAACAAAATGCCCACTACATTTCCAAACTAGTAGAATTTGTAGATAAGGAAAAAATAGCGACAAGTGATAGCAAGAAGTTGGATGCCTGGGTAAAGGAGCAGGAAATCTTAACCTTGGAGATTTACAAGGACAATATTCAGGTATTCACCTCCAATGATCCTAACAAGGAGGAGTCAGCCAACAGGATAGAAATGTCTGAGGAATCTTGGATTGGTTACGCCCAAGTCCAATTTGCGGATGGGGCGGCTGATGTGATGGTGACAGGGATATATAGTTACCAACTGCGTCTCTATACTAGGATTTTTGTGATTATATTATCCTTTATCTTCCTAATAGTCGTTGTTTTGTTGGGAATTCGTCGAAAGGTAGAGGATATTCGTCGTCTGAGTCATGATTTGGAGATTTTAGAAGGTGGAAATCTTGACTATCAGATCCATGTGAAGGGGCGGGACGAACTGGCTGATTTGGCTCAGGGGGTTGAGAGTATGCGACTGTCTTTCCGAAATCTTGTGCAGACAGAGGCTGATATTGTGAAGAAAAATCAGAAGGTGATTACAGAGATGTCTCACGATCTTCGTACACCGGTCACCTCAATCTTACTCTATCTTGAAATCATCAAGAATAAACCAAACATGGAGCCTGATTTGCTCCAACATTATCTGGGGATTATTGAGCAGAAAGCGCAACAGATGCGTCAGGTTTCAGAAAATCTTTTTTCTTATTCCTTGGTTGCTGAGGAAATGACTCTTACACATCTTCTTCCTCTTTCTCATGCGGTGGAAGTGATGTGTGAAGGATTGACTCTTCAAGGGTTGAGTGTTGAGGTAGTGGCTGAAGAAGAACTGATGGACATTGAGTTGCCATCAGATAGTATCCTTCGGATTATGGATAATCTTCAATCAAATATTATCAAATATGGAGATCCTGCTTTTCCTGTCCGAATTGGCTTAAAGGAAGACGAGAAATGGCTGGAGCTATCTGTTTCAAATAAAATTGGGGAGCGTTCTCTATCTGCAAGTAATGGAATTGGTTTGCAGAGTATCGAACGGATGGTGGTCCAACTGGGGGGAGATTATGCTGTTCATGAAGAGCAGGGGTGGTTCTGTGTTTGCATTCATTTTAGTAAGTCGCAAGGAGAACTTCAACATCTTTCCTAGGTGGGACAAAAATAAAAAGGAGGCAGGTGCTTCCGATGATTGTAGTATAGAAGTATTTTTAAGTACTGTATGAAAACATAGCAAAGTGCGTTCTCAAATTACGAGAACGCACTCTTTTTTATATTCGCAGGATGTAACGGGTTATTTTAGAGCTTTCAGGCCTGCTTCTAGGGTTTCTTGATTTAATTCGCCGGCAAATACTTTGTTAACAGTTCCATCGCTATTGATGAATACGTGGCTAGGGAAGGCACGCAGAGAGTAGCTATTCAGAGCGCCATTATTTTGGTCATAAAGAACTGGATAAGTGATACCTGCTGCTTTTGCTGTTTCAAGGATTTTTTGTTCGCTGCTATCTGTTGATGAGGTGTTGCCATACTTGGCATCATTTGGTGCTACTACACTCAAAAAGGCGTAGTTTGGATCATTTTTGTATTTTTGATACACTTTTTCTAGGTGAGGCATTTCATCCTTACAAGGTTCACACCAGCTAGCCCAAAAGTTTAGGTAGATTTTCTTGCCTGCATAGTCTGCTAGGCTAACGTCTTTTCCATCTTTATCTTTTAGTTTTAATTCGGGTGCTTTCTGTCCTTCAACAACAGATTGTAAACCATTGTCGTTGCTATCACTTTGCGCATGTTGCTCGTGAGATTTTTCTGTTTTTTCCGTCTTCTGTTGGCTCATGTTAGTATCTTTGTTTTTACTGTTAGCATTGTTGACAGAGCATGCGGTTAATAAGCATAAGCAAGTTCCTAGGGTGAGGTATTTTTTTAACATAATATTGGGTTCTCCTTATATTGTAAATAGTGTTTGATGGTTATCTTCTGATTTTAAACAGGGTGCCGAAGCTTCCTGTTAGGATAGAAATACCGATAATGATGAGTATAACTGCTGAGATGGTCTTGGTGTACTGTAAGAAACGAGTCTGTTTTTTGAAGTAATCCAAGAGTTTTTGAGAAAAGATGGCAACCAGGATGAATGGCAGGATAAAGCCGATGCAATAAACGGACAGTAGGGCAATGCTCCAGATGCCTGATTGGCTACTTGCGTAGAAAAATACGCTGGCTAGGATAGGGCCGATACATGGAGTCCAAGAGAAACTGAAAGTAAAGCCCATCAGAAAGGCGATGATAGGTGTCACCGTTTTTCCAGCTTGGTAAACTTTTGTTTTAGCTGAAAGTTCTTTTGACAACATTGGTAGGCGAATCCAGCCCAATTGAAACAATCCCATGGCGATAATCAAAATACCGCTGATAATCTGAACAACTCGGATGTGTTGGTTCAGTAGACGACTGAGGAAACTACTGGTAAAGGCCAGTAGAAAGAAGGTCATTGCAATTCCCAAGACAAACATGGAAGTGTTAATCACAGTACGCATACGGTTGTTTTGAGAATGTTCACCATTATTCCCTCCTAGAACACCTATGTACACTGGTAAAATAGGAAGGATACAGGGGGAGAAAAATGACAGTAGCCCTTCTAGGAATAAAGCAAATAGCTTGAACACAATAATGTCCCCTTTCTTTGTTATTGATTAACTGTTAGGGTTATGATACAGTTAAAAGCTTAAAAAAGTCTAAATTGTAAATAGCTATTTTTGCTATGCCTAAAAACAGGCTATGTTTAGCTGTTTATTCAAACGGTAAAGAATGGTAAAAAGAAGTGTTCAGTCGCTATTTTGTGAGGACAATCTATATTTTTTCAGATCTTTATGATAGAAAAAAAGCCTTGCTTATGCAAGACTTGGGTTTGTGATTCGCTTCAAGAAGCTTATCAATATCTCTGTATATTTGCTGTGTTACGTTCTGTTAGAATACATGGCACAAGGTCTGCCTGTGATAAGTGGTATTAATGATGTCGGTTCTTTATTTCTACTTTTATTCCTTTGTCAACTCTGTTTGATTGGTTGTGTGTTGTTCTTGCAATAGTTGTTTTACACGGCGAGCCATGAGCAAGACCAGCACGATTTCCAATATATTCTGAAGAAAGAGTAGTCCAGAGAAGAGGGGGTGGAATTGTTTAGAAACACTAATTGCGATATAATCCCATAATCCATGGCTGACGATGCACCAGGAAATCTTTCTTGTAAAAATATAAAGATAACCGTACAGCATTCCCATGATGCTGGTTAGGATGACTTGGTACACTACTTGTCCGAATCCACTACCTGCAAAAATATTGATTGCATGAAATCCACCGAAGCACAAGCCAGATAGGACAACTGCCTTTTGAAGGGGCATTTTTTCTAAAAAATAGACGAGTAAGATGCGTCTAAATAGCAGTTCTTCACCGATTCCAACTAGGAGGGTTGCAAAAAGTGTTATAAAAAAGGTCTCATTGAGCTGGAAGTGCTCGAACCAGTAGGCTATGATCACTAGCAGTAAGGGGATAAAAAGGGCTAAGAAATAGCGTTTATCAATGGGAAGGAAGGTTTTCAACTGCAATGTTGCTCGATTTTTGATAACGTAAGCGATTGTTATTCCTGCTAAAACGAGTAGAAAGGGGAATTCTGAGGCTAAAAAACCATCGGATCCATAGCGAATCCCTCGCATGTAGTAGGTGTAGATGTAGCTTAGTAGCATGATTCCTACATAAAGTCCTGTGATAGTGTAAACTGATTTTGCTTTCATGTTGTCTCCGTTGCTTTGTATTTAACAGTGATAAAAAGGAAATAAATTAAAAAGTGTCTTTGTTACAGTGTGTTGATAACTGCGTGAGTATTGTGTGAAAGATGGAAGCTACTTATTCAGCTATCTATTTTGAAAAAAGTGGCGAGATCTGTCTGACTGATTCCGATCATAGGGTCAATGGTCAGGATATTCTCTGCGGTCAGGATGAATTCTTTGGGCTGGGAAGTGGTTGTTTCTGGTTGTTCTTCCTCAAGAAGGGAGAGTTGATGATGGGTTTGTTGTGGACGACTTGATTCTTCTTGAGTGACTGGTTGAGCAGGTGTTGGAGTCGAGTTTGCTTGAGCAGTTTTGCTGAGTTGACCGTCTGAGGGTGTTGTTTCGTTTTCCTGCTCAGCCATTTCCCCTTGGAAACGTGGGACTAGGTAAGTCTTGCGACTAGTTCCGGTGTTTTTGACGGCATAGTCAAAGGCGGCAATCTCACCTAGTAAAATGAGCTTGCTCCTAGAACGGGTAATGGCTGTGTAGATGAGGTTGCGTTGGAGCATACGGTGGCTGGAGCGAGTGATGGGGAGGATAACCACCTGAAACTCACTTCCTTGTGATTTGTGAATAGACATGGCGTAGGCCAGTGTGATTTTGTACCACTCGTTTCGAGGATAGGTGACTTCACTTCCGTCAAAGTCAATAGTGATTTCGTCCTGCTTAGAATCGGTATACTTGGCTGGAAGGAGGTCTGTAATATATCCTAAGTCTCCATTGAAGACATTGGCTTCGGCATCGTTGACTAAATGGATAATCCGATCTCCACAGCGAAAGACCAGTTCATTGTGAGTAAATTCCAATTCTCCTTCTTCTAAGGGATTTAGTAGAGTCTGTGTCATGGTATTGAGCTGGTCGATACCTGCTGCTCCACGGTACATGGGTGCAAGGATTTGCACCTCATTGGCTGGAATGCCGGACTTGATGGCAGCTCCGACAATTCGTTCAATCATAGCTGGGATTTGCTCGTTTTGGGCTTCAAAGTAGGATCGGTCGGCCTTTTTTTCTCGGAAGTCATCAGGCAAATTTCCTTGACGGATCTGGCTGGCTAGTGTGACAATGGTTGAGTCATCTGACTGGCGATAAATACGTTCTAGGGTAATACTTGGGAGTTTGTCAATCTTTAATAGATCGGCAAGGACTTGGCCGGGACTGACTGATGGGAGCTGTTCGGCATCTCCGACAATGAGAACCTGAGTCTGGGAGGAGATATTCTGGAAGAGCTGGTTGGCTAGCCAGGTATCTACCATAGAAAATTCATCAATGATGACAAAATCAGCTTCCAGATAGTCATCTCGGTAAGAGTCTTCCTGTCCTTCGACCAAACCTAGGTGGCGATGGATGGTCGCAGCTGGTAGACCTGTCAATTCGTTCATCCGTCTGGCGGCTCGTCCGGTCGGAGCGGCTAGGAGGACAGGGCATTCTTCGCGACTGCGGGTGAGGTCAATCTTGTGTAAGATAGCATAGACAGCGATAATTCCATTGATAACAGTAGTTTTTCCGGTTCCGGGTCCACCAGTTAGGATAAAGATGGGATTGGTAATGGCTTGAACAATGGCCTCTTTCTGAATAGTATCGTAGGTCAGGTCAGACATGGTTTCTAGTTCTGCTATGGCCGCTTCAACCTCCTTTCGTGGAAAGGGTTTGAAACCATTTTTTCCCATCAGGCGGGTAAGATTTTTATGGATGCCATGTTCGGCAAAGTAGAGGCTGTTGTCAAAAATTTTCGTTCCTTCTTGCTGGACTTTTTCATCTACAATCAGACCTGTCAATTCTTTGGCAACGGCGGCAGGGTCCAGTTCGATATGGCGGGATTTTTCTAGTAATTCCAGGGTTGCTTCCAATAAATCTCTAGCCTCAACATAGGTATCACCTGTTTCCATGGAGCGATGGATGAGGCTAAAGAGCATACCCGCTCGAAAGCGTTGAGGGGAGTCGCTGGCAATGCCCAGATTCTCCGCGATTTTGTCGGCAATGGTAAAGCCTAAACCTTGCACATCCTCGACGAGCTGATAAGGATTTTCTTCAATGATTTTTAGTGTTTTTTCCTTATACTGGTCTTGGATTTGGAAGGCTAGTTTATTCGGGATGCCGTATTCTGCCAGTTTGGCTAAGATCATTTCGGTGCCGTAATTGAGACGGAGCTTTTCAATAAAGGCCTGCTTATTCTTACTGGAAAGCCCTGTAATCTGGGTCAGTTTTTCTGGTTCGGCTAGTATCTTGTCGATGGTATCCTCACCGTAGAGTTGGACGATTTTCTCTGCTGTCTTGCGACCAATTCCTTTAAAATGCTCGCTAGAGAAATATTTGACTAGACCGGATGCAGTTGGTTTGCTGCGTTCGTAGCGTGTGATTTGAAGTTGTTGACCGTATTTTGGATGGGTGATTAGATTGCCATAGAAGCGGTAATCTTCTCCTTCGATAATATCTGCAATGGTTCCTGTAACAATAATTTCATAATCGTCATATTCGGTATTGGTTTCTTCAATTTCGAGGAGGAGAATTTTGTAAAAATTGCTAGGATTTTCAAATATAATCCGGTCAATAGTTCCGGTGAAATAGATTTCATCCATAGTTTATTTTCCTTGTGAAAGGTGTTTCACCTTTATTGAGTATCTGTGCAGTGCTATTTGATTGTTCCGATTCGGTTGAGTGGCCACATACGAAAGACGACTTCACCTTTAATATTTTCCCGTGTAAATGATCCAACACTTCGGCTATCGAGGGATACGAGGCGATCATCTCCCATTAGGAAGTAATGACCTTCTGGGACAGTGACTGTAAAGCTCGCATAGCCTTTAGCATCTCTGGTAAAGGCATTGGCAGACTGAGCGATAGCTTGGAATTGTTTGTTGTAGGAGTAGATGGTTTGTAGCTTGTCTTTTTTAAAGGCAGTCAGATATTCGGCTAAATAAGGCTCATCCACTTGTTTATCATTGACATAGAGGACATCGTTTTCGTAGCGGATGGTGTCTCCTGGCATGCCGATCACTCGTTTGACAATCAGTTTTTCACTGCCATTTTGATCGGTTTCGCCAGCTACGACAATATCAAAACGGTCGATAGAAGTTGTTTTTAGCATAATCAGTTTTTCTTGGTGCTGAAGGGTTGGATCCATGGAATGACCGTCAACCGACACAGGACTCCAGATAAAGTAGCGGCTAGCAAAAAATACCAACATGAAACATATAAAAAAGCCCCAGTCTGCTAAAAAATTCATCAATGGTGAGCGATTGGTCTGTTTTTTTCTCATAAATTTGGTTTTCCTCATTTCAGTAGTTTTTGTGCTTTTTTTGTGTTGGCAAAGTGGAGTTTTGCGGTTTCGTTTAAACCTGTCATGCCATATTTGTCCAAGATACGGGCAGCTACTTGATCAGATTTACTACCAGCACCGGACGGTAGGTTGATACCAAGTTTTTGGCTTAGTTGAGCAAGGTTTTCCAAAAACATGGCTCTGGCGATGATGGATGAAACAGCTACTGCCAGATACTTGCCTTCGGCCTTTTCTTCTAAAGTGACTGGCTTGGTAACATGATTGGCTTCATTCTTTAGATATTTGTTATAGTTCTTGTTGGTTGTAAAGGCATCAATGACAATCTTCTCGGGTTTGACTCCCTTTTGCAGGAGTAGGTAGATGGCCTGATTGTGCAGAGCCACCTTGACGGATACGGCATTGTAGCCTTGCTCAATGACCTCGTTGTATTTTTTCGGAGACAATAGCAGAGCCTGGTGGGGAATTTTTTCTTTTAAGAGCGGGGCGATCTGGCAGATTTTTTGATCTGTCATTTTCTTGGAATCATCTACGCCAAGTGACTTCAAAAAAGCATGGTCTTCTGGACAGACAAAACTAGCAACCACCGCTAGTCCTCCAAAATAAGAACCATTACCAACTTCGTCTGTTCCGATCATAGGCATATTTTGACCCATGGGTACTTGTTCGGACTGTTCTGGCTCGTAGCCCCAGAGTCTTGCTTCCTGCTCTGCCATTTCCCCTTGGAAGACGACTTTACCAGAGGTATAGATTGACAAGCTGGTGGTAGCAAGTTTGAAAAATGCTTGGATATAAGGATTTTTGCTGGTCTGCCGATAACAAGCATAATGGTTTATCATAGCTTCTCTTTGTTGGGCAGATACCTTTAGTACGACAGTATTCATGTTCTTATTGTATCACAAATGTTAGTGGGAGTGTGCAGAAAAGACTGTCCTTACTATAACAGTAGAAGAAAATGAGAAAGTCTGTAGAATAGTACGTATTATAAGTAGTTGACGGTAGGGATATTGGTCGTTGTGTGCAGTGGGGAAAGATTATGACAGACCTGTGACAATTGTATTAGTTGCATGACAGAAATCATCTAAGATTACATGGTGGAGTCAGTTTGTTTAAAAGATGAATTAGGTCCTTGTTTTTCAGTTTTGTTTCAGCTAAGATAGAACCATCTCAAAAGAAAAAGGAATAGGCATCATGAAGCGCAAGCGAACAAACAAACCAACTCACATGAGACGGAAGAGAAAAACACCGATCATAAAGACAAATAAGAAGATACTTTATACATCTTCACTGGCTCTCTCCTTGCTTACTACTGCCATGGTATCACCAAATGTATTGGCTATTGAATGGACTCCGCGTACGGTAGCTGACATCAGTCCAGAAATTATTCGAGAAGATGGGAAAGTAACCTATACTGTAAAGTATGGGGATACCTTGTCTGCAATTGCCACTGCGATGAATGTTGATATGAATCTACTGGCAAAAATCAATCAAATTGCGGATGTCAATCTGATTTTCCCCAACACAGTCTTAACAACGATTGTTGACCAAAATAATCAGGTAAGGCAGGTAGAGGTTGAGGCACCTGTTCAGGGTGGCGCAAGCGAACCCGTTCAAGCAAGGGTTGATTTGACGACTAATCAAATGACTGTTGATGACACCGTTATTCAACTGGACCAAGTACCATCAGTTGATGCTACTTCAACATCGACGGAGCCTTTAGTCCCTGAAGCCGATTCACCGGTTTCAGCTCCTGCGGCACTTACCAGTCCAACCTCAGAAGAGTCGTCGGTAGAGTCATCAGCCGATTCACCGGTTTCAGCTCCTGCGGTAATTACCGATCCGACCTCAGAAGAGTCGTCGGTAGAGTCATCAGCTGATTCACCGGTTTCAGCTCCTGCGGCACTTACCAGTCCAACCTCAGAAGAGTCGTCGGTAGAGTCATCAGCCGATTCACCGGTTTCAGCTCCTGTGGCACCTACCGATCCGACCCCAGAAGATTCACAGGTGGAGCAACCAAAGAATCACGTAGCAGTACCTTCGACTGAAGCAGAGCTACCGTCTGAGAAGGCCGATGAAGCGCTCGTTGAAACATCGAGTCAAGAATCCCCAGTGTTGGCTGTTGCTCCTGCTGTAGCAACGAACACCAGTCCGTATGATATTGGTTTACAACCACAAGTTGCTGCCTTTCGTTCAGAAGTAGCAAATGCTTTCAATATTACTTCTTTCTCAGGTTATCGTCCAAATGATCCTGGTGATCATGGTAAGGGATTAGCTATTGACTTTATGGTGCCAGAACGTTCCATCCTAGGCGATCAAGTCGCTGCTTATGCGATTGATCGTCTTCATGCCAAGAATATCAATTATGTCATTTGGAAACAACGTTTCTATGCACCCTATGATAATATCTATGGACCGGCCTATACTTGGAATCTGATGCCAGACCGAGGCAGTGTGACTGAAAATCACTATGACCATGTACATGTATCCTTTAAATAAAGCCGAAAAAAGCCATTTCAGTTTCATCTGAAATGGTCTTTTTGTGTGATATGTGATTCGTGCAGGCAAAATTCGTGTTCTCTTATAACCAAATTAGCCTGTTATATTATTTTAAAAGATAGATTAGGAACTTTTCCTAAAGGGTTCCCTAGTAGGGTTTGTCGCGACTATGTATGTATAAAACAGTCAGTGCAGGTAGGCTAAGAGAAGGCTACCTTTTTTCAGCGAATTAGTCCAAACTCACCAAAATCGCTAATGATTGATAAGGGTTCAAGGTAATTTTTTTACCGAGCTTATCAATGGGATAATTGCTGATGAGAGGTTGTCCATGAGCATAGTCGTCTGCTAATTCTAACTCGACTTTGTCTGCGAAGAAGTTGTTGAGGACGAGGAGTTTTTCATTCTGCAATAAGCGTTCAAAGGCATAGACTTTATCGCTATCATGATAGGCGGCTCTGTAGTCACCTTCAGCAATGATAGGCATTTCTTTACGGAGTTGGATGAGCTTTTGATAGAAGGTAAAGATGGGACCGGTCTTTTCCTTTTCAACATTGATCGTTTGGTAAGATTTTCCGACTTTCAACCAAGGTGTGACCGTTGAAAATCCTGCGTTCTGACTGGAGTCCCATTGCATTGGTGTGCGGGAATTATCACGGGACTTTGCTCGGATAATCTGGAAGGCTTCATTAGGTGTGTGACCTTGATTGAGAAGCATTTGGTAGGCATTGAGTGATTCAACATCAACGTAATCGTCCATAGAGTCGTAGTCGGGATCAATCATCCCAATTTCTTCCCCCATGTAAATGTAAGGGGTACCGCGTGAAAGGTGGATGGAAGCTGCTAGCATGGTCGCACCTTCCTTACGGAAATTCTCCACATCAACAAAGCGATTAAGGGCGCGTGGTTGGTCGTGGTTGTTATAGAAAAGGGCATTCCATCCATTGCCAACCGCCATTTCTTCTCCCCAGGTATGGAAGAGGCGCTTGAGTTCCTCAAAATCAAAGTTCATAATGGTCCATTTTTGACCATCCTTATAATCCACCTTTAAGTGATGGAAGTTGAAAGCCATGGACAATTCTTCTCGTTCAGGTGCTGTATAAAGGATGCAGTTTTCAATGGTTGTAGCAGACATTTCGCCAACGGTCATGAAGCCTTCCTCAGTACCAAAGGTCGCATTGTTCATCATTTTGAGATAGTCATGTGTAATTGGTCGGTCGGTGTAGGCTGGCTTTCCATCGTTGATAGGGCAGTCTTCTAGCACCTCGTCTTTACCAATCAGGTTAATCACGTCAAAGCGAAACCCTGTTACTCCCTTGTCTTTCCAGAAGTTAACGATTTTGAAAAGTTCCCTGCGAACATGGGGATTGCGCCAATTGAGGTCAGCTTGGGTTACATCAAAGAGGTGAAGATAATATTTTCCAGTGTCTCCAAAGGGGGCCCAAGCATTTCCACCAAACTTGGAAACCCAGTCAGTGGGCTGATTGCGCAGGATAAAGAATTCTTGGTAGTATGGATCGCCAGCCAGCGCTTTTTGGAACCATTCGTGGTCGGTAGAGCAGTGATTGAGAACCATATCCAGCATAAATTCAATACCCAGTTCTTTTCCTGTAGCAACCATTTCTTCAAAGTCGGTCATCGTCCCAAAATCAGGATTGATAGCTGTGTAGTTCGCAATATCATAACCATTGTCTCGTTGAGGACTTGGATAGAAAGGATTGAGCCAGATCATATCAATGCCCAGTTCTTTCAAATAGGGAAGTTTCTCGATAATTCCTCGTAGATCTCCCATACCATTTCCAGTTGTGTCTTTATAGGACTTTGGGTAAATTTGATAAACGACTTTTCGTTTGTCTATTGTCATGATGTAAGATACCAAGAACGTTGAGCCAGATCCGGTGAATGGACCATAACGTTCTGTTCCTTTCTTATAATGAAGTTACACAAGGATAGGAGGTGCAAGCTATCTTGCGCCCTCCTATGTCACTAATTCTTTTTGATTGTTAGAATCGTTTCACCTTGTGAAGTGGCACGTGGGAGACTTCCAACTATTTGAATATCAAAATCAGCTTGGTTTGTCACGATGACAGGTGTTTCAACTAGTAGACCAGCTTCTTTAATCATGGCAATGTCAAAGCTGATAAGTTGATCGCCTGCCTTAACTTGATCGCCTTGCTTAACATGAGCTGTAAAGCCTTTTCCCTCCAAGTTAACAGTATCCATGCCGATGTGCATGAGGATTTCTGAACCATTTGTAGCTGTAATACCGACAGCGTGGTGAGTTGGGAAGAGAACAGAGATTTCACCATCTACTGGAGCTACTAGGCTGCCTTCACTTGGGTTGATAAGGATGCCTTTTCCCATTACACCTTGTGCAAAAACAGGGTCTTGTGCCTGACTCAATTCTTTGATGTCGCCAGCCAAAGGACTAAGGAGGGAAATAGTGGTGGGAGTTGCTGTATTTTCTTTAACAGGAGGAGTATTATCAAGGTCGGCTTTGGTTTCATCTTCAGTCTTGGTTAAGATGCCAGCTTTGCGGAAGATGAAGGTCAGAATAAATGGAATAATAATTGCAACCATTGCAACCAAAGCAAATTGAATCATGTATTGCGCTTTGATGGCCAAGATTCCTGGTAGACCACCAACACCGATGGCATTTGCAGTGATGTTTAAGGTTGTTGATAGGAGACCGGCAATACCTGAACCAATCAAACCAGCGACAAATGGATAGATATATTTGACATTGACCCCGAAGAGGGCAGGTTCTGTAACACCTAGGTAGGCTGAAATTGCGGCAGGAAGGGAGATTTGAGCTTCTTTTTCACTGTGGCGGTTCATGAAGTAGTAGGCCAAAACTGCTGAGCCTTGTGCAATGTTTGAAAGGGCAATCATTGGCCAAAGCCCTGTTCCTCCAGCATCAGCAATCAACTGTGTATCAATGGCATTGGTCATATGGTGGAGACCAGTGATAACAAAGGGAGCGTAGAGAGAGCCAAAGATAGCACCGAAGAGCCATTTGAATGAACCAGTTAAACCAGCCAGCACAATGGATGAGAGTCCTTGACCCAACCACCAACCAAATGGACCAAGCACAGTATGTGCTAGGATAAGGGCTGGAAGCAGAGATAGGAAAGGTACAAAAATCATGGAGACAACTTCTGGAATACGTTTGCGCCAGAAGATCTCGAGATAGGACAAGCTGAGACCGGCTAAGAGTGCTGGGATAACCTGAGCCTGGTAGCCAATTCGGTTAATGGTGAAACTGCCGAAGTTCCATACCCAGTCGCTGGCTATTACCTCAGGAGCTGTGCCCGGTACTGCATAGGCATTGAGTAACTGTGGGGACACCAAGCAGATACCAAGGACGATACCTAGAATTTGTGTGGTTCCCATCTTACGAGAAACAGACCAGGTAATGCCGACTGGCAAGAAGTGGAAAATAGCTTCACCCGGTAACCAAAGGAAGTGGTTCACTCCGCTCCAGAATTGAGAAACATCTACAATTGTATTGTAACGTGGTGTCCCGTCAGGCATGAATTGTTTTACACCGTCAACAATCTTTTGTCCTAACCATTCCATTTGAACGCCTTCTAAAACATTACGGAAACCGAGGATCAATCCTCCTACAATGATGGCTGGAATGATAGGAGTGAAGATTTCTGCCAACATGGTCATCACGCGCTGAATGGCATTTTGATTGCTTTTGGCAGCAGATTTGGCAGCTTCCTTGGAAACTCCTTCAATACCAGACACAGCAGTGAAGTCATTGTAGAAAATCGGTACTTCGTTTCCGATGATAACTTGGAACTGGCCTGCATTGGTGAAGGTTCCCTTGACAGGCTTTAGTTTTTCGATTGTTTTAATATCTGCCTTTTTTTCGTCAACTAGGACAAAGCGCATACGTGTCGCACAGTGAGTGACTGCGGTAATATTATCTTTTCCACCGACAGCATCTAAGAGCTGCTGGGCTTCTTGTTTAAATTTTCCCATATATTTTTCCTTCTAGACGGTTACCCATCATTGTAATAGTTGATAGACATGTATAAAAAACATGTTTTCTGCAATTTGTACGTACAAATTGAAGTTTATAATTATTGTATCCGATTTCAAAAAATATTGCAAGCGCTTTTTCTTACTTTTTTTATTTTTTTACAATTTTTGTTATAATTAGAATAGTCATAAGCTATTGAACAGATGGAATTGTGAGGAAAAGATGAAAAAGTATCAAGAAATTTATAATGACTTAAAAGAAAAAATACGGACAAATGTTTACCTAGCGGAAACTTCCTTGCCTACAGAACAAGAACTTCAGAAAATTTACGGTGTCAGTCGCGATACTGTTCGTAAGGCCTTAGCCATTTTGACAGAGGGTGGTCTGATTCAAAAGGTTCAGGGACGTGGCTCCATGGTTCTCAAGCAGGAAATTCTTAACTTTCCTATCTCAGGTCTGACTTCCTATCAGGAATTAACAGATTCTCTTCAATTATCTACACAGACGAAGGTTGTTCACTTGGATATGATAACGGTTGATTCTAGCCTTTCCAGTCTGACAGGTTTTGAGACTTACAGTAAGGTATGGAAAGTTATCCGTACACGTTCTATTGATGGAAAAGTCTCTGTTGTGGATACAGATTATCTTTCTGTAGATGTGGTACCAAAGTTGACGGTGGATGTTGCTGAGAAGTCTATTTACGAATATCTGGAAAATGAGCTAGGCCTAGACATAGCATATGCACAAAAGGAAATCACCGTAGAGCCAACCAATCGAGAAGAACGCAGATTGTTGAAGGCGCAGGATGACTATTTGGTCTTAATCAAGTCGCGTGTCTATCTCGGTGATACCAAGCAGTTCCAATACACAGAAAGTAGACACAAGATTGATAAATTCCGCTTTGTGGATTTTGCCCGCAGAAAGCGAACTTTATAGGTATAGATTAGCAAAATGAACCATTTTGCGGTATAATGATAAGCGAGGTAATGTTATGGCAAACTTAAATCGATATAAATTTACATTTGGTGAGAGACAGCTGACACTGACGACAGAGCATGATAATCTTTTCATGGAAGAAATCGAGCGGATAGCTCAAGAAAAATACCAGGCTATTAGAGAAAAGATGCCAACAGCCGATCCTGAAACCTTAGCGCTCTTATTGGCAATCAATACCCTATCAGTCCAATTAACTCGTGAAATGGCCTTTGAGCAAAAAGAGCAGGAGTTAGCGGCTGTTAAGGAAGGCGCTCTAAAGAAAAATGTGACCTTGGTTGATTTGGATGAGCTTGAGGAGAATGTATGATTTCATTAGCAATTATCCTCATTTTGGCATGGAGTTTCTATATTGGCTATAGCCGTGGTCTGGTGTTACAGGTCTTTTACAGTCTAGGGAGTGTGATAGCGCTGGTGGTTGCGACAGCCACCCACAAACAGTTGGCTGGAGTTTTCCATACTTGGGTCCCCTTTGCTAATGCCACTCAGGGAAGCAAACTCTATTACTTCGATGAGAAGTATCTATTTGATTTGGATAAGATTTTTTATGCAGGTCTATCCTTTCTCTTGATTTATATTTTGGTCTATGCCTTTTTCCGTTTTCTGGGAATTTTTGTCCATTTACTAGAAGGGTTTAATCCAGGCACGCAAACAACCAATCTGATTAGCGGTGGGCTGGCGGTTTTGGTGACTTTTCTGTCCGTACAGATTGTTATGGTCTTACTGTCAACCATCCCACTAGCGGTGGTTCAGGACAAGCTCCATAGTAGCCTTCTTGCCAATATTATGATTCAGTACACACCATTCACCAGTGGTTTCCTTAAATCGCTCTGGTTGAGCAATATAGCAGGGTAGGGTTTTCCTACTCTTTTCTAATCAGTTATATCGTATCCTTTGCTTCATTGTTGGATGGATATGGGTAATTTTGATCTACCCAAACTTAAAAGCAAGTTGCAATCCTAGAATAAACATCGTAAAAATATGAACAATAAAATTATTGAAACCCTTGAATTTCACAAGGTAAGACAGAAAATTGCCCCTTACCTCCTGACAGAACAGGGGGAGGAAGAGTTGCGAAAGCTAGAGCCGATGATAGAGGCACGACGTATTCAGCAAGCCTTTGATGAACTGACAGATATGGCGCAGATTTTCATGGAAGCTCCTCATTTTAGTCTATCTGCAACCTCTGACATCAATCCAGCTCTGCGTCGCTTGGAATTGGACACCGATCTCAATATCGCTGAGCTGTTGGGAATCAAAAAAGTCTTGGAAGTTTCTAAAACTCTTTTAGATTTTTATGACAATTTGGAAAATGTTCGTCTGACTCAGCTAGATAAACTTTTTGAGAAAATTGAACTCTTTCCACACTTACAGGGGTCTCTCCAATCTGTCAATGATGCTGGTTTTATAGAAGATTTTGCTTCTGAAAAGTTGGCTCGTATCCGCAGAAAAATCCGTGAAGCA
Source organism: Streptococcus ruminantium (assembly GCF_003609975.1). NCBI lineage: Bacteria > Bacillati > Bacillota > Bacilli > Lactobacillales > Streptococcaceae > Streptococcus > Streptococcus ruminantium. The sequence goes on from NZ_AP018400.1 coordinate 229,853, forward strand.
GAAGATCAGGTTCGTCAAGTTATGCAAGATGTTTTAAAGAACAAGAGCGACCTGTTATCTGACACCATCTTAGCTAGCAGAAATGGCCGCAATGTTCTTCCTGTAAAAAATACCTATCGCAATAAAATTGCAGGTGTTGTTCATGACATTTCTGCCTCTGGCTCTACGGTTTATATTGAACCACGTGCAGTGGTGAGCTTAAATGAAGACATCAGTCACTTGCGTGCAGAGGAACGCCATGAGCTTAATCGTATCCTGCAGGAATTGTCTGGTATGATTCGCCCACATAGTGGGGTCATCCGTAACAATGCTTGGGTGATAGGACATATTGACTTTGTCCGTGCCAAGCATCTCTTTGCTAGGGATTATAAGGCGATTGTGCCGACTCTATCGGAGGAGCAGGATATTGCCTTACTCAATGTCCGTCACCCTTTGATCGTTCAAGCTGTCCCCAATGACCTTTACTTTGGTCATCACCTGACTGCTATCGTTATTACAGGTCCTAATACGGGTGGTAAGACCATCATGCTCAAAACATTGGGTTTGACACATTTGATGGCACAGTCTGGTCTGCCTATTTTGGCTGACAAAGGCAGCAGAGTGGCGATTTTCAAAGAAATCTTTGCAGATATTGGAGATGAACAATCTATTGAGCAAAGTTTATCGACTTTCTCTAGCCACATGACCCATACAGTACAAATTTTAGCAGACGCTGATCAGGATTCTTTGATTCTCTTTGATGAGCTGGGAGCAGGTACAGATCCGCAGGAGGGGGCTTCGCTAGCAATGGCAATCTTGGATGATTTGCGCTTGCGAGGAATTAAGACCATGGCAACCACTCACTATCCTGAACTCAAGGCTTATGGTATAGAAACCTCAGGCATTGAAAATGCTAGCATGGAATTTGACAGTAGTAGTTTGCGTCCAACTTATAAGTTTATGCAAGGCGTTCCGGGACGATCAAATGCTTTTGAAATTGCCCGTCGTTTGGGACTGTCAGATTGTATCATCCAATCGGCTCAATCTTGGACAGATACGGACAGTGATGTCAATCACATTATCGAGAAGTTAGAAAGTCAAACAGTCGAAAGTCGCCGGCGTTTGGATACTATTCGTGAGGTGGAGCAGGAAAACTTCAAGATGAACCGAGCTTTGCGCAAACTTTACGATGAGTTGAACCGCGAGCGAGAAAATGAACTCAATAAGGCACGCTTGGAAGCTCAAGAAATTGTGGATAGTGCTCTTTCTGAAAGCGAAAGTATTCTTAAAAATCTTCACGAACAGGCTAGTCTTAAACCGCACCAGATTATTGAAGCCAAGGCTCAGTTGAGAAAATTAGCTCCAGAAGTGGTTGATTTATCTAAAAATAAGGTTTTAAAAAAGGCTAAAATGCAACGAGCGGCCCAAATAGGTGATGATATTATTGTCACCGCCTATGGTCAAAGAGGCACACTTATCAACCAGCTTAAGGATGGACGCTGGGAGGCTCAAGTTGGTCTGATTAAGATGACCTTGTCCAAGGAAGAATTTGAGCTAGTGAAGGCAGAAAAGACTGAGCCGATTAAGAAACGTCACGTTCATACTGTCAAACGAGCAAACATCCGTGGGCCGAAAGCTAGATTGGACCTTCGAGGGAAACGCTACGAAGAAGCTATGATGGAGCTAGATGAATTTATTGATCAAGCCCTGCTCAATAATCTTGCTCAAGTAGACATTGTTCACGGCATTGGTACAGGTGTTATTCGTGAAGGAGTTACCAAATACCTCCGCCGCAACAAGCAGGTTAAAGAATTTGGTTATGCTCCACAAAATGCAGGTGGATCTGGCTGTACTATTGTGACCTTTAAGTAAGAAAAAGTACCCGTAACATGTTGTTCGGGTACTTTCTATTTTGGTTAAAAGAGGGGACGAGTTTTAGTATATAGAAGCTAGAGTCATCGCAGATGGATAGGGTGCTTTGCACCCAAGCAGCATGAAAAAATTATTTCTAACTTTCATCGTCCAAGAGGGAAAGATACAGCTGCTTTCCTTTAAGTTCATAGACCAACCCTCCAGGACCGTTGATCTTTAGTTGATTATTTGGCAATTGCTGGAGTCTAGCAAATCCACCCAGAAGAAAGAGATCGGTTTTTTCTGGATTTGAACCAACCCCTGCTTCCGTCATCAGTTCGGGAATAAAAACGGTATACTCACCAACATGATACTCCTGCATATTCCCTCCTAGTAGTTAAAATTTGGATCATAGTCAACATAGATTTCTTTTTCATCAGTAAGAACATGTTCAAACCATACTCGCCAAGACACTAAGAACTTCAAAGATTCACGACTGGGTAACCAGCGGATAGAAGCAGCTAATGCATAGTCTTTTTCATTCATATAAATCAAAAACTCCGTCTCGTCGTTGCCGATGTAAACAAATAAGTCTTCGGGGACATGTATGGTGTATCCTCTAAACTGGTAGCTGTGGTCTTCTTCATCAATTTCATCTCCTGTATCGTATACGCTTTGGTAAATATAGACAGATTTTCCGAGCATTTCATATCTCATATTAAAAAATCCATCCAAGCGCAAGCGATTTGTTTCTATCAACTTTACAACAAAACAGATTGTGTGGTTGATAGGGTGGACAATCAAGAACTGGCTAGCAGTCGTATCAATGACTGGCCTTAGAGAGTCTGAAATGTAAAAGTCATAACCTGCAAAATGGTAATGGTGCATTTTATTTTTCTTTAACGTTTTCTCCATAAAGTTTCTACTTTCCTATATAGTTGCCATACTTATCATAGGTTCCGACACGTTTCGGTGTAGACTTATTTCCTATTCGCTTAAATAATTTCCAATAACTACCACCATGTGGCCCCTTTCCAGAATGGACAGCATGGTCTCTAACAATATAGCTACCTCTTGGTCCGTGATAGGTGCCTGATCTACCAGAAACAGCAGTTCCTAATTTATTTGAGCACAAAGACAAATTGATGTATGAAGGAGCACCTCCTCCTTCAAAATTAGCGTTGTGTCTTAAGCTAAATTCAATGGAACTATTGCTATCGGCGTTCGCGACCTCTGTTACGGGCCCTGCTATTGACATCAAGGTCAATAAAGCAGCAATAATATACGACAATTTTTTTAATAGATTCTTTTTCATCAGAATCCCCTTCTTATTTTTGTATATACTACGAGATTTAAACTATTCTGTCTATTGTCCATTTTTTGATAGTTCGTTTACAGTTTGGCAACAATTAACCCATACTATCTCAATTTCCAACCGTAGCAAATATTCGCATTCTATGTCTTTTTGTTGTAGAATGAAGGTATCAAAAACAGAAACGGAGAATTCTATGGTTCAAGTTATTACAGATGCAAACTTTGAAGCCGAAACTCAAGAAGGCGTAGTTATTGTTGATTTTTGGGCGCCTTGGTGTGGTCCATGTCGTATGCAGGCACCAATCTTGGAACAATTGGCGGAAGAAGTAAGCGAAGATGAACTTCGTATCTACAAAATGGATATAGATGAAAATCCTAATATAGCTAGTCAATTCGGTATCCTCTCTATCCCAACCCTCTTGTTCAAGAAAGATGGACAAGTAGTGAAGCAGGTGGCAGGTGTCCACACGAAAGAACAAATCAAAGCGATTCTAGCTGAGATTGGCTAATGGAAAATGATAGCGCTCAGTTTATTTTGTTAGCCCGTAACTTGAGTAGCTACAAAAGTAAACTGGGAGATTATGAAGCAAGTGGTGCAAGACTGCTTGCTTTTTTTCAAATAATATAGATAGAAGCAATGAGCCATTACAAGATAAGATTGTGAAGTATCATCCAAGATGATATAATAAACCTATATCTATTGTCTTTTAGAAAGGTAGTTTTATGTCAACAATTAGCTATAAACCGCTCAATCTTTATCGTCAATTTAAAGAAGCTGCCGAGACATTTCCAGACGTGGCGATTTACTTTGATCAGCCGTACGCTTCCTTTCCTGAATTAGGATTAGAAAATACCTATCAAACTGTCTTTGAGGCCATTCAGAAAAGAGCTGCACAGCTCGCAGCAACAGGTATTGGCCGTGGGGATAAGGTCATTCTCTACAAAAGTCCAACCTTTGACACCTATTTATTAGCTGTGGCTGTAACTGCCTTGGGAGCTGTCCCAGTAATGATTTCCTACCATTTACCATCTTCTAATTTGGATGTCTTTGCAGAACGTCTAGAAGGCTCCTATATCGTTTATGATGAGGAAACAAAAGGGCGTGTTGTTGGAATGAAACGGGTCGACCTAGTGACGAAACTGTCAGTATCTCAAGTTCTGTCTCAGGTTGTAGAAGCTGTCGAAGAAAATCTTCTACCAGAAGATGTCATTCAGTATATGACCCATACTTCAGGTACAACGGGTGTTCCAAAACTCATCTGTCACACTGCTCAAACCATGGGGTGGCGGGTTGCTTGGCAACAGACCATTTTTGACAAGATGGTGGAACGTGGACTTTTGGCCTTTCATATCTCGCCCGTTCATTCCCGTTACAATATTGGTGTATCTTCGGCGATTGGTCTAGGTTTTCCCCTTTACCCACTTTCATCTGCTAAAAAAGATGACGTGGAGCTTGCTCTGCGAGTTCACCGTCCAAGCGCTTTAGAAACTCATCCCAATAACTTTGTCCAATGGTCTCGTTTGGCCAAGGAAAAGCCAGAAATTTTTAGTAGTATCCGTTATTACCACTCGACCTTTGATGCTATCAATATTGGTACATTGCGTACTTTTTTGGAAGCCTCTAAGGAACAAAATCCTGTCTTTATGCAGGTGTATGGTCAAAGTGAATGCGGTCCAATGATTTTACGTTATCATCGATTGGAAAATTTAGGAACTGTTAGTGGACGAGATATGGGAATTGGTTTAGAAGGATATACCGAAGCGCGGATCACAGATGTTGAGGGAAATCCGGTACCAGCAGGAGAAAATGGTCACATCCAATTCTTATCAAGAGGACGGGCTATTACATACTATAAAGAAGAAAATCGTTTCCGAGACAATGTTCATGGTGCATGGTGGGATAGTGGTGATTATGGCTGCATGACTTCTGAGGGGACTCTTCTTTTGAAGGACCGTCAAGTTGATTTGATTAAAAATATTGATAGCAATCTAGCCCTAGAGGATCTTTTGTTGGATAAATTAGACTTCTTATCAGAAGTTGTGATTATTCGTGATGTCAATGGGGCACCGCAGCCGATTGTTGCAGTAGCAGAAAATGCAGAGATGAATTGGGAAGCATGGTGGGCGGCAGTTGCAGATCTACCACTCTTGAAAGAACCAATCTTAATGGCCTACGACGATATCCCACGAACCGCTACCATGAAGGTTCAACGTCTTAAGATGGAAGCTGATATGAAAGAAAAAAATCTATAACTTGCTTTCAGCATGTTTTGCTATATTGGTTCAATTTAGGTATTGTTTGTAGCTTTTAATGGAAGTAGGAAAGAGCTTGGTTGAAAAAAGTTTGTCGCAAGGTCTGTTTTTGTTGGCAAGCCAAGGCGGGTCATTCCTAGATTGTAATCTATGTAAACTGATTTCTGATCGTCTTGAATTTTAGCTATCCATCTTCTAGCAGTCTATCTTAGACTGCTATGTTGGCATGAGCTGCGTTTGCTTTATCTCTTGTCTCTACGGTTTATTCCTAGGCTAGTGGAGCTAAAAGACCTATGCTTATGAATTGTACAAAATTATCTATGTTGACTTTCTTTGAGACAAACTGAGGAGTCAATGCTTTGGCTTACTATAGATACAAAGGAGTAAGAAAATGAAAGAAATTTACTTAGCAGGCGGTTGTTTCTGGGGAATGGAAGGCTACTTTTCTCAGATTGACGGCATTTTAGAAACCAGTGTTGGTTATGCCAATGGGCAGGTGGAGACGACTAACTATCAGCTCCTCAAGCAAACTGACCATGCAGAGACAGTCTATCTGGCCTATGATGAGACGACTATCAGCTTGCGGGAGATTCTCCTCTACTATTTTCGTGTCATTGACCCGCTTTCTGTCAACAAGCAGGGACCTGATAAGGGACGTCAATACCGGACAGGTATCTACTATACTGATGAGGTGGATCTACCGGTTATCGAGCAGGTGATGACTGAGCAATCTAGCTTTCTTGGCGGTCGTCCCCTAGCTGTTGAGGTAGAACCCTTGGCTCACTATATTCCTGCCGAGGATTATCATCAAGATTATCTCAAGAAAAATCCCCAAGGATACTGTCATATTGACCTTGAACAGGCGAAAATCCCTCTTATTGATATTGCGGATTATCAAAAACCAGACCAACAAGTTTTGAAAGATAGCTTGACAGAACTCCAGTATCGTGTCACACAAGAGGCTGCGACCGAAAGACCCTTTGAAAACGAGTTTTGGAATAGCGATCAGGCGGGAATTTACGTTGATATTACGACCGGTGAACCCCTCTTTCTTTCCACAGATAAATTTGATTCAGGCTGTGGCTGGCCCTCTTTTACCAAGCCAATCAGTAAAGAAGTCGCAAGCTACTATCAGGACCGATCTCATGGTATGAATCGCATTGAAGTAAAAAGTCGAGCAGGTCAGGCCCATCTCGGTCATGTTTTTGATGACGGACCACTGGATAAAGGAGGACTTCGTTATTGCATCAATTCGGCTGCTCTTCGTTTCATCCCCAAGGAAGAAATGGAAGCCGCAGGTTATGGGGTGTTTTTAGAACTTCTTAGATAATTTTCAGAAACTATTCTTGATTTTTTCGGGGAAATAGTCTACAATGAAAGCAAGATAAAACTGAATAACCGGTTGATATTGGGTAGGAGGGAGACTGACTGTCCAAGGGACGGAACTCTGGAGAGACCATTATGGCACCGAAGGGGCAAGGTAGTATATTCTTTGAAAATCTAACTCAAACATTGTCAAGGGATTATTTCTCAGATAAGGAGTGGGTTGATTTTCATCGAGCATACTTGCTGAAACTCTCAGGTAAAAGGACAGAGCGAAGAAAGATAGGAACTCCTTGTATTTTTCGCATCGTTTCTAGAGGTTGAACAATTCAGCCTCTTTTTGTTTTCCAGCAGCTTTATCGGAAAATAAAGTTTTTTCAAAGTCAAATAGGATGTTTCTTTTGATGTTTGAAGACAGGTCACAAATCTGCTTATTAGGAGGAATATATGTTAGGAGTGATACAAAATATCAATAATATTATCTGGGGACCGCCTCTTTTGGTACTCTTAGTCGGAACGGGAGTTTATTTTACAGTCCGCTTGAGCTGGTTTCAGATGGGGAAATTGCCGACAGCATTTCGCTTAATCTTCTCAAGCAATCAATCCGGTCACGGAGATGTATCCAGCTTTGCAGCTCTTTGTACTGCTCTTGCGGCTACAGTTGGTACGGGAAATATTGTTGGGGTGGCAACAGCTATTACAACGGGAGGTCCTGGTGCCCTTTTCTGGATGTGGGTCGCAGCTTTTTTTGGCATGGCGACCAAGTATGCAGAAGGTTTCTTGGCCATTAAGTATCGGACAAAAGATAGTAACGGACAAGCAGCTGGCGGTCCTATGCACTATATTACTTTGGGGATGGGACATAGATGGAAACCCTTGGCAATTTTCTTTGCGGGTTCAGGAGTTCTTGTTGCTCTTCTAGGAATTGGAACATTCTCACAGGTCAATGCAATTACTTCTGCTTTGGAAGCAAGCTTTGGTCTGTCTCCTCGATTGATTAGTCTACTATTAGCTGTGCTAGTAGCCTGTATCATCTTTGGTGGGATTGAAACGATTTCAAAAGTGTCGACCAAGGTTGTTCCTTTCATGGCTATCCTCTATATTGTGGCTACCATTTGGATTTTGATGGTTCATATTGAACAGATTATTCCAACCTTGCAACTGGTTTTTCAGTCTGCTTTTTCTCCTGTGGCAGCCTTGGGTGGTTTTGCCGGTACAACAGTCAAAGAAGCCATTCAACGAGGAATTGCTCGTGGAGTATTCTCTAATGAATCCGGCCTTGGCTCAGCACCGATTGCAGCGGCAGCTGCTAAGTCGGATAATGCAGTAGAGCAGGGCTTAATTTCTATGATAGGTCCCTTTATTGATACGATTATCATTTGTAGTTTGACAGGTCTTTCTATCTTAGTGACAGGTCAGTGGACGGTAGAGGGCTTGGCTGGTGCTTCTCTGACTCAGGTAGCTTTTGCGACTGTTTTTGGGAATCCCGGTGCGGTTGCATTGGCAGTCAGTCTAGTTCTCTTTGCTTTTACAACTATCTTGGGGTGGTCATACTACGGTGAGCGCTGTATCGCCTTCCTTTTTGGCACCAAGTCCATCTTGCCTTATCGTTTAGTATTTGTAGTAATGGTTGCTTTGGGTGGTTTTCTCAAATTAGACTTAATTTGGACTTTGGCAGATATTGTAAATGGACTGATGGCTCTTCCCAATCTGATTGCCTTATTAGCTCTCTCTCCTGTTATCATCAAGGAAACACGTCAATATTTTAAAAAGAAGTAACTTAAGAGGTTGAAAAAATAGACTTACTGCTGAGATGGTTCTTTCTTGTCTCAGTGCGGTATTTGATTTGCAGTAGACTTTAAAGGTTGAAGATGGAAGTTTGTCGAGCAAATCTTGGTAATACACATTTCCTACTCCCTTTTCAGTTTTTTTGATAGGATTTCTGCTATAATGATTACATGAACAATTTTATCATGAAATATTTATCCCAATTTGACCTTGAAGTCATTGTTGTGTCTATTTTGAATAAAGTCTTATCCCTCCTTTTACTTTTTTGTGTTTTTTATATCATTAAGAAAATCACCAAGGCATCGGTCAAAAGACTTCTTGTGCCGTCTCTCAAGGTTTCCACTCAGGAAATAGGACGTCAAAAGACCATTAGCCGTTTGGTAGAGAGCATCCTCAATTATCTGCTCTATTTCATTCTCATTTATTGTATTTTGAGTGTTTTAGGTTTGCCAGTATCTAGCTTACTGGCAGGTGCAGGAATTGCGGGTGTGGCCATTGGTTTGGGAGCGCAAGGTTTTCTTTCAGATTTGGTCAATGGCTTCTTTATTTTGATTGAACGCCAGTTCAATGTTGGCGATGTAGTAAAGCTGACTAACGGTCCAATCACTATTTCAGGTACTATTATCAGCATGGGGATTCGGACGACACAGATACGGGATGCAGATGGAACCTTGCACTTTATTCCCAATCGGAATATCTTGGTCGTTAGCAACCACTCTCGTGGAGATATGCGGGCGCAAGTGGATATTCCGCTTAAGTTTAACACAGATTTAGAGCAGGTCTACCGAGTGGTAGAAGAGGTCAATAGTAGGGAGGTCACTCGGTTTGATCAGATTACGGGTGTGACAATTTTGGGACCTCAAAATACTCCTTCGGGTCAATTCGTCTTCCGAGTCAATCTTTTTGTAGCCAATGGTCAGCAGACAAAGGTTTATCATCAATTCTTTTGCTTTTATCAAGAGGCTCTGCGTCAGGCAGGCATAGATTTGCCTGCTGTGTCAAGATAAGTCGTTGTGTCATTTTGTCCATGAGGATGTTTGTGGACAGGTTTGATTGTAGAAGATATTTTGTAAGATAAAAAAATCCCGAATTGGTATGTCAATTCGGGATTTCGTATGAATATAATGTTGGAGGCTATTTAGTAGTTTACACCAAACCTTGAGTAATCATTGCATTAGCGATTTGTTCAAAAGCAGCAATGTTGGCACCTGCAAGGTAATCCGTACCAAGGTCATATTTTTCTGCAGTTTCTTTGGCGGTGTTGAAGATATTGGCCATAATATTTTTGAGACGATCATCAACTTCTTCACGAGTCCATGAAAGGCGTAGGCTATTCTGACTCATTTCAAGAGCAGATACAGCTACACCACCAGCGTTGGCAGCTTTGGCAAGACCATAGAGAACGCCATTTTCTTTGTACACTTTGATCGCTTCAAGGTCTGATGGCATGTTAGCACCTTCAGCTACACAGTAAACACCATTTTTAATCAAGGTAGTAGCCTGTTCCCCATTGATTTCGTTTTGGGTGGCACATGGTAGGGCAATATCTGCTTTTCCATCGTAATTCCATACGGAACCTTCAAAGTATTTAGCAGTTGGTTTTTCAGCAGCGTATGCTGTCAAGCGTGCGCGGCGTTTTTCCTTAACATCCACCAAGAGATCAAAGTCAATACCTGTTTCGTCAATGATATAGCCATTTGAATCAGAAACAGAAATCACTTTTGCACCGAGCTCGGTTGCTTTTTGAACAGCGTACTGGGCAACATTACCTGAACCAGAAATCAAAACCGTTTGATCTTTGAAAGACTTACCATTGGCGGAGAGCATGTTGTCTGTGAAGTAGACCAAGCCATAGCCCGTTGCTTCTGGGCGGATGAGGGAACCACCAAAACCAAGTGGTTTACCAGTCAAGACACCCGCATCGAATTGGCGAAGGCGCTTGTATTGACCATACATATAGCCAATCTCACGTCCACCGACACCGATGTCACCAGCAGGGACATCCAAAGAAGGACCGATATGCTTTTGCAGCTCTGTCATAAAACTTTGACAAAAACGCATGATTTCAGCGTCTGTTTTGCCCTTAGGGTCAAAATCGGAGCCACCTTTACCACCGCCTATTGGAAGTCCGGTCAAGGCATTTTTGAAAATCTGTTCAAAACCAAGAAATTTGAGGATGGATTGGTTAACCGTTGGATGGAAGCGAAGACCACCTTTGTAAGGACCTACCGCTGAGTTGAACTGAACACGGTAGCCACGGTTGACCTGAACTTTACCATCTTTGTCAGTCCAAGGTACACGGAAGCTGATAACCCGTTCAGGTTCAACAATACGTGCCAAGATGTTTTCTTCGATGTATTCTGGATGGGCTTCAAACACCGGTTCAAGAGAATTGAAGAGTTCTTCTACTGCTTGAAGGAATTCTGTCTCATGTGGATTGCGAGCCTTCACGGCCTCGAAAGATGTTTGGATATATGTTTTTACATTTGACATAAAGGAACCTGATTTCTTTCTATTTCTTTGCTCTAAAAAATCGGTTATCGGTCACTCTAAGACAGTTTATTGAACTCCAATACCGTTCTCACGGTCTTATTGTCGTGCCGATTACTAATTTTCTAGGACTTGATTAAATTATCAGACAATTTAATTTATCTGATAATATTATAACACCAAGATTTTTAATTGTAAAGAGAAACCTATCAAATTTTCTACACAAGAAGATGGCTACTATTGTAAAGACGAACGTTGACAGTCATTCGACCGAAATAGAAGAGAGGCTATGCTATAATGTAAGAAAATGATGGAAAAGGAGAAAAGATGGTTTCAACAGCGACAAGATTAGGTGGATTTGATTTTGACAACTGCTTGATGAATGCAGCAGGGGTTTGGTGCATGACTAGAGAGGAATTGGCAGCAGTCAAGGATTCTGCGGCAGGAACTTTTGTGACGAAGACAGCGACCTTGGAATGTCGTTCTGGTAATCCAGAACCTCGTTATCAGAATGTTCCGCTCGGTTCCATCAATTCTATGGGGCTACCAAACCATGGTTTGGCCTACTATCTGGATTACCTTTTAGAATTGCAAGAAGCTGAGCCAGAGAAACGCTTCATCTTGTCTTTGGTCGGGATGTCGCCCGATGAGACCCATGAGATTTTGAAAAGAGTCCAAGACAGTAACTTTAAAGGCTTGATTGAGCTGAATCTTTCCTGTCCAAATGTCCCTGGAAAACCCCAGATTGCCTATGATTTTGAAATGACAGAGAAGCTCTTGTACACGGTATTTACCTACTTTACCAAGCCGCTGGGAATCAAATTGCCACCCTATTTTGACATCGTTCATTTTGATCAAGCAGCTACTATTTTTAATCAATTCCCTCTTGCTTTCATCAATTGTGTTAATTCGATTGGCAATGGGCTTTACATAGAGGATGAGTCAGTTGTTATCAAGCCGAAAAATGGCTTTGGTGGTATTGGTGGTGAGTACATTAAGCCAACTGCTCTGGCTAATGTACATGCCTTCTATCAACGCCTAAGACCTAATATTCAGATTGTAGGAACAGGTGGTATCTTGACAGGACGTGATGCCTTTGAGCATATTCTTTGTGGCGCTAGTATGGTCCAAATCGGGACAACTCTTCAAAAAGAAGGGATCGTTGCCTTTGAACGTATTACTGCTGAATTACAAGCAATTATGACAGAAAAGGGTTATGAAACGATTGAAGATTTTCGTGGGAAATTGCAGTATATTGACTGAGATAACTGGGGATCTGCCCTCTAGCCTTTGTACTTTTCAGAAAGATCAAGCTATAAGATAGTAATGTGGCTGATTTTCAACTTCTAAAGGTTTCCCAAACCTTTGGAGCTCTCTACAGCATCAACTTTTGCCTGTCTTTGATTTAAAAAGTTCCAAAGCTTTTATTAACTCTGGAACTTTTTGTTGCAATTTTTTGTATCTTTTTTGATCATGTTTATAGGTCTTTAAAATTTCTTCTTTATAAAATCTACCTTTGCTTCACTTCAGTAGCTCTTTCAGATGATATGCACAGGTTAGCTTCCTGCCTTCGGTTCTCATCAGAAAAGTTTCCTGATCTTTTTAGTTGCCTACACTTGTGAATTTCGTCATTCCATAGCGGAAGAGCTTATAGTTAATTGCAAAGATTAGAGCTACTACGATTGGTAATGCCAAGCCCCACATAGATAGGTCGAAGAAGTAGAGAGCTGGGAGATAGGCTGTAAATGCGTAAGGGAAGATAAAAATTAACAGAAACTGGATAAGTCTTGGGTAAATATTAAGAGGATATTGAGCCATCTGGTTGAGGGAAAAAATTCCCATCGTCAGAGGGAAGGACTCTACAATCCAAAAGGCAAGCGCTGTTGGTCCAAGTTGAATAGCTGCGTAGAGTAGACCGATACAAATGGTAATGAAAATCAGTAACAATAATTTCCAGAAGGACCACTCCATACTAAGTTCATTGGAAGCCTGAATAAGGGCTAGAATACCGATGAGAGTCGTTCCGATTCCTTGGGGCTGGATTCGTTCGCAAATGAGCTGAAATAAGGGATTGACAGGCATGAGGAGCAGTCGTTCAAATTCTCCCTTCCGAATATAGCGACTGCCAAACAACCAAAGATTATCAAAGAAAATCAAATGAATGGATCGTCCTGCTGTTGCAATACCGTAGATAAAGAGCATTTGTCCATAGTTAAAGCCAGCAATTTCCTTGATATTACCAAATAGAATATTGAGGAAAACCAGGTAAACAATTTGTTCAATCAAAGAGGAGAATAGTCCGATAAAAAAATCCATCCGAAAGGACATTTGAGCCATCATAAAGACTTTGATATTATAGAAATAGAGGTTGATGTACTTCTTCATAATTAACCTCCAAAGATGACGATGCGGCGTTTGGCTTGGGACCAAAGCAAAGCGATAAAGCCAAATAAGATAGGAATCCATAAAGCCTGCAAACCAAGTGCAGTTAAGTTGCTTTCTTTTCCTAATAGGATAGAAACTGGGACGTTGACTGCATAATTGTAGGGCAGGAACCGAAGGATGTTTTCTACAGCCTGTGGATAAAAGCTAAGAGGCAAAAGTGCCCCCGAAGCTAGGTTGAAGAGACCATTTCTAAGTAGCATGACACCCCAAGCATTGACCGTAAAGAAAGCTAGAAAACCAAAAGCCATATCCAACAACTGAACGATGAACATACCTAGTAGCGAGCTGAGGAGGAAAATCAGAATGGTTCGGCCATCGGGCAGATAGAAATCTTGGTGGATCAGCACTATTCCGATAAATATAAAGGAGAACTTAAAGAGTTCTAAAAGTTTGTCGCCTAGGTCTTTGAAAAAAAGAGATACAATAAAGGAGTAGGGTCTCAGAAATTCTCCAGCGATACTTCCGTCTAAAATACGATAGGAAAGTTCTTTGCCTAGTGAAAAGGAGTTGAGACTGGCTAAAAGGTTGGCAAAGATGATGTAGGTGGTAAAGGTCTGCAATGTAAAACCGTTCACTTCTGGTTGAGTAAAGAAAATAGTTTTCCAAACATAGAGAGCCACTAAAATTTTCACCGCCAGAGAAACAAAGCTTGCCACAAAGAATGCCTTATACTGCAAGGCGGTCATCATCATGAGTCGAGTCAAGTAAAAATACTTACGCATGAATACCCTCCTCATAGATTTGTCGGATCATGGTCTCGATCTCTAGTTCTTTCATTGTTACATCTTCAATGACGAAATGATTGAATACCTGCTCAATGACTTGAGCGCTGGTCCATACCTTACTCTGGTAGCGGATTTCAAAGTGAAAATCATCTTTACGCTCAAATTCCAAACCTTCCAGCTTCAATTCTTTCTCAACTGGTTTCTCGGTAGAAAAGAGAATAGTTTTAACAGTTGAAAAGCGTTCTTTGAGGGCTGTGAGCGAACCATCATAGACCTTTTTACCCTCGTCAATAATGAAAATTCGCTCGCAGAGGCTTTCAATATCCTTCATATCGTGAGAGGTGATCAAGAAAGTCGTCTGATAGCGTTGGTTCATATAGCGGATAAAGGAACGAATGGTTTCCTTGACACTGGCATCTAAGCCAATGGTTGGTTCATCTAGAAAGACAACAGCAGGTTGATGGATGAAGATAGCTGCAAATTCACAGCGAACGCGTTGGCCTAAGGAGAGGTTGCGAACCGGCTGTTTCATGATGTCTGCTAAGTCTAGTAGTTCAATTAAGCTAGCCAGTCTTTCCTTGAAGACTGCATCTGGAACATCATAGATTTTGGCATGAAGGATAAAGGATTCCTGTACGGGCAAATTCCAATCCAGATGAGATTTTTGACCGAATAGAACACCGATTTGCTTGTTGACAGTTTTGCGATTTTCCTGAGGGTTGAGTCCATTGATGTAGACCTGTCCTTGGTCAGGATGGAGAACACCCGTCAGCATTTTGATAGTGGTTGATTTTCCAGAGCCATTAGATCCGATATAGCCGATGATTTCTCCCTTTTTTACTTGTAAAGAAATGTCTTGGACAGCCGGAATGGATTTTTTCTTAGGTTTAAAAAAAGCCTTAATAGAACCCTTTAGTCCGACTTCTTTGTCAACGACAGAATAGGTTTTTGAAAGATGTTCTGCTTGAATCATATTTGTTCCTCTTTTTTTATGGAAAACGTTTGCGCGTGTATTATAACAGAAAAAAGCTATAGATGCAAGAGGAGTTTGTATCAAAAATAAATAGAACCAACTGTTCAATTTGAGCAGTTGGTCTTTCATGTTATTTCTGATTGGTGATGGCACTCTTTTCCGGATCGTTATGTGCAATGCGACTGGCAGCCGCAGCTGCAATGGCACAGATGATGTCGTTAAGGAAGGTGTGGCAATGCGGACTATCTTTTCTGTTGAGCTTGGCAATAATACCTGGCTTGGATTTGTCTAAATATCCATAGTTGGTAAAACCAATCGTCCCATAGAGGTTGACAATAGATAGGCCAAGAATTTCATCAATACCATATAGGCCTTCATCATTTATCAAGATTGACTGGAGAGGTTGAGAAATGAATCCCTGCTCAGCTAGTTTATCAATCTCAACTCCAGTCATAATGGCATTTTGTACTTCTCGCTTGGCAAGAACAGCTTCGACATTTTCTAAGCATTCTGCTAGAGTCAAATCGGAGATGTATTTATTTTGTAAGTGCATAACTAAGGTAGCAATATCTTCAAGTTGAATCCCTCTTTCTTCCAACAGGTCACGGGAGTAGTTTTGTAGGTTATCGCTTGTCATCTCTGGACGTCTCCTTTCTCATAATGAAATCTATTGTACCAGAAAAATGTCCCCTTCGCGAATGATTGTATTGTAATATAGCATAATGCTCTAATTATCAAAGAAAACCAGCCTAGTTCATACACATTAAGCTGGTTTTTATCATACTGCAATACTAAAAATCAGTCATGGACAGGCCTTCTAGGAGGGGAATGAAATAAAGCAGTTTGTGTTTTTATTGTTTTTGATAGCAGATTGGAAGGCTCTACCATTTTTTCACATGACAAGGTATTGTCTCGATTTATTAGTTTGGTGTTCGTAGGTTGATGGTAGCATTTGTTGCTCCAAGAGTCAGCTTATTTTTACTACCCTTTTTTTCAAGGGTTAAGGTCTGTTTATCACCTTCTTGTTTTACAGTGAGTTTTTCGTACTTGTCTTTAGTAAAAATACCAACATGTTCAGCCTGTTCTTTGAAGTAACTCGTATTCCCAACAATGTCCTTCAATTCTTCTTCTGTATTGTAGTGATAACCTAGGTGTTTTGCTAAACTCTTCATATCTGTTTTCGTGCTGATATTGAGATTAAGATCTTGTAAACTCTTATCGGTCAAGTCGAGATTGGTGACGGTCAGAGCTTGATTTGTTGTCGGAGTAAAGATGTTTTCACCTAGTAAGGTTGCATTGGACACGTGTAGATTTTGGTAGCCTTGGATTTTCACATTTTCCAAGCTAGTATCAGAAAGTTTGGCGCTTTCTTCGGAGTTTGAGACTGAGACGCTAATGTTTTTCAGTTTTGATTGATCTACGGAAACATAAGAGGTATCAATTGTGCCACCATCCATTTGAACATTATTGAGATGCAGTCTAGCTGATAGGTTAACTTCTTTGATATGAACATTTTCAATTGTCAAGGGGCTAGAACCATAATAGTAGGGATAGTGATTTCCTTCTAATTTTGCTAATCCCTTGTTCTTAGGGACTCGAATGATAACGGTCTGTGCATCTGTCCTGTTGGAGGCCAGATGTTCTCCAAAAAATTGCATGATTCCTGTGATAGAAAGTTCCCGATCTTTTGCTGTCAGAGTTAGGACGCCGTCTTTTTCAGAAATTTTGAGTGACGGAAAGATATGGTTTTTAGAGTTGGTATAGGTTATGTGGTAGTTATCATCGGTAGATTCCCGGATGGTAATATCGCGGTGGATAAAATCAAGCTTGAGTGTATGTAGATTCGTATAAGTTTGATGGATTTGTTTAGGTGTAGCGATTTTTTCCAAGCTGGTGATGCCGCCAGAGAAAAATCCGATTCCTGCTAAAATTAAGCCCGTAATTAAGCTAACAAAACCGGCAATAATTGCCATTGTCAATTTCTTTTTCATGCTCGTTTACCTCGTTTCAATATCCATTTAAAGCAAGCCTTAACCAGCCACCAAGACCAGTAAGCGAAAAATCCTGTTAGGATATAAAGAAGAATGGAACCACCGATGAGAGAGAGGCCGGAACCAAAACCCATGAGGAAGACATTAAAATCTTGAGAAAGCAGGCTAAATCCTTCCCAAATCAAGTAGGCTCCTCCGATGAAAAGTCCTATGCCTAACGCTAGCCCACCAATCAGAAAGCCTAGAACTAGGAAAATGAGAAAAATCAAGGCTCCGCCTAAAAGAAGTGTAGCTGGAATAGCGATTGGAAGAGATAGAATGGCTAAGAAAGCTAACCAGACAGTCTTTTTGACCGCTCGAAATTCCTGTAAGTTTTTCCCAAGGTAGAAAGCTCCACAAATCGCGCCAATGAAAATACCAAATATTCCTAGAACAGATCCAGAGGAGAGAAAGAACCAGGACAACAGAAAAGTGAACGCAAGGGCAACAAAGACATAGATCGGATGGTTATTTGGCTTCGTGCTATCTATCAGTTTGTCGCTATCCTTTGTTTCTCCTTCAATATGTCGACTGAGCATGTTATTGATTAGCTCACTGGCAGCCTCTTTAGGAGAGCCTAATTCTTCTATGATAGCTGATTCTTTTTCTGGACCAGCTTCATCAAAATATTCGTTGAAAAAAGTAATAGCTTCTTGGAATTCTTTGTGTGGTAATTTTTTCAAGTATTTTTCCAACTGAGCCATGTATTCAGATCTTGTCATGACGGATGCTCCCTTCTATGATGCCGCTTATTGTATTGGTATAGGTATCCCAGTCATCTTTGAGGCGAATCAATTCTTCGTGACCTAACTGGGTCAGACTATAGTATTTCCTCATCCTTCCCTGATATTCACGGGAATAGGTAGTCAAAAAGTCATTTTGTTCTAATCGTTTTAGAATGGGATAAAGGGCTGATTCCTTTATATTGGAGATCAGTTTGATTGTCTGGCAAATTTCATACCCATAGGAATCATCAGATTCCAATATGGCCATGATGAGAAATTCTGTCAGCACCGCAGGAACTGGAAAATGCATGGCAGTCACTCCTTTCTCTCGTTTTGTTAGCAGTGGATATAGAATTGACATATATATAAAACAACCATATATCAAAAAATGCTATATATAAAATATACACCTACAAGAAGAAATTGTCAAGCAGATATATAAAATAAATAAAAAAATACGGTCGAAGTTCCGACCGTAAGGGTATCTTTTGTTTTGGTAGCCTTCAAGGCTATGCTTGGAGTTCCAGCGGTTAACAGTAAAGAAAAGCTAGGAAATTAGTCAACGTATAATTTTGACTTATTGCTTAGCCAACTATAAAGAAGACCAATCAAGAGACCACCGCCGGCATAGTTTCCAAGTCCGGAGAAGAGGAAGTTGCTTAGGATACTGAGGACGTTCATCCCTTCAACAGGACCGCCATTTGAAAAGAAGGCGAGTGAGAAAGTAGAGAAGTTGGCTATAACGTGTTCAAAACCAAGGAAGGCAAAGATAAAGATGATGAAAATCAACGAAATAACACGACCAGCGTCATCCTTCATACGCATAGTAACAAATACGGCGATGTTCACGACAATATTGGCGAAAATCCCTTCAACAAATTGAGTCAATGGTGTTTTTGCCAATTTAGCCACAGTAGCCTCGAAAAGGTAACTATGCTGGTCAATATGCTGATATGGTGAGGTTAGTGATAAGAGGAAGCAGACAAGTACTGCACCGACAAAGTTGAAGAAGATACAGGTTGCCAAGATTTTCAAAGCTGTTTTTGTAGGAATGACCTTGCGGTGAATGGCAGAAGTCATATACATCATGTTGGATGTACCAAGCTCAGCGTTCATGTATAAAATCATTACCAAGCACCAGCCGAACATGAGTCCATAGCTGAATTTTCCAAGACCATCAACGATATGGTTCAGTTTATCGGCTGTATAAACCGAAATGGCTAAACCAATCGCCAGATAAACACTTGCCATGATGGAGCGAACGGCATAAGCAAAATAATTATTTTCAATCAAGTCTGCTTTTTTCCTGATGCTTTTGTCGATATTATAAATTAGCGTGTCTTGTTGTGCTGCCATAATAATCCCCTTTTACTATATTTATTAAAACGTATTTGCGAAAGTTCTCACAATAAGAGAGTATAACAGAAAAAGTCTGAAAATGTAAGTGTTTTTCGGCAAAAAAACCAAGTAATCGCTACCAATTTGCAGATATTGAGGAAATGTTTACAGAAGTCCAGAAAGTTAGAGTTTTTTTGCCCATATAATATGAAAAGTATGAACTATCATTTTTAGGGTTCTGCTCTGCTATTTTTCTAGAAACTGTGCTACAATAAAGTTAGAAATAATCGGAAAAGAGGATAGACTATGTCAGAAGTAATCGCTTTTGGTTATGGACGTAATCGAGCGGAAATGCAGCTCAAACGTCTCAACCGTCACGGGATTATCGCAGGAGCTACTGGTACAGGAAAAACAGTGACATTGAAAGTTTTGGCAGAACAGCTGAGTGATGCTGGGATTCCCGTATTTTTATCGGATATTAAGGGAGATTTAAATAGTTTAGTGCAGGCTAATAGGAAGGAAATTGACCCTAGTCGCCTTGAAAAAACTCAGTACCTAGACTACACACCGACAAGTTATCCAGTTGAGTTGTGGGATGTTTTTGGAGAAAATGGTACACCGGTTCGCATGACTATTTCAGAATTAGGTCCTGTCTTGTTGACCCGTTTGTTGGGATTGAATGATACGCAAGAATCTATTCTTAATATCGTGTTCAGTGTGGCAGATGAGCGTGGTCTCTTGCTCATTGATTTGATGGACTTGAGGGCTATGCTCAATTTTGTGGCAGAGAATGCAGCAGAGCTGAGTCAGTATTATGGCAATATTCCTTCTCGTTCGATCGGTGCTATCTTGCGTAGTCTGGTCGTTCTAGAGCAACAGGGTGGAAAAATTTTCTTTGGCGAGCCTAGCCTAGAGATTGCAGACCTTATGCGAACAACCACAGATGGGCGAGGTGTGATAAATGTACTTCAAGCGACAGAACTCTTCAATCAACCAACTCTTTATTCCACAGTTTTGCTCAGTCTTTTATCAGAACTCTATGAGGTCCTCCCTGAAGTGGGCGACCTTGATAAGCCTAAGATGGTCTTTTTCTTTGATGAAGCCCATATACTCTTTAAAGATGCTCCTAAAGTTTTGCTCGAAAAAATTGAGTTAATTGTCCGCCTGATTCGCTCCAAAGGAGTTGGTATTTTCTTTGTTACACAGAATCCGACTGATATTCCAGATAGCGTGGCGTCTCAACTAGGGAATCGTATCCAGCATGGTCTACGAGCCTTTACTCCAAAAGAACTCAAGACGGTTACTACAGTCGCTGAAACCTTCCGTCAAGAAGGGAGCGAAAACCTAGCCAAGGTTATTCAAGAATTGGAGGTCGGCGAGGCTGTCGTTTCAACCCTTCAAACAGATGGAACACCAAGTTTTGCGGATCGGGTCATGATTTACCCACCAAAGAGTCAGCTGGGAACTGTGGAGTCTAGTCTTATCCTTTCAGCTATCAACAGTTCTTCTTTGATGGAAAAATACGCTGACGCAGTGAATCGGGAGTCAGCCCATGAGCAGATTTTGGCTATGACGCAGGAAAAAGAAGCCGAACTAATCAAAAAAGCTGAACAGGCCGAGGCAGAAAAACAAGCTGAAAAAGCTGCAAGAATGGAAGAAAAAGCTCAAAAAGAGACCTCTAAAACTGCTCAGAAAGCTAACCAATCAGTTGGTCGGAAAACAGATTCCATAATGGATCGCTTTGCTAAAAATTTAATGAGCCAAGTTGGACGAGAAGTTGGACGTGTGGTGACACGAGGCATTATGGGCATGTTAAAAGGAAAATAAGAAACTCAACGCCCTAGCAACTTGTTTGACTGGACATCAGTTTTCTGGTCTGATAGATCTTTGATTTTCATTGAATATATAGACAAACTGAGAACGAAACTCTCAGTTTGTTTTCAATCAAAGCTCTTGCCATTTTCATAAAAATTCGATAGGATGAGAAAAAAGAAATCACTAGTTAGCAAGGAGTTGTCATGACAAAGAGGGTACGGGCATTATTGGAACACTACCACCCCCAGCCTTTGGGAGAAAAATATACTTATGCAGTCTGTCTGCCCTTGGTTTGGACTGATGGGCAATGGCAGGTTCTTTATGAAATTCGTAGTGAGTTCATTTCCCAGCCAGGTGAAGTTTCTTTCCCTGGAGGAGGAATTGAAAGTGAAGAGACAGCCGAGATGGCTGCTATTCGTGAGTTAGTAGAGGAGCTTAATATTCATCACAGTCAAGTAGAGTTACTGGGAGAAATTGATTATCTGGTCTTGGCTGGCTCAACCATTCGTTGTTTTGTGGGGTGTCTACATCTAGATTGGCATACCATCCAGCCCAATGAAGAAGTAGAGCGACTTTTTACGGTTCCTTTGACTGCCCTGTTAGAGACAGATCCAGTTTACTATCAATTAGACTCAAAAGTTGTTCCTGATTGTAACTTTCCCTTTGAACGCCTGAGGGCTGGGATCGGTTATTCTTTCAGCCATCATAAGCGTTCTATTCCCTTTTACGAAAATCTTCCGGAGAATATCTGGGGCATGACCGCTCAGTTCACTCATCGCTTCGTTGAAATTCTCAGAAGTGAAGGACAGAGTGAGTGATTTTTCTTAGATTGGCAGGATGTTTCCTCGTCAAATAAAAAACTAAGTACCTTTTACGTATGAAGATAAGATATTAGATTGGTGAAACACATGAAATGAGTCTAATCTGAAAATTCTAGATTTAGAGGAACGGATAAAACAAATCGTTTATCATATCAGATTGTGGAATAGTATGGATTAATGTACGGATAGCATGAACAACTTGTAAAAGGGGAGATTGGGGCTAAAAAATATATTTAAAAAGCTCTCCTAGAATTCTCACCTTCCTGAACCGTGTAAAGGCAGGAATTTTAAATTGGTGTAGAAGAATTATGTCAAGCCCCGTCTAAAATAGACAGTGTAAAAAAGAATATTAGTTAGTAAGGTATGACTCCCTGAATTCCATAGGGGTCATACCTTTTAATATTTCTTGTGGTCTATCATAGTTATACCAGTCCATGTATTCTTTAATTTGTTGGCTGAGTTCATCTCTGTTATTAGGAGGAAAGAGTCGTAAGGACTCACTCTTGAGATGGGAAAAGAAATTTTCACAAGAAGCATTGTCATAACAATTCCCTTTTCCAGAATGGGAAATCGTAACACCATACTGATCTAGTTTTCTGAGATAAAGTTGGTTGGTGTACTGAAAACCTTGATCAGAATGCAAGACACAAATGTGTGTGGCATCCCAATTTTCATTGAAGACGAGGTCTAAATTTTCAAAAACGAGCTGATTATCGTTATAATCTGAAAGAGTATATGCTAGAATAGAGTTGTCATAACAATCTTTTATGACGCTAAGGAACATCCTTCCCTGTTTGTGGTAAACATAACTGACATCCGTTGTTAGTTTCTGGAGAGGACGTTCTGCTTTAAAGTTTCGAGCAAGCACGTTGTAGTGGACGTGTCTTGCCTTTTCATTTATCTCACGCTGTGTGCAAGAATGATAGCGTTTCTTTCGAATTGGCGACTTCAAACCCAGAATACGCATATAGCGTAGGACAGTTTTAGGATGACAGAAAATATCGTATTTTCTTCTCAGTTGATAACAAATGAAACGATAACCTTTCTGAGTCTCATTAAAAACAGCTGTAATGCCCTGTGCTAGGTCAGGGTTAAACCGCTTGTGTTCAGGTTTTCCATTGCTTAACCAGAGGTAGTATGATGACCTAGGGAAACCCAAATAGGCACATAAACGGGAGATGGAATAACGTTTTTCAATTGTTCAACGACTTGATAAAGGTGGACTCTTCTCACTTTCTGAGGAGAGTCCTTAAAGTTTTTAAAATGTCATTCTCCATACGAAGAAAGGCATTCTGTTCCTCTATTGTCATTTCATCAAGATTGGTTGATTTTGGGCGACCAGTTGATTTAGCACCTCTTAAATCTTGGTGGAGCAATTGTGGATTTTCGCGATATTTTCTAGTCCATGTGAGGACTTGATTGTTTGATTTCAAGCCATACTTTTTTACAATTGAGTCCATACCACCACTTTTCCCACTAAGATAGTCCTCGACTACTTGTATTTTGAATTCAGGTGGATACTTTGTAAATTTACTTCCTTTTTTAGCCATGAGAAAAGAACCTCCTTATAAGAACAGTATAGTACTTTTTATACTGTCCATTATAAGGGGTTCTTTTCAATCAATTGCTCATCTTTTTCTACTCTTTTGTTAAAGTTACAGTATCCCCTGTATCTCCTGCTAAATCAGGTATTGTTACAGAATCTCCTGAAACTGAATATTTCAGTTCAGTACCATTGCTATCACTGATAATCTGTTTGTCCGTATCAATAGTTACTTTCTCTGAATAGAGGTACTTCACATTATTTCCTCTCTCTGAAAGGAGATTGATATTAAGTATGTTTTCATCACTACTTACTTTTAGTTCGTAATGCAAAGTTAATTCTTCGTCTTCGAATCCCATTTCAGAACCATCAATACCGCTTTTTTCGTATGAATATGTTCCTGATAGCTGACTATCATTAGCATTCGATTGATTACCACAAGCACAAAGGACAATTGTTAGTGTTAGAGTTAGTAGGGTCAAAATTAGTTTCTTTATATTCATTAGTCTGCTCTTTCTTTTAATTGTTTGAAATTATATTTTCCAGCTCAGAATCATTTGGAGCCGTAGATGGGTAAGTTTCAAATACTAGCTTGGGTACGATGTAGATATTCGTAAGGCTAGATAATACTATTTGTTCTGAAACAATCTCTTCTCCCATTACTTGGTCTTTAGTAATGTCCCATAAGGAATTTCCGTAATTGGTTGATAGTAAGTAGTATTTAGAATCTAACTCACTATTTTGAAATTTTTTAGCATAATCAGTTTGACGATTTGCAAGAGCGGATGGAAGAATTTCGAGTTGAATAGACTCCCCAGCTGGTAAATCACTAGCAAGAGCAATCCGAGCGATTTTTACCCTCTCAGAACGTCCTGACAAAGTTGTGTAGCCATATAGAGTGAAATATGTCCCGTACAAGTTGTTATTGTTTGAATTGGTTGTTGTTCCAATCAGTGTTTCATCATAGTTGTTAGTAACAGTAACTTTCAATCTTCTAGTTGCTTCATCATAACCGTCAATCGTGACATTTAGCTTTGTCAATTCAGAAGGTAGGTAGTCATTAGTAACATTTAGACTAGCCTGTCCATTGAAGATGTTGGTTTGATTCTCATTCCATGCTTTTTGACTACGTTCTTCAATCTCATTATGATAGTTTGAACCATCAGTCTCAGCTACTTCTTCATAAAACTCCTTCAACCACTTATTTCTTTGTTCCTCGGAGATTGCATCCTTTGAAGAAGATGAGGCTTCAACAATCTTTTCAGAGGATTTTGTGGTACTTTCATTACTCTGACAAGCAAATAAGAGTACTGTAGATACCAATAGTGTAAAGCTTGCTAAAATTTTCTTTTTGTTCATAGTGTGTCTCCTTTTTTATAGCCAACGGTTTTTCCTAGCAATATCATCATTAAATCGTTTTAACTCTTCAGCGACTTTATTTTGAGTCTCAATATTGTCTCTAGCGTTACGTTGCTCTTGTGCGTGTTGTTCTGCACGTTGTCTAGCCAGACGAGCTTCCGATTCTCTTGTCTCTTTTATGACAGCTTTCGATGCCTGCTCAACCCTTCTAGTTGATACTTCTATATCCCAAAGATTCAAAGCTTTTCCGATGGTCTTCGCTTGCCCATATTCTAATTTTTGTATGAGGAAATTTATGACTTCATCATTAGTCCAATACTGATTGGGAATGGAAATGGTATTCATAATATTCATCATTTCATTTTGATGGTTCAGTAGTTGAGCTTCAGTGGATTTCAAGATATTTTTCAGATTATCTACCGCTAATTGTTGTTTTCTACGCTTTCCAGGGACGAGAGCGTTTTTCTTTCGATTCTCTGGAATAACAACATTTTCATAGTAGATTTTATTTTTTTGAACCTGTCTGATACTATATAAAACCCAGACAATCAAAAGCCCAACCACAATCGGAACAGGAATTGAAGGTGGATAATAGATAAAGTCTTCAACCGCTTTTATTGGGATGTAGAAGAATGTATCCTCAAACTCAAAATCTTGGAAAAGTATAAAAGTTCGAATAAGTGTTTCTACAATGACACCAATAATGGTACCCCCAGCTAAGGCTAATAATACAACTATAAGAAAGATTATAAACGCAATCAGGGACGGTAGATGAATCAGATTGAAAATAGTAAATCCTCTTGTGCGAATATCCCATTTAAAATCTTCTAAGAATACTTTTTCATCTGAAATACCATTTAGAGTAACCTCAGCTTGAAAAATTTCTCTTTCAAGTTCTTTTATTCTATTTTGTGTTGAGGGGATTAGATTATTTTTTAATATTAAGTACCTTCTTAATGAATTAGCAATATCCATCTGGACTCCTATATTATAATTTTTATTACATTATAACGTAATAATACATAGTTTGTAATGCAAAACGCAATGCATATTTAATGTACAAAATGCTATATCCTAAAAACAAAAGAGGAGAAAAGATATGGCATTTCAATTAAAATCAAATCGCAAGGAAACAGAAAATAAAACAATTCGTTTTCCAGTACCACTTATTGAAGAAATAGAAAAACAATTCAAAATAAGGATGTAACTTTTCGAGTTCGTGATTCAAGCATGTGTATATGCATTGAGGGATATGGAAGATAAGAAATAGTCTAGAACAAGAACTTACTTTTTTTAGAAGTATAATATTTAGTAACAAGTAAGAAATGAGGGAAAAATATTGGTCGAATGATATATCTCGGAATTATTACCAGCCAAGTATATAAAACGTCATCAATTGATGCTTTATTTGTATGATATTTTAGTTGATATATTGGTTAAGGCTGATAAATATAAATTGTCAAGCCTATCTTTTAAATTTACTAATGAGGTAGATGAGCAACTTGAACTTTTTGATGAGTTAGAAAGACGAAAGGATAGAGATATTTCTGAAAAAGTCTTTATCCCTCATATATTCTTTTCAATTCTACGAGACTTAAATTACTATCTTTTTGAATCACTGAGCTGTATAGAGAGGGGAAAGGTAACAGTTGCTTTTTCACTTGCTAGGAAACCTTTACAGGATAATTTGTTCTATTTAAGTTGGATACTAGTTCAACCACATGAATTTTTAGGAAAAATGCAATATGGAAGCCCTAAAGAATATGATGTTAGTGATTTAAAAGGAAAGAAAGATTTTGTTATTGATTTATTCTCAAAAGCGAAGGTATTAGTTCAATCTAAAAATAGTTCACTGGATTTTAGTCAAGAATTACTTGATCCAGAATTGTTGTATGATGTAATATACAATAGAAAGGCTGAAAATAGTTTGACTAGTGCATTTGATAAATCAATTCATTTGGTGACCAGAAATAAAAATTATCCCACTGAGAAGCAAAATCTTAATTTTATATTTGCAGATGATGAAATTTGGGATGAATTCTGGAATTTGTACTACAAAAAAATCCCATATATTCTACTATATTTGGTGGAGGCTATTGTTGCTATTTTTGAAAAATATGTAGATATAGATGAGGAAACATCAGAGTTTAACCGATATATCAGAAATTTAAAGATAATATTAGCATTATCAGAGGATGATAATAAAGAATTAGAGAGCATTTTTGATTTAATATTTAGCAGTGACCATCTTAGTATGAACTGTGATGAGTGTGGCAATCAATTTGAATTCAATATAGCTTTAGTGAATGAAATAAGAGAAGATTATCTTTATACTTGTCAGAAATGTGGGTTTGTAGAACGATTAGGACAATATTTTGTGAGTGACGAATTGCTAAGTAATCGTAGAAAAATTATGATTGATAATTCAGATGCTAAGAATTGGAAATTAGTTAAGTAAAAGAAGGAGGATTATTTATGGTTAAAGGAATACTTATCAAAGTTCCAGAACTTTTTACGGATGATGAACAACTAGAAATTCAGGAAAAGTTTAAAAGTAAGAATATAGAGGTAATTTTTTTTGATAAGAGTCAAATTCAAGCTTCGTTTGATTCTTTTATTGAATTAATATTAAGTAGAGAGTTTGTAGAAATGCTTGTTTTAGGGCTAACTGTGGACATATTAAAGGAACTAGTTTTTAAGATTGTTGGCTCAATTAAAAAGAAAAAAGTAGTAATTATTGATTCTAATCAACAAGAAAACCTGCTAAACTATAAAATCTACAACTGAAAAGGGACAATATATTTAGAAATTCCAAATGATATTTCTGAAAGGTTATCAAAA
This sequence comes from Streptococcus ruminantium, assembly GCF_003609975.1. Taxonomy (NCBI): domain Bacteria; kingdom Bacillati; phylum Bacillota; class Bacilli; order Lactobacillales; family Streptococcaceae; genus Streptococcus; species Streptococcus ruminantium. The sequence goes on from NZ_AP018400.1 coordinate 257,466, forward strand.
GTCAATAGAAAAAATAGTTGATGCTAAAAGAATACTTGATAATAGTAGTGAAAGGTATTAATGATTTGTATATTGTAGAAGATAAGGTTGGAAATTTATCAATAATGACATTGAACGAGTATATTATTTATCGTAAGAATAAGAATAAAAGAACACCTCATACGAAGTGTTCCTTTCATTATCTGCATGTTCTACTTAAATTTTATTATCTAAAAAGTGTAGAGAAAAATGTAGAGATTCGATTGATTTGTACTGCAATCTACTGAAATTCAGAATTTCAAGAATCGCATAAAATCAAGGTTTCTACCGTCTATTGACGTGTAGTGAAAACCTACTTCACTTCAGTAAAAATCACGTGCTTACGCAATTTTGGTGAGTATTTTTTCAATTGAAGACGGTCTGGAGTGTTGCGTTTGTTTTTTGAAGTAAGGTACAAGCGTTCACCAGATTCTTTGTGTTCAAGTGTAATGTTTACGCGCATGGTATCTCCCTTCTATTATTCAGCTGAAGCAGCTTTAGCGATTTTACGTCCCTTGTAGTATCCTTTCAAAGATACACGGTGAGAACGTGAGTAATCTCCAGTAGTTTCATCAAATTTCACAGTTGGAGCTGCTACTTTATAGTGAGTACGACGTTTATTTTTCTTCGCTTTTGAAGTGCGACGTGCAGGTACTGCCATTTTTTTCTTCCTCCATTGAGATATAAGGGCATGAAAAAGCGAAGAAAAAATAGGGAGCCGATGCTGTACAACTTGCGTACAAGTCGGATCATTTCTTTTCTGAACTTTTGGCCCAAATTCGATTTAATTTAATATGACATTCGTCAACCTCAATAGTATATCAAAAGTTTTTTGTAAAGTAAAGTTACTTGACAGATTTTTTTGAAAAAATTAGTGACATTACCACAAAATAAGTATAGCTCGGTTGATTTCAGTGAATTTAGTGGAAAGAAACAAACAGGGTGACTGCAAAACTCAAAAGCCTGACAAAGTTCAATTTATCGGAAGGCTTTTTTGAGAAATAGCGGAGCTTTTATGGTAGAATAAGGGAGATTGCAAGTTATGTTTGGGCAACGTCTTCACCTGTATACTTAAGAAAAGTAGTTCGTCTATTTTCTGGAGAATGCAAGCTTCAACCTTCACAAAGTGAGCTATTTGCCAAAAGATTATCTTAACCTAGAAAGGAATGAGCGCAGGCTAAACACTATATAAGAAAGATAAATTACTTTGACAATCGATATTTTCAGCGATTTATCCCTCTTATTTTGTCTTTGAGCCTTCTGCATCTTTTATATTATGAAACTTCAAAAACCTAAAGGGACCCAAGATTTATTACCACAGGATACAGTCAAGTGGCAGTACGTGGAAAATTTTGCTCGTACCATTTTCAAACAATACAATTACGCAGAAATTCGCACGCCGATTTTCGAGCATTATGAGGTTATCAGCCGTTCAGTTGGTGATACCACTGACATTGTTACTAAGGAGATGTACGACTTTTACGATAAAGGGGAACGCCACATTACCCTGCGCCCAGAAGGAACAGCGCCGGTTGTGCGCTCTTATGTAGAAAATAAGCTTTTTGCTCCGGAAGTGCAAAAACCAGCCAAATTCTACTATATGGGACCAATGTTTCGCTATGAACGTCCACAGGCAGGACGCCTGCGTCAATTCCATCAAATTGGTGTAGAGTGCTTTGGTTCCAATAATCCAGCTACAGATGTAGAAACGATTGCTATGGCTTATCATTTCTTTGAGGAGCTTGGTATCAAGGGAATACGTCTCCATCTCAATAGTCTAGGGAATCCGGAGAGTCGTGCAGCCTACCGTCAGGCCTTGATTGACTATTTAACACCACTCAAACACCAGTTGTCTAAGGATAGTCAGCGACGCTTGGAAGAAAATCCTCTCCGAGTCCTTGACTCCAAAGAAAAAGAAGATAAACAAGTGGTGGAAAATGCACCATCCATTTTGGATTACTTGGATGAGAAGAGCACAGCACACTTTGAGACAGTCAAGTCTATGCTGGATAGTTTGGGAATTTCTTATGTCATTGATACCAATATGGTACGGGGGTTAGACTATTATAATCACACCATTTTTGAGTTCATGACCGAAGTGGGAGGGAATGAACTGACTATTTGCGCCGGCGGTCGTTACGATGGCTTGGTCACTTATTTTGGAGGACCTGAAACACCAGCATTTGGTTTTGGCATGGGGATTGAGCGTCTCATTCTCGTCCTTGATAAGCAAGGTATTGAGTTGCCTCTTGACACTCGATTGGATGTCTATATCGCTGTTCTTGGTTCGGAGGCCAATAGCGGAGCACTGGAGTTGGTTCAAGCCCTGCGCAAGCAAGGTTTCCGTGCGGAGCGCGATTACTTGGATCGCAAGCTCAAAGCCCAATTTAAGTCAGCGGATGCGTTTGGAGCTAAGGCCATTATCACCTTAGGTGGTAGCGAGATTGAGTCAGGTCAATTGATTGTCAAGCACAATCAGACTCGTAACCAAGTAGAAACAAGCTTTGAAACAGTCCAGACAGACTTTGCAAATATTTTAGAAGAATTAGAAAAGTAGTGGCAAAATGAAAAGACCTACCTATAAGGAACAGTGCAAAAGTAAGCTTCTGTTCTTAGTAGCAAGGTTTTTTTATTATTGCTCTTTTCAGTTATACTACTCATTATCCTGACCGAATTTACTATCATGTAGAGCAACTCTATAAAGGTATGAAAATAAGGGGTTATGTTTGCATCTATAGTGAGAGTACCTGAGAGCGATCCACGTTCTTTTTTTGAGGATGACAGCAACAGCTTACCAAAAGTTTTTGTCTGAATCCGGAAAGATAAAAGCAGTAGAGATAGTCTATAGAAAAACGTTGTACATCATGATGTTTGACTTCAGTGAGGTTAGTCCTAGGAGTGATATTCTTCTAGGTTTTTTAAAATATTTTTTGGTAAGTGTGTCTGAGGTTGCTATTGCTGTGCTGAGATGGTGATATGAACGTTGGAGGGATGCTGGATCTTTTCTTGACTGCATTAAAGGTTTGCTAATGGTAAATCTGCCCAATACTACTTGTCATCAGTGAGGCGATAAAAAACGAGCTTGGGACAAAAGTCTCTCCGGTTCAACCAAAAAGCAACGGATTTGGTGCCGTTGCTTTTTGCATTAAAGAGATAGACTTTGCAAAATAAAGTTGTCTAATCCTATTTAGAAAGGCTATCTCATGCACATTAACTATAACACAAATCAGACGACATTGCCACTAGAACTTTCTGCTTGTCTGCTCCAAAACCACGTTGTCTTTACGATTGAGCAGGTGGTCAATGAGTTGAGCGATGGCCACTATCAAGCCTTCTATCATGACTTTGGTCGTCCATCCTATCACCCTAAAATGCTCTTATCTGTGCTGCTGTACTAAAACAGAGACTCACAGCAAGGTGAGTCTCTGTTTTATTTTGGAGCTGAGAACGACTTTTGTCCCAAGCTCTTGGAATTAGTGGGACATATCAGTGAGAATAACAGAAGTCTAACACCATACGACCTTGGATAGTGCCAGCTTCCATTTCCTCAAATACTGCCTCAGCATCTTCAACAGGACGTTTTTGGACAACTGGAACAACTAAACCAATCGCACCGAAGTGGAAGGCTTCTTCCAAATCTTTTCGTGTACCAACTAGGGATCCAACGACCTTGATACCATCTAGGACAGTTTTTACGATACTGAGATCCATATATTCAGACGGCAGACCAACAGCAACTACGTAACCACCAGCACGAACGCTATCAATTGCTTGGTTGAAAGCAACTTTTGAAACAGCAGTTACAACAGTTGAATGGACACCGCCTCCGGTGATTTCCTTGATAAAAGCAGGGACATCTTCTACCTCAAGGCCGTTAATAGCAACATCTGCACCAACTTCTTTTGCTAGTTCTAGTTTATCATTGTTGATATCAACAGCGATAACATGAGCATTGAAAACTTTCTTGGCATACTGAATAGCGAGATTTCCTAGTCCACCAGCACCGTAGATAGCAATCCACTGACCTGGCGCAAGATGAGCTTCTTTAATAGCCTTGTAGCAGGTGACCCCAGCACAGGTGATGGAGCTTGCTTGAGCAGGATCAAGTCCTTCAGGAACTTTTACAGCATAGTCTGCAGTTACAATGCATTGCTCAGCCATACCACCATCGACAGAATAACCCGCGTTTTTCACTGAGCGACAAAGAGTTTCCCGACCGGTAGTGCAATATTCACACATGCCGCATCCTTGGAAGAACCAAGCGACACTGACACGGTCACCAATCTTGAGACTTGTCACATCTGGTGCAATTTGGGTAACAATCCCGATGCCTTCATGTCCGAGGATCCGACCAGGAACTTTTCCGAAGTCACCATTGGCAACATGAAGGTCAGTGTGGCAGACACCACAGTACTCAATCTGGACCAGAGCTTCACCAGCTTCGAGTGGACGAAGTTCTTTTTCAACAACGATAACACCAGTAGATTCTGGATTTACTACGACTGCTTTCATAGCAGACCTCCTGTTTTATATGTTTATCATTCACTTATTGAATGTGTTAATATAATATATTTTATATTGTTAATAATATCACAAAAAAAGCAAAAATGCAAGAGGAAATGGAAGCGCTATAATGAATGAAAAATTGAAAATTATCATGTAATTATTATTTTTTTTCAAGAAAGTTCGTTGATTGGAAGTGTTATTTTGATAAAAAAATAAGCATTGAGGAAGGAAAAAAGAATTGCAGGGCTGACATGTCTCTTCGTCTGTACTTTTATTGTTTCAGTTTCAGGGATAAATCACAATATTTTCTGAAAACGAGAAAAAGAGAACGCTTTCAAAAATAAAACAGAAAAAATGTGAAAAAATTAACAATTTCTCTTTACAAATGAAATAAAAAATAGTAGAATAACATTGTGAAAAAGTTAACAAATGTTGACAAATATATTTGGAGGAACACAATGGCTGATAAAAAAGTAGTATCACCAGAAGAAAAGTTGGTAGAAGCACGCAAGCATGTTGACGAGCTTGTTCAAAAAGGTTTGGTTGCTCTTGATGAGTTTCGTAAACTCGGTCAAGAAGAAGTGGATTATATTGTTGCGAAAGCTTCTGTAGCAGCACTTGACAAACACGGTGAGTTGGCAATGCATGCTTTTGAAGAAACCAAACGTGGAGTGTTTGAAGATAAGGCAACCAAAAATCTATTTGCCTGTGAACATGTTGTCAACAATATGCGCCATACCAAAACGGTTGGTGTTATTGAAGAAGATGAAGTAACTGGTTTGACCTTGATTGCAGAGCCAGTAGGTGTTGTCTGTGGTATTACACCAACGACTAACCCAACATCTACAGCGATCTTTAAATCATTGATTGCCTTGAAGACACGTAATCCAATCGTCTTTGCCTTCCACCCATCTGCTCAAGAATCCTCAGCTCATGCAGCGCGTGTTGTGTATGAGGCGGCTGTGGCAGCAGGTGCTCCAGAAAACTGTATCCAGTGGATAACAAAACCATCTATGGAAGCGACATCTGAATTGATGAAGCATGATGGTATTGCAACCATTCTTGCGACCGGTGGGAATGCCATGGTTCGTGCAGCTTATTCTTGCGGTAAACCAGCGCTTGGTGTAGGTGCAGGTAACGTTCCAGCCTACGTTGAAAAATCAGCAAACATCCGCCAAGCCGCTCATGATATTGTGATGTCAAAATCATTTGATAACGGTATGGTCTGTGCATCTGAACAAGCAGTTATCATTGATAAGGAAGTGTATGACGAATTTGTAGCAGAATTTAAGTCCTACAAAACTTACTTCGTTAATAAGAAAGAAAAAGCTCTTCTGGAAGCATATTGCTTCGGTGTGAAAGCTAATAGCAAAAATTGCGCAGAGGGCAAGTTAAATGCAGATATCGTTGGTCGCCCAGCAGCATGGATTGCTGAGCAAGCTGGTTTCTCAGTGCCAGAAGGTACCAACATTTTAGCGGCTGAGGTAGCTGAAATCGGTGAAAAAGAGCCATTGACTCGTGAGAAATTGTCACCAGTTATCGCAGTCTTGAAAGTTGATGGCCGCGCAGAAGGTCTGGAAGCGGCTCGTCAAATGGTTGAGTTCCACGGTCTTGGTCACTCAGCAGCTATCCATACTGAAGATGCAGAACTGGCTAAAGAATTCGGAACCATTGTGCGCGCTATCCGTGTTATCTGGAACTCTCCATCTACTTTTGGTGGTATTGGTGATGTTTACAATGCCTTCTTACCATCATTGACACTTGGTTGTGGTTCTTATGGACGTAACTCAATCAGTGATAACGTAAGTGCTATGAACTTGCTCAATATCAAGAAAGTAGGAAGACGTAGAAATAATATGCAATGGTTTAAAGTTCCTTCTAAAACATACTTCGAACGTGACTCTATCCAGTACCTCCAAAAATGTCGTGACGTTGAACGCGTCATGATTGTTACAGACCGTGCTATGGTAGAACTTGGATTCTTGGATCGGATTATTGAACAATTGGATCTCCGTCGTAACAAGGTTGTCTATCAAATCTTCTCAGACGTTGAGCCAGATCCAGACATTACTACAGTTTATAAGGGTACAGAACTCATGCGTACCTTCAAACCAGATACTATTATTGCCCTCGGTGGTGGTTCACCAATGGATGCTGCCAAAGTAATGTGGCTCTTCTACGAACAACCGACTGTTGACTTCCATGACCTTGTTCAAAAATTCATGGATATTCGTAAGCGTGCCTTCAAGTTCCCAGAACTTGGTAAGAAATCTAAGTTTATTGCGATTCCAACAACATCTGGTACAGGTTCAGAAGTAACACCATTTGCTGTTATCTCTGATAAGGCAAACAACCGTAAGTATCCAATTGCTGACTATTCATTGACACCTACTGTGGCAATTGTTGACCCTGCGCTTGTATTGACAGTACCTGCACATGTTACAGCAGATACTGGTATGGACGTATTGACTCATGCAACTGAGGCGTATGTATCAACAGTTGCTAATGACTTTACAGATGGTCTTGCTCTTCAAGCTATCAAGTTGGTCTTTGAAAATCTTGAAAGTTCAGTGAAGAATGCAGACTTTGTATCACGCGAAAAAATGCACAATGCCTCTACAATGGCAGGTATGGCCTTCGCTAACGCCTTCCTAGGTATTTCTCACTCAATGGCGCATAAGATTGGTGGACGATTCCATACAGTTCATGGTCGTACAAATGCTATCTTGCTTCCGTACGTTATCCGTTACAACGGAACTCGTCCAGCTAAGACTGCTACATGGCCAAAATATAACTACTATAGAGCAGATGAAAAGTACCAAGACATTGCTCGCCTTCTGGGCTTGCCATGCTCAACGCCAGAAGAAGCTGTAGCAGCTTATGCTCAGGCTGTTTATGATTTGGGTGAGCGTATCGGTATTCAAATGAACTTGAAAGCACAGGGTATTGACGAGAAAGAACTCAAAGAGCATTCTCGTGAATTAGCTCTTCTTGCCTACGAAGATCAATGTACACCTGCAAACCCACGTTTGGCGATGGTGGATCACATGCAAGAAATTATTGAAGATGCTTACTATGGTTACAAGGAACGTCCAGGGCGTTTGAAATAATTTTCCCTTGACTTTCTTGGTTGGCTAGGTTCGTTTAGAAAACTATGGCAAGAATATAATTGGAAGAGCCTCCAAAATGTTCTCAAATATCAGCTTATGTGATATTCATTGTGTGATAGATTAAATGGACCCAAGAAAAGATTGAAAACTAATACTCTGTGAAAAGTGAATTCAGATATTGTCGGTTTGATGCACTTCAGTTCTATTAGTATCTGTATCACTTAGTCCGATTTTAAGCATTAGCCTTGTTAAGAGGGAAATGAGAATTGAGAACAGATATATTCTCCTTACAGTGGAAAATCAGCGAATAAGACGATCTCAACAAAAACGTATTACCTGTATTCTCGATAAATTTACTTAACTGATAACATCCACTTTTTGAGGGATTATCAGGAGATAAAGGCAATAGGAGTTGTCAATTGAAAAAATTATCCAATTTGATTTTTCAATTGCGTTTTGCTATAATTATAAATGCCTATAAGACTGTGCTTATAGTAGTTGAGATTTTACTGTAATTTGTGGTATGATATTCTTGTTGAGGTATATTCATGCGCAGACTTCCTCTGCCGATAGACTTTCCAAGAATGTTGCGTTCAAATCTCTGGACGTCCAGAGGTTGCAACCTCTTCATTCAAAGATGAACGTTTTGTATTTTATACTTAAAGCTGGAGGGATAATGATGTTACAATCTATGTTTGACATTAGTTTTCAACTAAAGCTAACTACGAACGTGAATTTTATACTCGGTGTTTAAGGGAAGAAGTGTGCAATACGATGTCAAGAAGTTAGGATCACCGACCTAAGGACTCGTATTGCTCCTTTTGTTTTATAGATATGCCTAAATTATTCACATATACTTCTAAGCAGTATAAACACATTGATAAAAAAATTTCTTTTAGTAAAGTAAGAAACTATGTCTTAAATCCTTTGTGCGTGGCAAGACATAGTTTTTTACCATTTATCCATTATGATCTCATATTCGAAAAATATGCTAGGCAATCAAGGAATGGAGAGATAAAAGCTGTTGTAAAGGAAAAGAAGCGCTCTATTTACTATGCGGGACATTTAGACAGTTATATCTATCGCTATTATCCAGAGCATCTACGTTTAGGGAGAAAAACATACTGATAGTCATCGCTGAATCCCCCGTTTTTCGACAAGAAACAGACGATTCCTCAGCAGACTGATACTCTAGCTGAAGAATTGTAAGGATATTGGTGAGAGGTTTGATGCAGTTGCATCAAATTAGTATCACTTTTGTTTATCTCGCCAATTTTCTGTCAATTTATGATAGAATGGAAAAAATAGATTTTTATGAGGGATACTATGACATTAGTTTATCAATCAACGCGCGATGCTAAAAATAGAGTTTCAGCAAGTCAGGCGATTTTGCAGGGGCTGGCAACGGACGGCGGACTTTTCACACCGATTTCCTTTCCAAAGGTGGATTTAGATTTTTCATTTCTGAAAGACGCCTCTTATCAGGAAGTGGCAAAGCTAATTTTGTCGGCCTTCTTGGATGATTTCACAGCAGATGAGCTAGATTACTGTATCAACAATGCCTATGATATCAAGTTTGATACGCCAGTTGTTGCCCCGGTAGTCAAGTTAAAGGGACAATATAATCTGGAACTTTTTCATGGCTCAACTATTGCCTTTAAGGATATGGCCTTGTCAATCCTACCTTATTTGATGACAACGGCTGCAAAAAAACATGGTTTGGAAAATGAAATTGTTATTTTGACAGCGACATCTGGCGATACAGGTAAGGCGGCTATGGCAGGCTTTGCAGATGTGGCTGGTACGCAAATCATCGTCTTTTATCCACGCGATGGTGTGTCTAAGGTACAAGAATTGCAGATGACTACACAGGTGGGAGAAAATACACATGTAGTAGCCATTGATGGAAACTTTGATGATGCCCAGACCAATGTTAAACAAATGTTCAACGATGAGGGACTCCGTGCAAAATTGGCTGCAAAAAAACTCCAGTTTTCATCCGCCAATTCTATGAATATCGGCCGTCTGGTGCCACAGATTGTTTACTATATCTACGCTTATGCCCAGCTAGTTAAGACTGGCGAGATTGAGGCAGGTGATAGGGTCAACTTCACCGTCCCAACAGGTAATTTCGGAAATATCTTGGCGGCTTACTATGCTAAACAAATCGGTCTGCCTGTCGGTAAGCTCATCTGTGCTTCAAACGATAACAATGTTTTGACGGACTTTTTTAAAACAGGTATTTACGATAAGAATCGTCCTTTCCGTGTGACGACTAGTCCATCCATGGACATCCTTGTATCTTCTAATTTGGAGCGTTTGATTTTTCATCTCTTTGGAAATGATGCTGAAAAAACGACTGAGCTGATGGCAGCTCTGAATACTGCTGGACAGTATGACATTCAAGGGGCTGACGCGGATAGTTTGTCTTTCTTTGCTGCTGCCTTTGCTACAGAAGAAGAAACAGCTGCGGAAATCAAACGAGTCTATGAAGAATCAGCCTATATTGAAGATCCACATACGGCCGTTGCCTCGTCCGTCTATAAACGGTACGTTGAACAGACAGGAGATCAGACTCCAACAATCATTGCCTCCACAGCCAGTCCTTATAAATTCCCAGTGGTTGTTGTGGAAGCTGTGGCTGGTCAATCGGGTCAATCAGATTTTGAAGCTCTTGCCAAATTACATGAAATTTCAGGTTTAGCCTTGCCACCAGCAGTGGACGGTTTGGAGACTGCATTCGTTCGCCACACGACAGTTGTTGCAGCTGAGCAGATGCAAGCAGAAGTGGAACGGTATTTGGGTGTTTAAATCAGATTCCGATAAATTGGAAGTTGTATCAAGTATGATTTTTAAACTGAACAAACTGCTCACGAGAGTAGTTTGTTTTATTTTTTAATTAAAATTCACAGATAATTCAAAGAATGATATAATAGGATACAGAAATAGTCGTTGCAACGAATTATTTTAAACAAAATAGTAGGATGAGGGATGGATATGACAGATAAACAGGATCGTATATCTCGTGAGAAGAAAAAGGCCTTGTTGGGTCGTCTAAAAGAACAGATAAGACCCAAGATGTCAATAATGTATCTGGCTGCTTTTTTGGCTTGGATCCAGTTTTTGATGAGGATTATTTCTTTTTATCTGATTGCTCAAGGTGTTGCTGGTTTGTATGCTGGTAAGAACTTAGATATGTTCCGCTTTATGAGTTGGCTGGTGGGATTGAATGCCTTTGGTTTTGCAGTATCATTTCTAGCTAAAAAATTGCAGGGGGTAGGCTCTCAATATGCTAGAGATTCGTTGAAACAGACCTTTTTCCAAGCTCTAGTCACTCGAGATGGACAGTTTGCTTCTCAGGCAACGGCTGCTGATGTTTTCAATATTGCATCGCAGGGAATAGATAGCCTAGATACGTATTATTCCTACTATTTGTCAATGGCTTTGCGAACTCGTCTCAACTGCTTGACAGTTCTCGGGTTGGTTTTTGCCATTTTTCCTCTGGGAGCTGTGATATTTATCCTAGCTTTACCTCTCGTTCCGGTATCAATCATGGCTATGCAGAAACGTTCCAGACGGATTATGAATCGTTACTGGGGTTCCTATATGGATGTGGGTAATCTCTTCTTGGATGATCTCAAAGGACTCAATACCCTCTACTCTTATCAAGCAGATGCCTTATATGAACGTTCCTTTAATGAACAAGCAGAGGATTTCCGTGATGCGACTATGGAATTACTCGGTTTTCAATTGCAGTCCGTTGGTTATATGGATGCGGTCATGTACCTAGGAATTGGTCTGTCTGGTTTTGTGGCTGTCAACAGTCTAGCAGCAGGTAATCTATCACTCTTGAATATGATTTTCTTTATTCTCATTGCGACAGAGTTTTTTGCACCGATTCGTGAGCAAGGTTATGGTATGCACTTGGTTATGATGAATACCAAGATGGCGGATCGCATTTTTGGCTTTTTGGACAGCATAGTAGCCGAACAAGAGAATTGTCTTGGTCATCTATCTGCTTTTGATAAGTTAGAACTTGAAAATTTAACCTTTGCCTATGATGAAAAAAGAATTTTTGAGAATCTATCAATGACCATGACTGCTGGTCATATTTATGCGTTGGCAGGTGAGTCTGGTCAAGGGAAAACGACCTTGGCTCAGCTACTGTTGAAACGTTTAGTACCTAGCGAAGGACGGATTTTGCTGGGAAATCAAGATAGTACGAAACTTAGTCAAGCGGCTATTAATCAACAGGTGCTTTATGTATCTGGACAGTCATATTTGTTCAATCAGTCCATCTATGACAATCTTCGTATGACTTGTAGTTGGACCAAAGAAGAGATATTGGGATGGATGGCAGAGCATGGTGTTTTACAGTTTGTTCATCAATTGCCAGAAGGTTTGGATACGCTAGTGGGTGAGGATGGAGCTTTCTTATCACCGGGTCAACGTCAACAAATTATCTGTGCTCGTGCAATTCTAGCTAAGCGTTCGCTCTATATTTTTGATGAGGTGACATCAAGTGTAGATCAGGATAATGAAGCGGTAATTTATAGCCTGATTGAATTGGTATCTAAAGACGCCATCGTTATTGTGATTACCCACAAAATGAAACAGGTCCAAGGAGCAAAGCAAGTTCTCTTCTTAGCTCAAGGAGAGAAGCCTAGAATTGGAGAGTCCGAACGTTTGTATGCGGAAAGTTCAGCTTATCGCTCTCTAGTGGATCAACAAAGAGAATTGGAGGAAGCGATCTATGGATAAGGAACAAGAACAATACTCAACTGGAATGCTCATTTTACGACTTTTGAAATCGATGAAGCATCTCCTATCTTGGATTGGTCTGGCAGTTTGTTTTGCTGTTCTTGGACAGGTTGTGACAGTGGCAATTCCAGTTATTTTGGTTTCCCTAGCATTTGCTGGTCTTGCTGGGCAGAAAATTTCCATGATGTGGCTAGTCTTGCTCCTAGTCTTGGCTCTCCTACGAGGAGCCTTTCGCTATGGAGAACATTATTTTGGACACTACGTAGCTTTTCATACCTTAGCCACCTATCGTAAGACGGTATTTGCCAAATTACGCCGTCTAGCACCTGCTAAGTTGGATAGACAGGATGGTGGTCAGCTACTCAAAATGATTAGTGAAGACATTGAGGCTTTGGAGGTCTTTTTTGCCCATACCCTCGCTCCTATTTGTACAGGAGTATTAGCAGCAGTTGGCTTGGCTATCTATTTTGGTGTAGCCGACTGGAAATTAGCCCTTCTTGCTCTGCTAACATATGTTTTTTTAGCTATTTTTATTCCAGTTTGGTTTGCCAAGGGATTGGAATCTTTACTTTATCAACAAAGTATGAGTCGTAAACAGTACGTTTCTTACTTTATCGAAGGTTTGAAGGGGATGAAAGACTTGCTCCAGTTTCAGCAAACAGAACAACATTTTTCGGTCTTAGCTACTAAGAGTCAGCAGGTCAATCAGCAAGAGCGGGAGGTAGCGCAGACCAACTTTATGCAATACACACTATCTTTTTTGGTAGTAGGACTGTCGGTTTTAGGTTTTGCAGGACTTATATTTGACTTGGTGGGAAGAGGTCAGTTGGACTTAGGTAGAGGGGTGGAACTTCTCTTGGCTTTTACGAGTTCTTTTGCCCCTTTCTTGGAACTTAGTCGGCTCCCACTTGGTTTTAAGCGAGCTATGAATGCAGGGCGTCATGTTTATGGGCTGCTGGATGAACCTGAAGCTGAGCAGACGGGGCAGCAAGTTTCGGTGACGGTGGATGAAATTGTGATCTCCGACTTGGATTTTGACTACGATGAGCGTGAGACAGGCCTTTTTCGAGAGCTGTCTGTAATTTTTTGCCAGCCAGGAATTATTGGTCTGGTTGGCAAATCTGGAGCAGGAAAATCAACGCTGATGAAACTCATCATGCGCTGGTATGATTGGCAATCAGGCCAGATTTGCTTATCGGGAATAGATAGTCGTCAAATAGACAAGCGACACTTACAAGGTTCCTTTGCCTACGTGCCACAAGTGCCACAGATTTTTAAACAAACTATTCGGGAAAATCTTATCTTGGGTCGAACAGATGTGTCGGATGAGGAAATCTTGGAACTGGCTGAAAAATGTTATATGAAGGAACGTATTTTGGCGGCACCACAAGGCTTGGATACGGTGGTTCAATCGGCTGGGGATTTTTCTGCCGGTGAGGGTCAGCGATTGGAACTTATGCGAGCTCTTTTAAAAGGAGCGGATTGTTATATTTTTGACGAGCCAACCAGTAACCTAGATTCCTTGAACGAGGCACGTTTTATCCAGTTAATCAAGGAATATTGTGAGGGCATGGTATTCTTGATTTCTCATAGAAGTTCAACCATGGCTTGTGCGGATCATATCTTGCGCTTGGAAGATGGACAGTTATTCTCGTCAAAAGAGGAAATGGTGTGTCGTTAATTTGACCTGATAAGAAAAATCTTTTTTAAATATTTTTAGTTTGCACTTTAACACAGGGGAGGGATAGGAGAGTTCTTGTATTTTTTAACAGGACTTTATCTGCTTCATTTTCCCGCCTTCGATACCCCGCTTTTTCATTTCTTAACGATGACTTTTCTGACGTGACAGTCGAAACTAGTTTAATTGTATAGAGTATTTGGTAAAGGAAAGATATATGAACAAGTTAAAAGTAAAAGATTTGATGGTAACAGGGGCATTTTCCGCCCTCTACTTTGTTTGTGTTGGTTTAGGAACCTTGCTAAGTCTAGTTTTTGACCAAACAGGTAATATGATGTATGCTCCTGCTGGAGCTGCCCTTTTGGCGGGGCCAGTCTATATGTTATTGGTAGCTAAGGTTAATAAGTTTGGAGCCATTAGTTTGGTCGGAGCTGTAATGGCAACCTTTTTCTTCCTGTCTGGCTATATGACTGCTGCTTTTTTACCTAGTTTGACTTTTGGTTTACTAGCTGAATTGGTGGCAAAATGCGGACACTACAAACAGAGATGGAGCAACCTTCTAAGCTATATCATTTTCTCCTTTGGTAATTTAGGTCCGATTTTTCTCATGTGGTTTATGAGAGAAGCTTATGAGGCCAATCTCTTAGCACGTGGGAAATCTGCTGAGTATGTGGCCCGTGTGATGTTAGATTTTACCCCGGCAAATGCCCTCTGGTTATCCACTACGATTGTTTTAACTGCGGTTGTTGGTGGTCTATTCGGTCAGTATCTCCTCCAACGCTATTTCAAGCAATCAGGTCTGGTATCATGAAACTAGATGCTCGTACCAAAATCATATTGGTCATTTTTGCTAGTTTTACCTATAGTATGCGTTTGACCATCTTAGTAAATACCTTGCTGGTCCTTGGATTTAGCCTACTTTTCTGGTTTTCAGGAAAGAAAAAAATAGCAGTTATCAGTCCAATAACTTATATTAGCTTGTGGAATCTATCCTATCTACCTTTTTTACCAGCTTGGTTGGCGCACTTGTTGGTGGTATTGACATATATATGGCCTCCCCTCTTAGCCGGTCATCTGCTTTTGATGACCACCAGTAGTTATGAACTTATCCATGGCTTACGAAAGTGGCATTTGCCTGAGGTTTTTCTTTTAACACTAGGAGTCATGTTTCGTTTTCTACCAGCCATTAAGCAAGATGCTCGTATCATTCATGCTTCCTTGAGGAGTAGGGGAATTTTTTTGCGAAAAAGGGATATTTTTTACCGTCCCCATCAATACCTAGAATACTTCTTTGTCCCTTTGATGATGTCACTGTTGCGAACGGCTCAGGAACTTACTATAGCCAGTCTTACCAAAGGTTTGGCGATGTCTAGAAAGCCACACGAGTTTGTCACATCATCTTGGACTGTGCTAGATTGGAGTCTTTGCCTATGTTGTCTCGGTTTTCTTATTCTTGTCCGGCTCTAACTGTGAGGAATCTGGAATTGACCTATCCAGGTTCTTGCAAATCTGCTCTGTCTATTTCTGAATTGACCATTCCAAAAGGAGAATGTGTTGTCTTATGTGGTCAGAGCGGATCTGGGAAGTCCAGTTTTCTAAAAGTGCTGAATGGTTTGGTACCTGAATATTCTCCAGCAACCCTGTCCGGTCAAATCACCTTAAACCAAACTCCGCTCGGTCAATTGGGAGTGGAAGAACTCTCCTATCATGTGGCTTCGGTTTTTCAAAATCCTTCTACTCAGTTCTTTCATAGTCATGTCCTTCAGGAGTTGGTGTTTCCCTGTGAAAATCAGGGGATGGCTAGGGCAGATATTGAGAAGCGATTGGCTTGGGTCAATCGCCTATTTCAGCTAGAATCTTTTTATACCCGAAAAATTTCTAGCCTATCGGGTGGTCAACAGCAGCGTTTAGCCTTGGCTGTCGCAGCTATGCAAGGGGCGGATTTATTGGTTTTAGATGAGCCGACCGCCAATCTGGATAAAGCAGGCATCGCCATGGTTCAGGAAGCCTTACAGGCATTGAAAGAGCAAGGAAAAACGATTATGATTGCGGAGCATCGATTGTCCTATTTGAACCAATTAGCGGATCGCTATTTGTATTTTCATGATGGTTGCTTGGCTTTGGATATGAGGGGAGAGGAGTTTCTGTCCCAGTCAGATGAAGAGAGACAGAAACGCGGATTACGTCGTCTTATGCCAACTACTTTTCGTTGGGAGACACCAATACAGTCTAGTCAGAGTCGTTCAGTGGGCATTGGCTTGTCCATCCAGCAATTATCTGTCCGACAAGGACAAAAAGAGTTATTCTACATTGAACAGTTGGAGATGACTGCAGGTCAGATAGTTGGTTTGATCGGCCCAAATGGTTCGGGGAAAACGAGCTTGGCTCGTTATCTGGTTGGGCTCCTTGAAGAGAAATCATCTACGATTAAGTGGCAGGGTCAAGCCTTAACCGCTCACCAAAGGTTGGAGAAGACATCCTTGGTCATGCAGGATGTTCGACTTCAGCTTTTTGCAGAAAGCGTAGACCGAGAGCTTATGCTCGGAAAGAAGGTCCGGTCTATTGATGAAAACTTGGTGACTCGATTTGGTTTGGTTGATTTGCTGGATAGACACCCAGTAAGTTTATCAGGTGGTGAGCAGCAACGAGTTATGTTAGTTGCCAGCTTATTGGCGGATAAAGATATTTTTATTTTTGATGAACCAACCAGTGGATTGGATTTAAAACAGATGGAACAAGTAGCTCAGGCCTTGTTGGACTTGAAAAAAGAAAATACGCTGGTCTTGCTTATTTCTCATGATGAGGAATTATTGGAGTTAGTTTGTGATAAAATAGTGGATATTAAACAGTTGAAGTCTAGATAATGAAAAAACAAACCTACAAAGAAATTTTAACGATTGCCTTGCCGAGTATGGCTGAAAATATTCTTCAGACATCTATGGGAATGGCAGATTCCTATCTGGTCGCTATTTTAGGGACAGTTGCTTTATCAGGAGTTGCTCTTGCCAATAATATTCTTGCTGTTTATCAAGCGGTTTTTATTGCCCTAGCAGCGGCTGTGTCCTCTTGCTTGGCTCGGACTGTGGGGCAAAATAAGCTGGAAGAGGTCGGACGTGTTATTGGCGAGAGTTTGAAGGTGACACTATTTATCAGCCTTTTGCTAGGTCTTCTGTCAATTCTTGCTGGTCCCAGTCTGCTTGCAATCTTGGGAGCAGATCTTGAGGTGGGACGGACTGGCGGTCTTTACTTGATATTGGTCGGTGGAGGCATTGTTTTCCTTGCCTTGTCAACCACTCTTAGTGCTATTCTGCGGTCGTTAGGTCAACCTCGCCTGCCTATGTATATTGGTTTGTTGACGAATCTTCTTAATATTCTCCTATCGGCTGTCTCAGTTTTTATTTTCCATGCAGGTGTAGCAGGAGTTGCTATTGGGACAATTCTATCACGATTGCTTGCCTGTTTACTTCTTTGGATGCGGTTGCCAGTCTTTCCAACAGACTGGACCTGGTCCATAGATAGAACATTACTAGAACTTGCCTTACCTGCAACCAGTGAACGCTTGATGATGCGAGCAGGAGATGTGATGGTTGTGTCTCTCATCACCAGCTTGGGAACAACTGTTTTAGCGGGAAATGCTATTGGAGAAACCTTGACTCAATTTAATTATATGCCTGCTTTGGGGGTTGCTACTGCAACTCTTATCTTGGTAGCCCGGCACAGAGAGGACAAAGAGACGATTCATCATATTTATCGAACCAGTCTCAGTCTAGCCCTTGTTTTAATGTTTTTAATAGCTGGGTTAATTTACCTAGTCGGTCCCTCTTTGATTGGATTTTATACCAAGAATAGTCAGGTTAGTCTAGTTAGCCAAACGGTCTTATTATATTCCTTTCTGGGAGTTCCTTTCACTGCAGGCACTCTTATTTTAACTGCTCTTTGGCAAGGTCTTGGAAATGCACGTCTTCCTTTTTATTCAACTAGCTGTGGAATGTGGTTGATCAGAATTGGTATAGCTTATATCTTAATGACAGTTTTTCAGATTGGATTTCATGCCATCTGGATAGGGACCAATTTAGATAATGCTTTTCGAGCAGGATTTTTATATTTTCGATATAGGCGAAAAAATAGATAATGGATTTAGTTTTCTTTAAGTTACAGGTTGTATACTATACCCAAGCTAGAGATAGCGAACAATTTTCTTTTTCATAATAAATCTCCTAGAAAACAGTTGGTTGCGGCCAACTGTTTTCGTGTCTTCTATTCTTTTGTAAAAATGGTATAATAGAATTGATTGTATAAGGAGAAGATTATGACAGCAGTAGGAAAATCGACAGGAAAGATTATTTTAATGGGGGAGCATTCGGTGGTCTATGGACAGCCGGCTATTGCTATGCCTTTTTCTGCTGTGGAGATTACTGCAAGGGTCACTGCTCAAGGAGATGCTCTGAGCGTTACCTGTGACTTTTACAAGGGCCTGGTTCATAAGATGCCCAAAATTTGGGAAGGGCTTAAGCATGCCATTCGTTTTTCTCTCTACCGTATTGGAGCACCGACAGATCCGGCGATTCATATTGAAATCACCTCAACGATTCCAGCGGAGCGAGGAATGGGTTCCAGTGCAGCGGTAGCTGTTGCGGTTGCCCGTGCCCTCTTTGCTTATTATAAAAAAGAACTGATGGACAGCGAATTATGGGATATTGTCCAGTCGTCGGAAAAGATTGCGCATGGGAATCCCTCAGGCATTGATGCAGCAACAACTAGCGGAAACTCTCCTATCTTTTTTATCAAACATCAATCCATCGAGCCTCTCCATCTTCATCTCCACGCATACTTAGTTGTGGCGGATACGGGAGTGACTGGTAATACCCTAGAAGCAATTTCAGATGTCGCAGTTTTATTGAAGGAAAAGCCAGAGGCCATACAGTTGATTGACGAATTGGGGAGCTTAGCTAAAGATGCCAAAGAGGCTTTGGCCAAAGATCAAGCAGAGCTTCTAGGTAGAAAAATGAGTCGAGCCCATGTGCTTTTACAAGAATTAGGTGTGTCTGATCCCAGCCTGGATCAACTAGTGACTCTGGCTCAACAAGCAGGTGCGCTCGGTGCTAAATTAACAGGTGGTGGACGTGGCGGCTGTATGATTGCTCTTGCTAGGACAATAGAAGATGCTCAGTTTATTGTTCAAGCTTTGTCACAAGCAGGTGCACGCCAGACATGGATACAATATTTAGGAGAATAAGATGAATCAGAAAATCGGTATCGCCCGTGCCCATACCAACATTGCTTTGATAAAATATTGGGGTAAACGAGACAAGGAATTGTTTCTTCCCAAGAATTCAAGCTTGTCCCTGACTCTGGCTGCCTTTTATACAGATACCAAAGTTATCTTTGATACAGCATTGACAGCAGATGAGTTTTATCTCAATGAAAAATTACAAAATGAAAAAGAAATTTTTAAAATTTCTCGATTTTTGGATTTGTTTCGCGAATATATAGGTGAGAGGACTTTTGCCCGAGTGGAGAGTCTGAATTTTGTTCCAACAGCAGCAGGTTTAGCTAGCTCAGCATCAGCTTTTGCGGCTTTAGCATTGGCGACTACCACAGCCTTAGGCATCAATTTGTCACCTGCCCAGCTCTCAACCTTTGCCCGTAGAGGCTCAGGGTCTAGCACCCGTAGCTTGTTTGGTGGATTTGTTGAATGGGATATGGGAACAAGTTCAGAAGATTCTATGGCTCATCCGATTGATGATGCAGATTGGGATATTGGTATGTTGGTACTTGCTGTTGATACTGGTCCTAAAAAAATTGCTAGCCGAGAAGGAATGGAGCATACGGTAGCTAGTTCTCCCTTTTATCAAGCTTGGGTGGAGACGGCCCGGTCTGACCTAGAAGATATAAAAAAGGCTATTGCATCCCGAGATTTTGAGAAAGTTGGTCAAATTACAGAGCATAATGGCATGAAGATGCATGCCACAACCCTATCTGCCAACCCACCTTTTACCTATTGGTCAGCCGACAGTCTGCTTGCCCAAGAAGCTGTCCGTCAGGTCCGTGAGGAAAGAGGACTATCCGCCTATATGACTATGGATGCCGGGCCTAACGTCAAAGTTCTCTGTCGAGCAAGTCAGATGGATGAGTTGGTGGAAGCTCTGTCTCATGTATTTCCTAAAGAAAAAATCATTACCAGCTTACCAGGTCCTGCTGCTCATGTCTTGACGGAGAAAGCTTGGCAGGCTTCCCAAGCCACATTTAAAAAAGGATTCTAGTATGAGAGCTCAAGTAAGTGTACCGGGCAAGCTCTTTCTGGCCGGAGAGTATGCAGTAGTGGAGGCAGGTTACCCAGCTATTATTGCAGCGGTTAATCAATACCTGACTGTCAGTGTTGAAGAAGCAATGCAAGGGACGATTCATTCTAGCCAGCAGCCAGATGTCTATCTGGCTTGGAATCGTCAGGATCAGAAAATCCATGTCCAAGGAGATAATCCCTACCAACTAATTACGATGGCTGTTCAAGTAACGGAGGCCTATCTGTACACTAAAGGAGTCGCTTGTCAAGGTTTTTACGCCCTGGATATACAGTCTGAGCTAGATAACCAAAGCTCAGGCACCAAATACGGTCTAGGTTCATCCGGTGCAGTAACGGTAGCAACAGTCAAGGCAATCCTTGCCTATTATGGCTATAGACCAGATAAGCTCCTAGTTTATAAATTAGCAGCTCTAACTCAAGCTAAATTAGGAATGAAAGGATCCTTTGGGGATTTGGCAGCTTCAAGCTTTGGTGGCTTGGTTGCCTATCATTCTTTGGATCGTTCGTGGCTTTTTAAGAAAATGGCAGAGCTATCCGTGGTAGATTTGGTTGAGCTAGACTGGAAAGATCTATCTATTTGCCCTATTTATCTACCTAAGGAGTTGGACCTTGTAGTAGGCTGGACAGGTTCGGCTGCCTCGACAGACCATCTGATTTCGCAGATGGAAGACCAAAAGAATCAAACTGAAAAAGAAGCTATTTATAGTCGGTTTTTGGTCGCTTCTAAGGAATGCGTTGAACAGTTTATTTTTGCCTGTCAGACAGAAAATCAAGCACTTGTTTGTCAGGCGATAACAGAGAACCGTAAGTTGCTACGAGAATTTTCTACAAGTATGGGATTGGTGATTGAAACACCTAAACTAAGCCAACTATGTAACTTGGCTCAAGCTTATGGGGCGGTAGCCAAATCATCAGGTGCAGGCGGTGGCGATTGTGGCATTAGCTTGGTGAATAGTCAGAAACAAAAAGCAGCAATAGAGGAAGCTTGGCGACAAGTCGGTATTTTTCCACTCCCTCTAAGAATTTCAAATGAAGAATAAGGAGAAACGATGTTTTATTTAGAAAAATTTGGTGCCAATCGCAAGGATCAGCATCTTGGCCTAGCCCATCAACAATATAGTTCTCAACCAGCCACGGATTTTACGGAAACCTTATTTGTCCATCATTCTTTACCACAGACAAAGGTGGATGAGGTGGATATTTCGACCCGTGTCGTTGGTTTGGATTTCCAATTTCCATTTTTCATCAATGCGATGACAGGTGGTAGTAAAAAAACGGGAGATATTAACCGCCTTTTGGGGATTATGGGACATTTTGGAAAGATCGCCCTTGCTTCTGGGTCGGTTAGTGCAGCCATTAAGGATCCGTCTGTTGCCAAGACCTTTTCGGTCATGCGTCGAGAAAATCCCTACGGCATCATTTTTGCTAATCTCGGTGCCCACCATGATGTGGATGATGCCAAACGAGCGGTCGATTTACTAGAGGCCAATGCGATTCAAATTCATGTCAATGCTCCGCAAGAGATTATAATGCCGGAGGGAGACCGTGATTTTAGTATGTGGTTGAAAAATATCGAAGCCTTGGTGCGTGAGTTGAAAGTGCCAGTTATTGCAAAAGAGGTTGGTTTTGGTATGAGTCGAGAAACAGTTGCTCAACTGGCTTCTGTCGGGGTTGAAACGATTGATGTTTCCGGAACTGGCGGTACCAATTTTGCCAAGATTGAAAATGTTCGTCGAACGTTCAATGATTACGATTATTTGGAAGATTGGGGGCAGTCAACGGTTATTTCCTTGGTGGAGGCTATGAGTGTTTCTGAAAAAGAGCGTCCAGCTTTGATTGCTTCAGGTGGAATAAAAACGCCTTTAGATATTGTTAAGTCCTTGGCTCTGGGAGCAGATTTGGTCGGTATGTCCAATCGCTTCCTCCAATATGTTAAAGATGTCAGAGGTAATCGCTTTGATGAAGGCTTGCAGGCAATCTCTTCTTTCCAGCGGCAGATAGCTGAAATTATGACCATGTTGGGGGCTAAAAATATTGCAGACCTCCGTAAGAAAGATTTGATTCTAGCACCGAATGTGCAAAACTGGTGTGAGGCACGTGGCATTGATTGGAAAGCTTATGCCAACCGATCACGGAATTAAAATCCATCGAAACCTCCCTTTATAGTGAATCATGATTTCTTCTTTTTCACGATAAGGGGAGCATTTGTGTGTGCGAATGATATTAACAGTTACTGAAAAACAATTCTAGCTTCTCTGGTCTTATTGGTAGGATTGAGGAGGACTTCATCATCACAAAAGATTGTTAGAATAAGCGTCCGACTGTCAACTATGGTGATTTTGTAAAACAAAAAGAGACTTGTTCATTTTCATCTATTTATAAAGTTATAAATAAGATGCGAACAGTCTCTTTTCTTTTTATTAACAGCTAATTGTCCTCACTGGAGTCAGTACTTTTTACCTACTCAGCAACAGAAACAGAGATTCCGTTTCGATCAAATAGTTTAGACTTCATATCCATCGTGAATGGAGTGATTGTTGCCTTGCTACACATCGGTACGTCTTGACAATCTGTTACGTTTGCAGCACCCGTAACAATGCCGATCATTTTACCATTGTAGTAAACGGGAGATCCAGAATTTTGTTCAGCAATATAAAAATCAACGGTTAAAGTTCCGTCCTCTTCTACATTCAGTACAGTTCCTTGAGTCTTAGTCATGTCTCCTTTAAAATAACGTGAGTAACCTATGGTACTGACTGTTTTGCCGACAAGAGACTGTAAATTCTTATGAACAGTGAGAGAAGTAGTGCTTGTATCAAGAGGGATAGAGCTAGGTTCTGTCACTTTGATTAGTCCAACATCATTCTTAAAATCATGGAAACCTGCATAATTCTGCATTGGTTTGAATGGCTTTTTATGGAAAATCGTTTTTTTATACATCTTGAAAGCTACAGTGTGGCTATCAGCGTTTGTTTCCACAGTGGCGCTTTTTGTTGAATTGATGCGACCATTGCGATCTGTCATACAGTGACCTGCAGTTAAGAAGTGATTATTTCCAATGTAGGTTCCTGTACATCTCATTGATCCATTTTCTGACTTATCAATGGTTAATGGATAGATTAAATGATGAGGAGCAACAAGTCTTTCTTCATTCGTAAGTGGTTCCCGTACAGATGCAGTCACGATCGTAACAGGGGCTCTACATGAAACGCAAAATAATAGAAATGCAACAATAGCTGCTACTTTTTTGGACATACTTTTCTCCTTTTAATTACATGACGGACTCCTTTCAGTTGTGAGCATTAGCTGTTCGTATGCCTTCGTTCAAGTTTATTATATTGCTAATATAGCGCTTTGTCAAAGAAAGATAGTGTATAGAGCTTTGACTTTGCACGAACGATGCTTAAAGTCAGGGGAGAATAGAAGAGACTTCAAATAGCAAAAAAACAATAGGGTTTGGATAAATATGTATATATGGAATGTGATGAATAGTGCTTTTCGGATTCGCTCGGCCTCATGGCATTAAAGAAAAAAATGGAACGAGATATGATTCATCAAGTCTATGCGCCTATTCAGTTTTTTAGAAGAGATAGCATAGTGAACCAAAAGAAGAAGGAGATTCAGACATCAGCGGAGGAAACATAACAGGCTATCAGGTTGATTTCAGAACAATTAGACGATAGTATAAAGGGGCAATGGTCTGTTGCGATTGATAGAGAAATTTCTAAGCAATCCAATAAGTATAATGAATTGTAATCTATGGAACAACAAGTTAAACTTGTTGTCAGATTACGTAAGCAATCGGTTTTTTCTGTATGGAAAGTAGTTCATTTGTTTCTACTGTTGTAGTAAAAATGACATTTCTTAGATGATTGTCGAGATAAATAATTCTAGAGACTGCTTCGTTTTGGATAGCCGATAAGATCAATGGGGGTAGGTGATTAGCTATCGGATAATAGGGAAAATCAAGAGGTAAACTACATGTGTCGGCTGCGACAAGAGGTCAAATTTTTGTTATACTAATATATAGTAAGAAAATGACAAGGAGTAACGTATGTCAGAAATAAGATTGTATATTTCGCGTCATGGAAAAACCATGTTCAACACTATTGGCCGTGTGCAAGGTTGGTGTGACACCCCTCTCACTCAAAAAGGAGAAGAAGGTATCCGTGAACTTGGTTTAGGTTTAAAAGAAGCAAACATTGATTTTAAGTTGGCAGTGTCTAGTGATTTGGGACGGACGGTACAAACCATGACAATCGCCCTTCGAGAATTAGGAGAACTAGGGAAAATTCCATATTATCAAGACAAACGAATTCGAGAGTGGTGTTTTGGCAGTTTTGAGGGAATGTATGATGCAGAACTTTTTCAAGGCGTTCTTCCGCGTTTGAAAGGAACAGTGGATACGAGTGGCATGTCTTTTGCGGAGATTGCAACAGGTATTCAAGAAGCGGATACTGCTGGTTGGACGGAATCTTGGGAAGTTTTGAGTAATCGAATTTTGGCAGGCTTCGAGTCCATTGCTCAAGATTTGGAAAAACAGGGTGGTGGTAATGCGCTCGTTGTCAGTCACGGTATGACCATCGCTACCCTGGCTCATCTCTTGGAACCTGAGCGTGGAGCTAATGTCTTTCTAGATAATGGTTCCATTACCGTTTTAAAATACGAAGATGGTGAATTGAAAATTGAAGCTTTCGGCGACTTGTCTTATCGTCAAAGAGGAGCTGAATTGATTGCACAGGGAAAATAGTATTCTACGAAGACTAGAACGATATAGATTAGCGTGTTTTGATGGGTAGGATGTTTTTTAGCCTGTTATCTAAAATCTGAGAAGTAGCAAAGTAACTTTTTGTTTCAAAAATAGGAATTTCCTATCTTGCTTTCGTTATCTTCAAACTCCAATGGTTCGTTCGCTCGATGTAGTTAGCCTGCTTTTGATTTTCATTGAGTATAAAGTATCAAAACCAGAGGTGAAAATCTTTGGTTTTTTTTGATAGATATATCGAAGTGTGATATAATTTTTATATATCGAGGCTCGATGCACATTGGAAGGGAGGAGGTAAACAATGAATGATAAACTAAAGCGAATCTATGTTCCTATGACAGAAACAGCCTTTTATATCCTCTTTCATTTGCAGAAAGAGCGACATGGTTATGACATTGCCCAACAGACAAAGGCTATAACAGCAGGTCAAGTTGTCATTAGTCCAGGAACTATGTATGGTACTCTTTTCAAAATGGAAAAGGATGGCTTGATTGATTTTGTACGAGAAGAAGACAAGCGAAAGTTGTATCGGATAACAGAAGTAGGGCAGGAGATTTTGGAAATAGAATTGGTCAGAATTGAACGCCTCTATCGCAATAGCAAGGGGAGAGACTATGGAAACTAAGAAAGAAATTTGTTTCTTTTTCCTACCTGATTTTGAAAAGGAAGAAAGATATTTAGCTGAACAGCACCTTCAGGGCTGGAAGCTTATTCAAAATAAATTTGGCCTTTTATTTATCTTTGAAAAGTGTCAACCAGAACACGTAGTCTATCGGTTGGATTTCAAACCTAAAACTCAAGATAATCTTGAATATTTGCAGTTGTTCAAAGATTACGGCTGGGAGTATGTTGGTCGTTGTAACCATTTTTCCTGCTTTAGAAAGAGTAAGGTATTAGGGGAGATTGAACTTTATAGTGATCGTCAGAGCAAGTTTGAGATGATTGGTAGAATCATTGGCAGACAATTTCTAATGGCTTTATCCTTGCTTATCTTGTTTACCTTCCTATTCTATTTTTTGGATATGCCTGCGGCTATTATTGGTATGGCTACCCTTGCTATTCCGGTATTGCTGTATTGTTTGGTTGGTTTGCTGCGCTTGCGCCAGAAATATGAGGAGGTTGGATAATGAAAAAACAGAAGTATATCGCAACTGTAATCAACTCACTTTGTATCTTCGCAGTTATTTTTCTAAATAAACATCGTTTGGCTACTCTTGTTTTTATATGTCTGATTATGCTCCTAAATTTTTGGAATCTAATGGATTTAAAGAAAAAGTGTAAATAGTCTAGCCATTTTCGTTTTTAGGGTGGAAATGACCGGTATGGATAAGATGCAATAGAATAGTACTAGGTCCTTAGACTGATTTTTAGCACTCTTGTAAAAAGAGTGCTAATTTTTTGTCTTTTTCCCTTGACTTTGCTTCTCTAAAGAGTATAATAGAGATAGAAACGCTAGCACTCTATGCATGAAAGTGCTAAAGATAATTTGAAGTCATCAAAGTACTGGCTGTCACTCATGAAAGGAGCGAGCATGATTACACAACGTCAAAATGATATTTTGAATCGAATCGTTGAATTGTTTACGCAGCATCATGAGCCAGTTGGTTCCAAAACTTTGCAGGAAATGATAGCTTCTAGTTCTGCCACCATCCGTAATGATATGGCTAAGCTTGAGCAGCTGGGACTGCTTGAAAAAGCCCATACTTCCAGTGGTCGTATGCCCAGTCGAGCAGGTTTTCAATATTTTGTCAGCCACTCGCTCAACCTAGAGCATATTGATGAAGATGATATTTATCAGGTGGTTAAGGCTTTTGACTTTGAAGCCTTCAAGTTGGAAGATATTTTGGAGCGGGCTAGTCAGGTTTTGGCTGATTTGACAAGCTACACTTCTGTCATTCTTGATGTGGAACCAACTAGTCAGCGACTGACTTCCTTTGATATCGTTCGATTGAGTAATCATGATGCCTTGGCAGTTCTGACCCTAGACCAATCTAAACCGGTCACTGTTCAATTTGCCATTCCTAAGAACTTTTTAACAAGGGAGTTGGAAGTGTTCAAACGCTTGGTAGATGAACGGTTTGTGGGGCAGACAGTCCTGTCTATCCATTACAAGTTGCGGACAGAAATTCCGCAGGTGGTACAGCGTTATTTTACACCGACAGATAATGTTTTGGACTTGATGGATTATATCTTTTCAAATCTTTTCCAAGAACTTGTTTTCATTGGTGGTAAGGTTGCCTCTCTTACCTATGGCAATCTTGCGACCTATCAGTTATTGGATAGTCCGCAGGTACTTGCTGCTGAGTTACGAGAAGGTTTGGCACCGGGACAGTCGACTAGGATTGTGGTTGCAGAGCATAGAGATCCAGCCCTTTCGGATGTGACGGTCATTCATCATCGCTTTCCAATTCCTTATCGTGGGGAGGCACAGATGAGCCTACTAGGTCCTGTTGATATGGATTATCGGAGGCAGATGAGTCTGATTAACATCATTAGTCGTGTCTTATTCATGAAACTGACGGATTACTATAGATATTTGAGTAGTAATCACTATGAAGTAAACTAAGATATGAAAGTGCGAAGGAAACGATAGAAAAATAGGAGAGTGACGCTGTGTCATCAGATACAAGACAGTCTATCTTTTTTCTAGGTTTTTAGCCTGAACTCAGTTGGTTAAGATATGAAGCGTTAACGAAACAACAAAAAGAAGAGGTGAGACATTTGTCAGAAGAAGTTAAAGATGAAGAAATGTTAGAGAAAGCAGAAGCTACGCAAACAGAAGAAGTTGTCGAAGTTCCTGAAAAATCTGAATTGGAATTAGCCAATGAGCGTGCAGAGGAATTTGAAAATAAATACCTTCGAGCTCATGCCGAAATGCAAAATATTCAACGTCGTGCTAACGAGGAACGCCAAACCTTGCAACGTTACCGTTCGCAGGACTTGGCGAAGAAAATCTTACCAAGTTTGGATAACTTGGAGCGTGCGCTTGCTGTTGAAGGTTTGACAGATGATGTGAAAAAAGGAATCGAGATGGTACAAGAAAGCTTGATCCAAGCATTGAAGGAAGAAGGTGTTGAAGAAGTTGAAACAACAACCTTTGACCCGAATCTTCACATGGCAGTTCAAACGGTTCCTGCAGATGACGATCACCCAGCTGACAGTATTGCTCAGGTTTTCCAAAAAGGTTATAAACTCCATGAGCGGTTGTTGAGACCTGCTATGGTGGTGGTTTATAATTAGCCACTGGTGATTGGTGCTGAAGCACCAATCACCAGATGGCAACCGCTATGGTGGCTTGCTTAGGATCCACACTAGCTCCACTTGTTCGGCTAGATTATTTTTGTCAGCTTAGAATAAATTATGAGTTTTTTTAGCTCTGCTTTGGGAATAACTTTGTCCGCAATGACGGTAAACTAGGCGGTAAGTCAGATATCTTTGATGTCGTTGACGCACCCCAGCAGGGCTGATTAGGTCTTTCATAGCCCAAAGGTGAAGAAAGACCTAATCAGCTACTGCTAACTAAATTGTTAAAAAAGAAAAAATAAACGAGGTAATTATTATGTCTAAAATCATCGGTATTGACTTAGGTACAACTAACTCAGCAGTTGCAGTTCTTGAAGGAACTGAATCAAAAATTATTGCCAACCCGGAAGGAAATCGCACAACTCCGTCTGTTGTATCTTTCAAAAATGGAGAAATTATCGTTGGTGATGCAGCAAAACGCCAAGCAGTAACTAATCCAGATACAATTATCTCTATCAAGTCAAAAATGGGAACTTCTGAAAAAGTCTCAGCAAACGGCAAGGAGTACACTCCGCAGGAAATCTCTGCAATGATCCTCCAGTATTTGAAAGGCTATGCAGAAGAGTACCTCGGTGAAAAAGTAACCAAAGCAGTTATTACAGTTCCTGCCTACTTCAATGATGCACAACGTCAAGCAACGAAAGATGCAGGTAAAATTGCAGGTCTTGAAGTAGAACGTATTGTCAATGAACCAACTGCGGCAGCTCTTGCTTACGGTTTGGATAAAACAGATAAAGACGAGAAAATCTTGGTATTTGACCTTGGTGGCGGTACTTTTGACGTATCCATTCTTGAACTTGGTGATGGTGTATTTGATGTACTCGCAACAGCGGGTGATAATAAGCTCGGTGGTGACGACTTTGACCAGAAGATTATTGACCACATGGTTGCAGAGTTCAAAAAAGAAAATGGCATTGACTTGTCAGCTGACAAAATGGCCCTCCAACGCTTGAAAGATGCGGCAGAAAAAGCTAAAAAAGATCTTTCAGGTGTGACCTCAACTCAAATCAGCTTGCCGTTCATCACAGCAGGTGCAGCCGGTCCTCTTCACTTGGAAATGACACTTACTCGCGCTAAATTTGATGAATTGACTTATGACCTCGTAGAACGTACGAAAGTTCCTGTTCGTCAAGCACTTTCAGATGCTGGTTTGAGCTTGTCAGAAATTGATGAAGTGATTCTTGTTGGTGGTTCAACTCGTATTCCTGCTGTTGTAGAAGCAGTGAAGGCTGAAACAGGTAAAGAGCCAAACAAATCTGTGAACCCTGACGAAGTAGTGGCGATGGGGGCAGCAATTCAAGGTGGTGTGATTACCGGTGATGTCAAAGATGTTGTTCTACTTGATGTGACACCATTATCACTCGGTATTGAAACGATGGGTGGTGTCTTCACCAAGCTTATCGATCGCAACACAACTATCCCAACATCTAAATCACAAGTCTTCTCAACTGCGGCTGATAACCAACCTGCGGTAGATATTCACGTTCTTCAAGGTGAACGTCCAATGGCAGTAGATAATAAGACACTTGGTCGTTTTCAATTGACAGACATTCCTGCGGCACCTCGTGGTATCCCACAAATTGAAGTAACATTCGACATTGATAAGAACGGTATTGTTTCTGTAAAAGCCAAAGATTTGGGTACTCAAAAAGAGCAGACTATTGTGATTCAGTCAAATTCAGGTCTGACAGACGAAGAAATCGACCGTATGATGAAAGATGCAGAAGCAAATGCAGAAGCAGATAAGAAACGGAAAGAGGAAGTAGACCTTCGTAATAATGTTGATCAGGCCATCTTTGCGACTGAGAAAACAATTAAAGAAACAGAAGGTAAAGGCTTTGATGCTGAGCGTGATCAAGCTCAAGCAGCTTTGGATGAGTTGAAAGCAGCCCAAGAAGCTGGCAACTTGGACGACATGAAAGCGAAACTTGAAAATCTCAATGAAAAAGCTCAAGCACTTGCAATGAAGCTTTATGAGCAAGCGGCGGCAGCTCAGCAAGCAGCAGCTGGACAAGAAGGCGCAAGCCAAGCAGGTTCATCAAACTCTGGTGATGACGTCGTGGATGGAGAATTCACGGAAAAATAAAAAGGTTCGGGGAACCTTTTTATCCCGAGCCAAGAAACCCGAAAGCGAGGTAAGGTAAAGACCGTTTAAAAATCCGTATGAAAATAGGGAACTGACACAGTGTGCTTACACACAAGGAAGTTCATCTCTTTCACTAGGATTTTAGGTTGCACTCAGTTAAAACAGGATGTGTAACTGCTTTATCTCGAACTCGAATGTCATAAACAATAAAATCCAAATCCAGAGGTTGAACCCCAGCCTCTGTTTTTGGGTAATGGAACAAAATTGTCAACTAGGGTGGTGGCTAGCTCTAAAAGGAAACCCTGTAATGTTATAGATAGGAAGAGACACACCGTTTAGAGTTGTTCTTTTCAGAAGTTTAGCTCAGTTGATATGCCTACAACTCTGTGAAAAAATAAATGTTACTTAGGTGTTAAACTTTATCAGACTGTTTCCAAATTTTCTTGAGTTTCTTAGGAGCTTGTCCACAGAAAATCTCTTATAGAAGGGAATACAGGTGTTCTTAGTTGAACCCAGGCTCCTTATAAAATTATTGAAAGAAACTGAACGCGTCCTAAAAGCTGTGTGGAAAGTCAAAAAGCCTAGGGATAGACTTTTTGAGGAACGCCTGTCGCTCATTGTTTTTTACAACGGGGCTGAAAGTGTCCACTGGACACTTTTACTCCCTATTTTCACTTTGCTTAAACTTTTACAGAAAGGAAGTGTTCGTAACTGAAAACGGGCTACTTTCTACATTTTAAGGAAAGGAATATAAGTTCGTTTATTCGAACTCAGGCTTCTTTCTGAGTTTCGTCTATTATTTAACGAAAGGAAATGAACCCGCCCTAAAAGCTGTGTGAAAAAGATAAATCGTCTAGAAAATCAGGATTTTCTGCCGATTTCCTATTTTCACTTTGCTTTTAACGGGCTTGGTATCTTATATGAACAATACTGAATATTACGATTGTCTGGGGGTTTCAAAAAATGCCTCTCAGGACGAAATAAAAAAGGCTTATCGTAAGCTGTCTAAAAAATATCATCCAGATATTAACAAGGATCCGGGTGCGGAGGATAAGTACAAGGAAGTTCAAGAGGCCTATGAGACCTTGAGTGATCCTCAGAAGCGTTCTGCCTACGACCAATATGGTCCAGCTGGAGCTAACGGTGGCTTCGGTGGCGGTGCTGGTGGTTTTAGTGGCTTTGATGGAGCAGGCTTTGGTGGCTTTGAGGATATTTTTTCTAGCTTCTTTGGCGGTGGCGGTGCGACTCGCAACCCAAATGCTCCTCGTCAAGGCGACGATCTTCAATATGCTATCAATCTTAAGTTTGAAGAGGCTATTTTCGGTGTGGAGAAAGAAGTTTCTTATCATCGTGAGGCGGTTTGTCGCACCTGTACAGGTTCTGGTGCTAAGCCGGGAACTAGTCCTGTAACCTGTGGGCGCTGTCACGGTACGGGTGTCATCAACGTTGATACACAAACTCCTCTTGGAACTATGCGTCGTCAGATGACCTGTGATGTCTGTCATGGTCGTGGCAAGCAGATCAAGGAACCGTGTCAAATTTGTCGTGGAACTGGTCATGAAAAACAAGCTCACACGGTAACAGTTAAAGTTCCTGCCGGTGTTGAAACAGGGCAACGGATTCGCTTGGCTGGCCAAGGTGAGGCTGGTTTCAATGGAGGGCCGTACGGTGATCTCTATGTAGTTGTTCAAGTGCAGGCATCTGATAAATTTGAGCGTGAAGGAACGACAATTCTCTACAAACTGGATCTCAACTTTGTTCAGGCTGCGTTGGGAGATACGGTCCATGTGCCAACTGTTCATGGAGATGTTGATATGGTGATTCCTGAAGGTACGCAGACAGGCAAGACCTTCCGACTCAAAGGAAAAGGTGCGCCAAGCATTCGTGGCGGTGCCATGGGTGACCAGTATGTGACGGTCAATGTTGTGACTCCAACAGGTTTGAACGAACGTCAGAAAACAGCCTTAAAAGAGTTTGCAGCGGCTGGCAATATCTCCGTAAATCCACATAAAAAGGGATTCTTTGACAAAGTTAAGGATGCTTTTGAGGATTTGTAAATACTGAAATAAAGACCGGGGACAATCAGTCTCACTGAAAGAGTCATCATTTTGATGACTTTTTTGCGTATGACAGGCATATTGTACATCTGAAGTGCAAGTCTTCTGCGGATACTCGCTACCAGTGGGCTAAATAACGCTGGTTATCGTGGGGGGGAGATTAGATGGTCTAGGGAGAGACCATTTTAAGTCTGACGTTAGAAACCATGACCGTCAGGGGAAGGGATAGCAAAATCATGGTTCTATGGATGGAAATGTGATATTAAGGCGTATATAGCGGATGAGAGGACTCAGGATTCTAAGTCCAAAAAGATCATCGTAATCTATAGGTGTCAATCACGAGAGTAATTGAATTGGGACTATGGTCTTTGTGAAAAAGATAATTTTTCCTAGAGTCTCAGGATTCTTCGTCAGAGCTCCTATTTTCACTTGAACCTTTTAATGTCCTCATATCTTGAGTAAACGAGGAAAACTAAAAACATAAATGATGGCTATTGTGCACAAATGGCTAGTATAAAATAGAATAGGAGTGAGGGAGCCTATGTCTTCTCATTAACAGTTAGTTGAACCACCGTGTGCTAGATTAGCATGCATGGTGGTGTGAGAGGGGATAGAAATTAGTGCCTACTCGATGATGCTAGAGTTGATATGAAACTTCCCTGATGCTTCATTGACTTTAGGTGTCGGACTCTACTTTAGTTTATATGATGTTTGTGGTATCAAAAAGGTGATTTTTACGCTAACTAACAGTTCTGTAAGATGTTCATTTTGTTTTTTAGAAAATATAGGGGATGTATAAAATCAAGGCAAAGGACGTAGACCAAAAATAAAGACAGAGCTTTGTTATCGTTGTGGATCGGAACTTTTCAATATAGAGCTACAAGCAGCGATGATTTTATCGCTCTGAAAAAAATAGAAGCATTTTTTCGATCGCTATAAATAGTCTATGTTACAATAAGGGTAGAAAATGAAAGAGAATCTTACTTGATGAAATC
Organism: Streptococcus ruminantium; assembly: GCF_003609975.1. Lineage (NCBI taxonomy): Bacteria > Bacillati > Bacillota > Bacilli > Lactobacillales > Streptococcaceae > Streptococcus > Streptococcus ruminantium. Next base: position 291,049 of record NZ_AP018400.1, read on the forward strand.
TTGGTTAGCGGATATGAATATAAAGAAGTATGAAGACAGGTCTGGACTTGCGGTTTCCAAGCAGGGACCGCTAGTTTGGACCGAGGTTTTTTTGCGTGAGGTTAATCGTCAATCCGAATCAGGAATGTTACATTTTTGGCCGATGGAGAAGACACTGATTCTTGGAATGATGGATCGTCAGGTTTCTCAATTTACAAATGGTTTAGATTTTATCCGCCAGGCAGGCTATACTCCTATTATCCGCAGTTTGGGTGGTTTAGCGGTTGTAGCAGACCGAGGAGTTTTAAACATAACCCTCATTTTACCCAACCCTCTGGGCTATAAGCTGGATTTGCAGCAGTCCTATCAGGTGATGGTAGATGTGATTAGACAAGCATTAGCAGATTTTCCTGTTGAGGTAGTCAGTGGAGAGATTCGTGCTTCCTACTGTCCGGGGACCTATGATCTGAGCATTAACGGTCGGAAATTTGCTGGCTTGGCTCAGCGAATTTACCAGAATGCCATTGCTATTTCGGCTTATATCAGCGTATTTGGTAACCAAGATAGCAGAGGTCGATTGGTGGCCGGCTTTTATCAAGCCAGTTTTGCATCTCAAGCAGTGCCTGAACGATTCCCACAGATTGATTCTGCTTCTATGGCGACCTTGTCTGAATTAGTAGGAAAAGAGTTGACCATAGAAGGCATGAAAGAACGGATAGAAAGTGTTTTGACAGATCAGGGAGCTATCTTATCAACCTTTTATCCCTCGTCGGAAAATATGTCTGATTTTATGAGTCTAGCTCAAACAATGAAGCAGACGATGGAGAAGGTAGGGATTTAGGAGAAGAGATGCTTTTTTATCAGTCTTTATTTGAAGCTTTGCCCTTAAAACAATCGGTCCTGAGCAATCGTTTTGTCTTGTCCCCTATGGTGACGAATTCTTCCACTGCGGAGGGATTTGTGACCCAAGATGATCTGGATTACGCTCTTCGTAGGGCTGATGCGGCTCCCTTGCAGATTACAGGTGCAGCCTATGTAGATCCGAGGGGGCAGTTGTTTGAATATGGCTTTAGTGTATCCAAGGATGAGGATGTGGCGGGCTTGAGCTGCCTAGCCCAGGTCATGCAGTCCAAAGGAGCCAAAGCCGTTTTGCAGTTGACTCATGCAGGACGTTTTGCCAGTCATGCCTTGAATCGAGATAGACTTGTCTACGGTCCTAGTCCTATGAAACTCCACTCTCCATTTTTTCATGAAGTTAAGGAGTTGACAGTGGTAGATCTAGAGGAAATTGTAGAGGCTTATGGTCAGGCAACTCGACGTGCGATAGAGGCGGGCTTTGCGGGGGTAGAAATTTCCTCTGCTCAGAGACTTCTTATCCAGACTTTTTTTTCTACGTTTTCCAATCAGCGGAAGGATCAGTATGGCTGTCAGAGCCTAGACAATCGCTCTCGCTTGGGTTTGGAAGTCTTGAAAAGGGTCCAGGAAGTCATTGATGAGTATGCGCCGAAAGAGTTTATCCTTGGTTTTCGGGCAACGCCAGAAGAAACCAGAGGTGCCAGTGTCGGTTATTCCATAGAAGAATTTTTAAACTTTATGGATCGAGCCTTGGAACTTGTCAAGCTTGATTACCTAGCGATCGCCTCTTGGGGGCATGATGTTTTTCGTAATCGAGTTCGAGGTGCTGGTTGCTACCGGGGAAGGTTAGTCAATCAAGTGGTTCACAATGCCTTAAAGGGACGGTTATTGATCATGGCAACGGGAGGAATCAATTCGGCAGAGAAAGCTGTAGAAGCCTTGAAACATGCGGATATGGTTGGTTTATCCACTCCTTTCATCACCGATCCTGAGTTTGTTCATAAGATTAAGGCAGGCAGACCGGAGGATATTCAGTTACGGATTCGACCGCAGGATTTATCCCAATTAGCCATACCACATGCTTCTTTTAAGGATATTGTCCCTTTGATGGATTATGGAGAATCCCTTCCGAAGGAGTCTCGCGAACTCTTTCGGAGCTTAGAGAAACATTACGAGGAAAATCAACATGAAAATTAGTCTTTTGGACTATGGTCTACTCGATGAGGGGCGGACTCATCACCAAGCGTGGCAGGATAGTCTGACTTTTATACAGGCAGCAGAGAGGCTAGGGTATCATCGTTTTTGGCTAGCAGAACACCATAATGTTCAGGCTCTGAGCATCGGTAGTCCCGAGGTGGTTATTCCTTATCTAGCTAGTCAGACCCAGCGAATCCATTTGGGATCGGGTGGGATCATGGGGCTTCACTATTCACCATATAAAATAGCAGAGCTAGCAGCCAGCTTGGAAAATCTATTTCCAGGGCGTGTAGACATTGGCTTGGGGAACTCTATCGGTACACCGCTAGTGAAGCAGCATATGAAGAGTCTCTTCCAACCTAACCAGTTTGAGGAATGGCTTCAGCAGTTTACGGGCTATCTGATAGGACAAGATGATAGTATTGGAGTCTCGCCTCGACTGTCGATTTATCCAGAAGTATTTACGCTAGGAATGGGTGGACACTCCCTTTCTTTCTCTGCCCGGCTGGGGTTGGGATATGTCTTTGGTAGTTTTCCTTATATAGACCATGATCCTGTGGAGCAGGCTGGTCGTTTGTCACAAGTTTATCGACAGAATTTCCAGCCTTCCAATGTGATGAAGCGACCGTATTTTGCCCTAGCCCTTTTTGTAGTGATTGCACCAACTAGTCAGGAAGCGGAAGACTTAGCCAAATCGTTGGATATTTGGATGTTAGGTAAAAGAGAGTTTAATGAGTTTTCTCATTTTCCTAGTCTGAAAACCTACCAGTCCTATCCATTAACGGAAGAGGATAGGAAAAAGATTGCCCAACATCGCAGCCGTATGATTGTTGGGAATCCAGTTGAGGTAAAGACTCAGGTTGATCGTTTGATCGCAGCTAGCCAGCCAGATGAAATTCTCTTTATTCCCCTGCTTGCAGGGATTGATAATCGCTTAAAAGCAATCGAATTGTTAGCAGATAGTATAGAAAGTGAGTAATTGTATGAAAAAATTTGCCAACTACCTTTGGGTAGAAAAAGAAGATGAAGTGTATACCATTCGCATGACTGCTGAGTTGCAAGACGATGTGGGAACACTTGGTTTTGTTAGTTTCACAGACAAGGATGTATTAGGAGTTCATGATGAAATCTTAAATCTGGAAGCATCTAAAACAGTCATGGCGATTTTGACACCGTTGGCTGGTCGAGTGGTAGAGTACAATATTGCAGCCATCAACCAGCCAACCTTGCTCAATTCAGAAAAACCTGAGGAGAACTGGTTGGTTCGCCTGACAGATGTTTCAGAAGAAGCTTTTCTAGCGCTCGAAGATGCCTAGAGAAGAGCAGCAGCAACTCCTTCTCATGATTGGTTTATTAAAGACCGAGAAGGGAGAGGAGCAGGATGAACAACTAAAAAACATCAGCTTGAATGAACTGATGCAGACATGGAGAGGACTGGTGAATCAGCGTCCGGCTGGTCCTGTCTCTAAGGCTTATATGGAAGCAGAAGCCCAGTTCTTAACTGCTTATAAGCAGGCACACCAAGTAGGGTTGGAAGAGTGCTTACCGACGAGAGAGGAGCAGGTGTTTCTCTATGAAGGGGATTTGTGTCATTTGCAGGTTGATGCTATTGTCAATGCAGCCAATAGTCGATTGTTAGGGTGTTTTATTCCGAATCATGCTTGTTTGGATAATGCAATCCATACTTTTTCAGGTATAGAGTTACGTCAGTACTGTGCCAAGCTGATGGAGCAAAATAGTGGTCCAGAGGCTGTTGGAAGGGTCAAGGTGACTCCCGCCTTTTATTTGCCAGCGGACTGGATTTTCCACACAGTCGGCCCCTTTATTGCTCCTGGCAAGCCTGTATCACCCATTCGTCGCTCTCTTTTGGAACAATGTTACCGTTCCTGTTTAGATGAGGCCAAGGCGCGTGGCTTGCATAGCATCGCTTTTCCAGCTCTAGCAACTGGAGAGTTTGGCTATCCAAAGGAACAGGCGGCTGAGCTGGCTGTTTCAATTACTCGAAAATGGTTGAGAGATACAGGCTATCGACTAGATATAATTTTTTCAGTCTTCTCATCAGAAGATAGGCTATATTACAAGCAATTATTAGGGAAAAGAGAGGAAGATGTCCATGTGGCAGACGCTTAAACAGAGAAATCGGAGTCAGGCAGAACAGTTGGCTAGTTTGCTGGAAGAAGCAGATGCTGTTGTAGTGGGAATTGGTGCAGGGATGTCGGCGGCAGATGGCTTCACTTATATTGGCCCTCGCTTTGAGAATGTTTTTCCAGATTTTATTGCAAAATATGGCTTTTTGGATATGTTGCAAGCTAGTTTGTTTCATTTTGAAAGTATAGAGGAGTACTGGGCCTTCCAGAGTCGCTTTGTGGCATTGAATTATCTGGATCAGCCAGTCGGACTCTCTTATGTCCGTTTAAAAGAACTGTTAGCAGACAAACCTTATCACATTATAACGACCAATGCAGACAATGCTTTTGAGGCAGCAAATTATGATATGGACAAAGTCTTTCACATCCAAGGGGAATATGGACTATGGCAGTGTAGTCGTCATTGTCACGACCAAACCTATCGTGATGACTCCCTTATTCGTCGAATGATAGCAGAACAGGCTGATATGAAGATTCCTTATGAGTTGATTCCGAGATGTCCCCTTTGCGATGCCCCGTTTGAAATCAATAAGCGCAACGCAGAAAAAGGTATGGTCGAATCACCAGATTTTTTTGCTCAAAAAGCGCGTTATGATGCCTTTTTAGATCATTATCAAACAGGTAAGATTCTTTATCTGGAAATTGGTGTCGGCTTCATCACCCCTCAGTTTATCAAACTTCCCTTTCAAACTAGGGTGCAACAAAATCCACAGTCTCTATTTGTCAGTCTCAATCAGAAACATTACCGCCTTCCTCTTCCTATAAGGGAACGCAGTTTGACATTGTCACAAGATATTGCTCAGCTGCTTGAGGATACTCATACAATCTATTTTAAAGGAGAAAAACGTGTACCTTATTGAACCGATTCGTGATGGACAATATGTCCGTGATGGGGCTGTCGCTCTTGCTATGCAGGTTTACGTCCAGCAGAATATTTTTTTGGATGATGACATCCTCTTCCCTTATTATTGTGATCCAAAAGTTGAAATTGGCAAGTTCCAAAATGCCTTGGTTGAAGTGAATGAGGCGTATTTAAAAGAAAAGAATATCTTACTGGTTCGCAGAGATACAGGTGGTGGAGCAGTTTATGTAGATCAGGGTGCAGTCAATGTTTGCTATCTTATCCAAGACAATGGACTGTTTGGTGATTTTAAGCGAGCCTATCAACCAGCTATCCAAGCTCTGCACGAATTGGGGGCTGTTCAGGTGGAGCAGACTGGACGAAATGACCTTGTGATTGAAGGGAAGAAGGTATCCGGTGCAGCTATGACGATCAGTAACAATCGTATTTACGGTGGCTATTCCCTGCTGTTGGATGTGGATGAAGAAGCTATGTCAAAGGTTCTCAACCCAAACAAGAAAAAAATTGAATCCAAAGGAATCAAGTCAGTCAAAAGCCGGGTAGGAACCATCCGTCCTTATCTGGCAAAAGAATACCAAACTGTCACTACTGAGGAATTTAAAAATCTCATGACCTGTAAGCTATTGGGTATCGATTCAATCGTTCAAGCCAAACGTTATGAACTGACAGCAAAAGATTGGGCAGCTATAGATCAATTAGTAAGGGATAAGTACAAGAATTGGGAGTGGAATTATGGTAATTCACCACAGTATAGCTACCGTAGAGATGGGCGTTTTACTGGCGGAACAGTTGATATTCACTTAGAAGTAGAAAAAGGACGTATCGCTAAATGTCGTATCTATGGGGATTTCTTTGCCAAAGGCAATATCAATGAAGTAGAAGCCAAGTTAATTGGTATTCGTCTGTTGGAAGAGGATCTTCTGGCAGCCCTGGCAGATCTGGATATGGAACATTATTTTGGAAAGATTAGTGCAGAAGAGTTGGTTGGTCTTATTCTGAGCGAAGGATGAAATAGAAAGGGAGATCCAGATGGAATGGAAAGATGCAACAGCCATTGCTCAGGCTGTTAACCAAAAAGAAGTATCAGCTAAGGAACTTGTCCTTGAGACCATTGATAAGATAGAAAAGCTCAATCCTCAGTTAAACGCAGTCATCACTAAGCAATACGAACAGGCTCTGGCGGAGTCTGAAAAAGAAGATTATCTGGGTAAGCCTTTTGCAGGGGTGCCGTTTTTACTGAAAGATTTGGGGCAAAATGAAGCTGGACAGCCATCTTCTTTGGGTTCGAGATTGTTTGCTGGGCAACCAGCAGGTCATACCGATGCTTATGTTCAGCGCCTGAAAAACTTGGGATTCATCATCCTTGGTCGGACCAATACTCCTGAATTTGGCTTTAAAAATATTTCGGATGCTACAATTCACGGACCTGTTAATCTTCCGGCAGATAAAAGTCGTAATGCTGGCGGATCAAGCGGCGGAGCAGCAGCAGCGCTCGCATCTGGCATGGTTTCTATTGCAGCTGCATCAGATGGGGGTGGCTCTATCCGTATCCCTGCCTCTTTCAATGGCTTAATTGGACTCAAAACCAGTAGGGGACGGATTCCGGTCGGACCAAAAGCCTATCGAAGCTGGCAGGGTGCTGCTGTAAGTTTTGCCTTAACCAAGTCTATTCGCGATACCCAGAGACTGCTCTATCATTTACAAGATTACCAAGTCGAAGCTCCTTTTCCCCTAGCAAAATTGAGAGAGGAAGAGATATTTGGTCAATTGCAGCGTCCTCTAAGAATTGCCTACTATACGCAGTCGCCAGTCGGAAGTCAGGTTAGCTCAGACGCCAAACAAGCGGTAGTGGACATCTGTCAGATTTTGTCGGATATGGGGCATGAAGTGGTAGAATTGGCTGCCTATCCTCTTGATGGGATTGAAGTCATGAAGTCTTATTATTTGATGAATAGTGTTGAAACAGCCCAAATGTTTGATGATATCGAAGGAACTCTCGGACGAAAGATGACCTTGGATGATATGGAGCTTATGACTTGGACCATTTATCAAAGTGGGCAGACCATCCCGGCTAAGCTATACTCGAAGGCCTTGAAAGCTTGGGATCAGTATGGAGTCGCTATGTCAACCTTTCATCAGACCTATGATGTGTTTCTAACGCCGACAGTAGCAGACGTAGCTCCTAAGCATGGACAATTTACTTTATCTGTTGATCTGCGTGACCGTCTCAGGCACACTCAAGAATATTCCATGGAAGAGCAGCAAGCACTCATATGGGAGATGTTTGAGGACAGTCTCGCTCTGACTCCCTTTACGCAGGTAGCCAATATTTGTGGACAACCAGCCATTTCACTTCCGACCTATGTACGAGCAGATGGTCTGCCAATAGGTGTTCAACTCACCGCTGCCAAGAGTCGTGAAGATCTTCTCTTGCAGCTAGCTAGCCAGTTAGAGCAAGCAGGTCTATTTTCCTCGTAAGAGCTTGTAGTTTCCGGTTCAATTATTTGCCAAAACGCTTTTAAAATGTTACCTTGTAAAAGTTGGTGGGTTAACACCAGAAAAGAAAAAATAGAAGTAACGGACTTCTAAAGGAGATGACGATGTTGAAAAAAGTTTTGGCCTCAGCGTTTTTGGTTTCTACCTTGGCCTTGGCAGCATGTTCTAGTTCAAACTCGAACACAGGTAGTTCTTCTACTGGGCAAAATCAGTGGAAAAAAGTGGAGGAAGCAGGTGTTTTGAAGGTGGCGACACCCGGTACCTTATTCCCAACTTCTTACCACAATGATGCTAAAGAATTGGTCGGCTACGAAGTTGATATGATGAATGAAATCGGCAAACGTTTGAAGCTGAAAATTGATTTCCAAGAGATTGGTGTAGCAGAAGCATTCACCGCCGTAGATAGTGGTAAGGTTGACCTTTCTGTAAATAATTTTGACATGACACCAACTCGCAAAGAAAAATACAATTTCTCTATCCCTTACAAGTATTCTGTTGGTGGCTATATTGTTCGTGAAGATGGTTCGTCAGGTCTTCAAGCACCGGATCTGAGTGACTGGACCGGCAAAAAAGCTGGTGGTGGTGCAGGCACGCAGTACATGAAGATTGCTGAAAAGCAGGGAGCAGAACCAGTCATTTATGACAATGTTACCAATGACGTTTACTTGCGAGATGTATCAACGGGGCGTACAGACTTTATTCCCAATGATTATTTCACCCAAGTGATGGCGGTCAAATGGGCTAAAATCAATTTTCCTGATATTAAGGTAAAAATGGGAGAGGCTAAGTATAACCCAACCGAGCAGGGAATTGTGATGAGCAAGACAGACGATAGCTTGAAAAAGAAAATTGATGAAGCTTTAGAAGCCATGAAGGCAGATGGAACTTTAAAAGCCATTTCAGAGAAATACTATGCAGGTCAAGACCTGACAGTTCCAGTTGAGAACGCAGATAAATTACCAATTATTGAAGTAAAATAGACCGCTCTCAAACCCAATAGCATACTTTAAGACCTTAGGAATCTACCTCCTTTGTCTTCCAGCCAGTTTTTAGCGAATATGAAATGAAAGAAGGAATGATGAATATCAATTGGCAGGCAGTTTTCAATATAGATATTGCAAGAGAAGCCATTCCCCAAATATTGGAAGGCTTACCTCACACTCTTTCTCTGTCTTTGATTGGTTTTGCTCTGGGAACTTTCTGCGGTTTCTTTGTAGCATTGATGCGGATGTCCAAGTTTTTACCATTTCGCTGGTTGGCTATGGTCCATATCTCGTTGATGCGGGGAATTCCGCTCATGGTTTTACTTTTTTTCATCTATTTTGGTTTGCCATTTATGGGTCTCCAACTAGATGCGTTTGCCGCTTCCATTATCGCTTTTACTTCCATGTCCAGCGCCTATATTTCTGAAATTATTCGTGCCTCCCTTTCAGCGATTGATAAGGGACAATGGGAGGCGGCGCAATCTTTGGGGTTGCGGACCAGTGTGGTTTACCGCAAAATTATCATTCCTCAGGCCTTTCGGATTGCTCTTCCCCCGCTCAGCAATGTTCTTTTGGATATGGTCAAAAGCACTTCTCTGACAGCCATGATTACTGTGCCAGAGATTTTCAATAAGGCTAAGATTGTCGGTGGTGCCAAGTCAGACTACATGACAGTTTATATCTGTGTTGCCTTCATTTATTGGGTCATCTGTACTCTTTACGCAGTTGGGCAGGTTCATCTGGAAAAACGCTTGTCTACTTACTAGGTCAATATCCAGAAAAAAAGCTGGGAAAATCCAGCTTCATTCTTCAGAATTTGCGTCACCATCTCAGTGTAGTGATCGCTTGGTTTTAACAAATAGGGGTCGGAGATAGAGTTTACAGAACCTATCTTACCAATGGACGTTTCTCATTCCAAATCTGATTTATACGAGTGTTGCAAAACTTGTCCGCTCCATCTCCAAAGGTTTCCCAAACCTTCGGAGTTATGTGAAGGGAGTAACACGTTCTGGATTTAGTTTGATAACCCAAAATGAAGGCTTGTCAACGAACTTTTCTTTTATACAAAAACTAAAAAGAGAACAAGCATTCTTCCCTATGATACAATCAAGGAGAAGATATTTATTTAGGCTGCGTGCTCATTGCTAGTAGCCTTTTTTGTGCTAAAAATTCAGACAGCTTGTACATTTAAGGAGATAGGAGCTATTTTTTAGCTGATGTGTAAGTGCAATAGTCATATTTTGCGAACCATATCTATTTAAAATTTGATAGGCTTATTCAGCTACTGGTCCTCATTTTATTATCTAGTATCGTAGATAATCAGATAGAGGCAGGGCTTATCGTACTGGATATTGCCTCTTGACCATAAACAAAATAATCCCCTCACTAAGATTACTCCTAGTGAGGGCTTTATGTCTATTTTTTTATTATTCTGCGATTGAGGAAGAAACTATCTAGGTGGTCTGTTTCCGCTTCCTTTTTCGATATATCAATATAAATGCAAAAGTCTACCGATTCCTAATGTTCTCACTCGTTGTTTTTACTTATTTAAAGTACAGCAATCGTAATCCGTTTAAAATGACAAGAATTGTCGAACCTTCGTGGCCAATCACGCCGAGAGGAAGGTTGATCGCTTGAGAAAGATTAGAGATGAGAAGAAGAGTGATGACAGAAAGAGCAAAGATAATATTTTGCTTGATGATTGTACGCATTTTTTTGGATAAGCGGACAGAGTAAGGAATACGTGTTAAATCTTCCATGAGGACAATATCAGCAGACTCCATGGCGATAGCTGTTCCGCTTCCCATAGCATAGCTGATATTGGCCTGAGCCAAGGCGGGGGCATCATTGACACCGTCACCGACCATCCCTACATAAGAAAACTCTTTTTGCAGCTCCTGAATAACAGTGGCCTTATCTGTTGGCAAACAGTTGGCAATCACTCGCTCAATACCAATTTGGTTTGCCACATAGCGAGCTGTTTTCTCTTGATCGCCAGTCAAAAGAATTGGGGTGATCCCCATTTTTTTAAGCTGGCTAATCAGTAATTTACTCTCAGGTTTCAGGCTGTCCTCCACTAAAAAGATTGCCATAAGTACATCATTTTGACTGACATAAACCAAGGTTTTTCCAGTGCCCTCGGCAGTATGAACATCCTTTTGTAACTCGGTAGATAGAGCCCTCATGAGACTGGTTGTCACAAAATCTGATTTCCCAATTTTCCATTCTTGTCCCTGATAGCGAGCTATCATCCCCTCTCCAGTTAAATCATAACATTCCTCTAGGGAAATGGCAGAGCTAGCAGCAGTATAGGCCAAGAGAGCCTGAGCAATTGGATGACTAGATTGTTTTTCGACAGCTTGAACGACTTCCTTAATGATTACTTCATCGCCAAAATACATAGCGCCTACCACCTCGGGTTTCCCCTTGGTCAATGTACCGGTTTTATCAAATACAATAGCATCCAAATTGGCGATACGATCTGCAATGTCCCCTCCTTTGATGATCATCCCCTTTCTAGCTGCTCGACTAATAGCAGAAAGTGTCGCCGGTGAAGAGCTGGCTACGAGCGCACATGGAGAGGCAATTGTTAAAAGAATCATGCTACGATAAAAAGAGGTTAACCAATCCCAGCCGAGAACAAAATGTACAAAAAGATTGAAAAGAGGCACAGCAATAAGGACAACCTTCACATAGATATCTTCCATATTCTCAATGAAAGTGGTCGTTTTTGATTTGGACTCCTGTGCTTGCTGTACCATCTGGATAATCTTGTCAAAAAGAGCATCTCCTTTTTCAGCGGTTACTTGAACAGTAACAGTAGGACCTTGGTTAATAGTACCACCAATAATAGTATCCCCAGCTTCTTTTTCAGCCGGCAAAGGTTCTCCCGTAATCATAGACTCATCAAAAATGGATTGTCCACTGATGAGAGTAGCATCTAAGGGAACAGTGTCTCCCTTGCGGACCTGTAAAAAATCACCGACACGGATGTCAGTTGTATCCAGAGTCGTTATATCCCCGTTTAACTCGATTTTACGGGCGGTTGGTGGAGTCATTTTCATAAGAGTTGCGATAGCGTTTTTACTCTTTTCCATAGCTAACTCTTCAAGGGTAGAAGAAAGAGAGAAGATAAAGATGAGTAAGGCCCCTTCCAACCAATAACCGATAATGCCAGAACCAACGGCTGCTAAAATCATCAGTACATCAACAGACAAATGCTTATTGAAGACGAGATCGGTAAGTCCTTCCTTGGCAGACTGGTAGCCACCGATGATAAAGGCTGTTATGAATAGTAGCGCTGTGACAGCTTTTTGACCCGTATGGATGAGAAGAAGGCCGGTAAGAATAAAAAATAAGCAGAAAGCAGTTGCTAAGATTGGCCTACCCTTTTTTAAAGTGAGTACAAGGTTCATGGCTTTGCTCCTTATTTAGAATAATTATTATCTTTTTTATTTAATTATAGCAATTCTAAATAAAGAAGTCAAGTTTAATTATAATCATTATAAATAACAAAAGTCAGATAATTCTTAGGAAAAAACAAAAAAGCGACGGTCCAAGTCGCTTCGGTGCTAAGTTTTTAAGTTCTGACAATCAGGGCAGATACCGTAGATGGATAAAACCTCTTTGGTAATTTTATACCCTGTTTGGTTGTGGGCTTCTTTTTTTAGGCTAGGGATTTCAACATCCATAAAATCAGTGATTTTACCACAGACCTCGCAGATAACATTTAAATGTTCGTGGCCCATAAAGTCGTAATAGGTCGTGTTATCATTGGTTCGTTTAATCTCTGTCACAAACCCCTCTTCCAGAAGAAGCTTGAGATTGTTATAAACCGTTGCAAGACTCATATTTGGATAATCAGGCAATAAATTTTGGTAAATCATTTCAGCGCTAGGGTGGTCATCACTTTCGATGATATAGGTTATGACGGCTTTCCGAGTTTCAGTGATACGAACCCCTTTTTCTTTTAAATGCTGAATAACATGTTCAAAAGCGGTCTGATTTTCAGCATTGAGGTGGGAATGAAGTTCCATAGCTCCCTCCTTTCATTTGTTCTTTCATAATAATTCTCAGTTACAATACTCGGTTTCATTATAGTTTATTTAAAAAGGTGTGTCAATATAGGAGTAAATCAGCATCTGTGCTAGTACAGAATAGCTTTATTAGCCTTGTTTCCCTCCTTTTCCTATGCTACAATCAAAACATGGCAAGATATAAAGCAATTATTTCCTACGATGGTTATGGGTTTTCGGGTTTTCAGCGCCAGCCCCACGCCCGTACGGTTCAAGAAGAGATTGAAAAAACTCTCAAGCGCTTGAATAGCGGCCGGGAGGTTATTGTTCATGGAGCAGGTCGTACGGATTCGGGCGTCCATGCCTACGGTCAGGTTATTCACTTTGACCTATTTGGCAGTCGAGATGCTGAGAAGCTACGCTTTGCCCTCGATACCCAAACTCCAGAGGATATTGATGTGGTTAAGGTAGAGCAGGTGGCGGACGATTTTCATTGTCGTTATGCCAAACACAGCAAGACTTACGAGTTTTTAGTAGATATTGGACGCCCTAAAAACCCTATGATGAGACATTATGCTACCTTCTATCCCTATGACCTAGACCTGTCTTTGATAGAGCAGGCCATCAAAGACTTGGAAGGGACACATGACTTCACTGGTTTTACCGCTTCTGGAACCTCTGTAGAAAATAAGGTGCGAACGATTACGACAGCAACCGTTGAATATGACCCGCAGCGGCAATTTTTGATTTTTACTTTTTCGGGCAATGGTTTTCTCTACAAGCAGGTCCGAAATATGGTCGGTACCCTGCTCAAGATTGGCAATGGTCGGATGCCAGTTGGACAAATCAAGCGGATTTTAGAAGAAAAAAATCGAGACTTGGCAGGACCAACAGCAGCAGGCAATGGTTTATATTTAAAGGAGATTATTTATGAAGACTAATTATGTTTTGGCTCTTTCAGGCAATGATATTTTCAGTGGTGGTGGTCTCTACGCGGATTTGACTACTTATACTGTTCATCAGTTGCATGGTTTTGTGGCAGTGACTTGTCTGACAGCTATGACGGATAAGGGGTTTGAGGTCATCCCGACTGATTCCCATGTTTTTGCTCAGCAGCTTGCTAGCTTGAAGGACGTTCCTTTTTCAGCGATTAAAATTGGTCTGTTGCCTAATGTAGAAATAGCAGAGCAGGCTTTGGAAGTTATTAAGTTGCATCAAGATATTCCTGTGGTGTTGGATCCAGTTTTGGTTTGTAAGGAAACGCATGATACAGAAGTCAGCCAATTACGTGATGAGCTCTTGAAATTTTTCTCTTATGTAACCATTATCACTCCAAACTTGGCAGAAGCTCAGCTATTGACTAATAGAGACATCAAAACAGTGGAGGAGATGAAGCAGGCAGCTCTTATCTTACATGACTTGGGTGCCAAACATGTCGTAATCAAAGGTGGCAATCGCTTGAGTAAGGAGAAGGCGATTGATGTTTATTATGATGGTCAAGATTTTATCGTATTGGAGTCACCGATTCTTTCTAGCAACAATGTCGGAGCAGGCTGTACTTTCGCCTCTAGTATTGCAAGTCAGTTACTGCTGGGAAGAAGCCCACTTGAGGCAGTTCGTTTATCAAAGGACTTTGTTTTCCGTGCTATCGAAACTTCAGATGACTATGGAGTGGTGCAGTATGAGAAGTAAAAAGATAAGGATAATGGTCTTGCTATCTCTTTTGATAGCCCTAAGTTTAGCTCTGGCACATGTTTATATGCCGACACCAAATGGTTTCACTTCACTTTTAGATGTAGGAATCTACTTCACAGCCTTCTATCTCGGTAAGAAGGAAGGAGTCATTGTAGGCAGCTTATCAGGACTATTGATTGATTTCTTGTTAGGCTATCCTCAATGGGCCTTCTTCAGCTTGCTTTTTCACGGAGCGCAAGGCTATTTTGCGGGGTGGACAGGCAAGCAACGCTATCTTGGTATCTTCTTAGCTAGTCTTTCCATGGTTGGGGGATATTTTGCAGCCTCAAGTCTTCTGTATAATGTAGCCACTGCAATCAAAGACGTTCCAGCTAACTTCTTGCAAAACACAGTCGGTCTAGTGCTTGGCTACATCTTGGCTCAAGCGGTAGAGAGAATAGGAGTGATCCGTCATGTCACTAAAGGAAATTAAAGCTCAAACTAAGCAACTTGTCGAGGAAGTATTAGGACTCAGCAATCTTCAAAAGGGACAGATTTTTATCCTCGGCTTGTCATCAAGTGAGGTTATCGGTGGATATATCGGGAAAAATTCTAACCTAGAAGTTGGCGAAGCAGTCGTGGAAACGACTCTAAGCATCCTAGAGCCCAAAGGAATTTATCTGGCTGTTCAAGGTTGTGAACACCTCAATCGTGCCTTGGTGGTCGAGCGAGAATTGGCCATCCAGAAAGACTTGGAGATTGTCAATGTTCTACCGACCCTTCATGCAGGAGGATCTGGACAACTAGCGGCTTTCAAGTATATGAAGGATCCTGTCGAAGTGGAATTTATCACTGCTCAGGCAGGTATCGATATTGGGGATACAGCTATCGGCATGCATGTCAAACATGTTCAAGTTCCCATTCGGCCAAGCCTGCGAGAAATCGGGCAGGCTCATGTCACAGCCCTCGCTAGTCGGCCAAAACTCATTGGTGGAGCGCGTGCAGCCTATCAGGAAGATGGGATTCGTAAGCAATAAAGATTCTATAATAGATAAAAGGAGTAGATGATGAGAGCTTTCTTGACAAAGGATTTACAGTGGACACGTCCACCCCAGACATTTACTATCACAGAAACAGAGATTTCCATAACAACAGAGCCGTACACCGATCTTTGGCAAAAAACTTACTACCATTTTGTAAATGACAATGCACCGGTTTTACAGATGGAGACGGAGGAGGAATATTTTTCATTTACTGTCAAGACAGATTTTTCTGCTAGCCATACCCGCTTTGACCAATGTGGAATCGTGGTTTATCAGGACTCCGAAAATTGGCTAAAATGCTCTATTGAGTACGAAAATGAAGACTTCCAGCACCTAGGTAGTGTGGTGACTAATCATGGCTATTCAGATTGGGCTACCACTGAGATTTCAGCAACTGTCAAGTCCATGTGGTTCCGCCTCAGCCGCAGAGGGGCGGACTACTGCTTTGAAAATTCTGAGGATGGAATCCATTTTAGACAAATGCGTATATGTCATTTTTATGAGGGAAGAGGAAAGATTTCCTTTGGACTATACGCCTGCTCACCAGAAGACTCTAGCTTTACAGCTACATTCTCAAATATGAAGCTGACAGATTGTCAATGGCAGCCTCATGATGGACAACAGCCTGATGATGAATTGTGAGAGATAACCATCTTCAAAACAAATATTTCAGTAGGTTTGTTTGGTTTGTAAGCAGTAAGGATACAAGGGCGGTTGCTAGGTAAAGAAACATGGCATTACCCAAAGCAGGTTATAAAATCGTTGAAATCCCTGTCATTTGTGTTATAATGAAGAGTATGCAATAAAATTTTAAGGAGAATGACAGAATGTCTGTATCATTTGAAGCAAAAGAAACAAACCGCGGTGTTTTGACGTTTACAATTAGTCAAGAAGTAATCAAACCAGAATTGGATCGCGTTTTCAACAAAGTAAAAAAAGATATCAATCTTCCAGGTTTCCGTAAAGGTCACTTACCACGTGCCGTTTTCAATCAAAAATTTGGTGAAGAGGCTCTTTACCAAGATGCTGTTAATGCGCTTTTACCAACTGCTTATGAGGCAGCGGTTGCTGAAGCAGGACTTGAGGTGGTTGCACAACCAAAAATTGATGTTGTGTCAATGGAGAAAGGTCAAGACTGGACAATTACTGCAGAAGTTGTTACAAAACCTGAAGTGAAATTGGGTGATTACAAAAATTTGGTAGTTTCAGTAGAAGCTACTAAAGAGGTAACTGATGAAGAAGTAGATGCTAAGATTGAACGCGAGCGTAACAACTTAGCTGAGTTGGTGATTAAAGAAGGCCCAGCAGCCGAAGGCGATACAGTTGTTATTGATTTTGTTGGATCAATTGATGGTGTTGAGTTTGATGGTGGCAAGGGTGAAAACTTCTCACTTGGACTTGGATCAGGTCAATTCATCCCAGGTTTTGAAGCCCAGTTGGTTGGTCACTCGGCTGGAGAAGAGGTAAATGTCGAAGTTACTTTCCCTGAAGATTACCAAGCGACTGATCTTGCAGGCAAACCAGCCCTCTTTGTAACAAAAATCCACGAAGTAAAAGCAAAAGAAGTTCCTGCCTTGGATGATGAATTAGCAAAAGACATTGACGAAGAAGTAGAAACACTTGATGAATTGAAGGCAAAATACCGCAAAGAATTAGAGGCTAGCAAAGAAGTTGCCTTTGACGATGCGGTTGAAGCAGCGGCTCTTGATTTAGCAGTAGAAAATGCTGAAATTGTTGATTTGCCAGAAGAAATGATTCACGAAGAAGTTCATCGTTCTATCAATGAGTTCTTGGGTGGTATGCAACAGCAGGGTATTTCACCAGATATGTACTTCCAAATTACTGGTACAACTCGCGAAGATCTCCACAAACAACACGAAGTTGATGCTGAAAAGCGTACAAAAACAAACTTGGTTGTCGAGGCAGTAGCTAAAGCCGAAGGCTTTGAAGCAACTGAAGAAGAAATCAACAAGGAAATTGAAGAGTTGGCAACAACCTATAAGATGGATGTTGCGCAAGTTCGCAGCCTACTTTCACCAGAAATGTTAAAACATGACATTGTCGTTAAGAAGGCAGTAGAACTAATCACTAGCACAGCAACTGTAAAATAATAGCCTGATAAAAGCTCGACTGCGGTCGAGTTTTTTCTTTGGAGAAAAATATTCTCGTAGCATTTTATCTATGTTTGCGCATGCGATTTTGAATATGACCAAGATAGGAAATTCTATCTTCAAAAAATGACGTTTCAACAATTTTATATAAAAAAGTTATTGGGATTTTTGATTAGTGTTAGTACACTCTTGAGGAACTCGCATTTTTCAAAATGGATATATATAAAATAATCTATAAGTGTTTTTCATTTGTGTAGTGTACATTTTCCGGAAATAACTTGACTGGTTAACTTTCTTGTGATATAGTTAACTGATTAACAAGAGGAGGAAAATATGTTAAAGAAAATTATAAAGCCATTCTTATTGACCTTGTTGGGTTTGGTTTTAGCATCATGCTCAGTTCAAAAAGGAGCAAATCAAACTCAAACTGGCTTAAAGATTGTCACCTCGTTTTATCCTATTTATTCGTTGGTTAAGGAAGTATCTGGTGATAAGAATGATGTTCGTATGATTGGCTCACGGAGCGGAATTCATTCTTATGAACCTTCTGCTGCTGACATAAAAGCAATACATGATGCAGATGTATTCATCTATCATTCTAGAATTTTAGAGTCATGGGCAGGACGACTAGGGTCGAATCTGCAAGGTTCATCTGTCAAGGTTCTGGAAGCTTCGACAAATTTACCTTTAGCTAAAGTTCCAGGTTTAGAGGATATGGAAGCAGGGCAGGGGATTGATGAAGCGACGTTATATGATCCTCATACTTGGCTAGACCCCATTTTAGCAGGACAGGAAGCCCTTGAGATAGGAGACCTACTTGCCAAAAGTGACCCTACTAATGCTGAGTATTATAAAAAAAATGCCGAAAAACTGAAGGAAGCTGCACAAAAATTAGCTGATAAATATAGCCCTATTTTTGCTAAAGCCAAATCAAAGACTTTTGTAACACAACATACAGCTTTTTCTTATACAGCTCAACGATTTGGACTTAAGCAGTTGGGGATTGCTGGGGTATCCGAGGAAGAACCTAGTCCGAGAAAGCTAGCAGAAATAAAAGAATTTGTTGATACCTATAAGGTTAAAACGATTTTTACAGAAAAAGGTTCGTCAGACAAATTGGCTAAAGCTTTAGCCAGTTCAACTGGGGTTAGCTTGAAGATATTAGATCCTCTAGAAGCTGATCCAGAAAATAATCTATCTTACTTGGAAAATCTAGAAAAAGTCTTAGAAACTTTAGCCCAAGAATTAAAGTGAGGGATTAGAGGTCAGTTCAGATGAAGACAATATCCAAAATGATTTGTTCTTAGAAATTCCTTTTTTCTACTTTGAGCTTTAGTAAGAATGCTCATCTTATCTTTGACTATTTAGCCATTTTAGCGTAAAATAGGAAGGAAAGACAAAAAAGGAGAAAAACCTTGGAACTTAATGTATTTGCAGGACAAGAAAAAAGTGAACTTTCCATGATTGAAGTAGCTCGTGCTATTTTGGAAGAGCGTGGACGTGACAATGAAATGTATTTTAATGACTTAGTTAATGAAATACAAAATTATCTTGAAAAGTCAAATAGTGAGATTCGTGCAGCGCTCCCAATCTTCTATTCTGATTTAAATGTAGATGGCAGCTTTATCCCTCTTGGTGAGAATAAATGGGGACTTCGTTCGTGGTATGCCATCGATGAGATTGATGAGGAAGTTATCACACTCGAAGAGGATGATGAAGACGCACCAAAACGTAAGAAAAAGCGTGTGAATGCTTTTATGGATGGTGATGAAGACGCAATTGACTACGGAAACGATGATCCGGAGGATGAAGACAACTATTCTGGGGATTCATCATCAGAATACGATGATGAATCTCCAGATGATGAGAAGGATGAAGTCGAATCATACGACTCAGAAATTAACGAGATTATTCCAGATGCTGATTTGGAAGATGAAGACGTTGATTTAGGAGAAGACGATGATGAATACTCGGATGAAGAAGTGGCTGACGAGTAGATTTTGATTTGACAAGATTATCAAACTGCGATAAGATATTATCGGGCGCCTCTTTTTGAGGTCGGAGCTCCCTAGTGATTAGGGAGCTGTTTTTGTTTTTTCCTCATGGTACTGAGGGTAAACCCAAGCCTGCTTTCGGTTAACATGAATCATAGAAAAGGAGTTTGCATGACAAAATATATTTTTGTAACAGGTGGTGTTGTTTCTTCCATTGGAAAAGGTATTGTAGCAGCCAGCCTTGGGCGCTTATTGAAAAATCGTGGTTTAAAAGTTACCATTCAGAAATTTGATCCCTATATAAATATAGATCCAGGAACGATGAGTCCTTACCAACACGGAGAAGTTTTTGTGACAGATGATGGTGCAGAAACAGATCTGGATCTTGGACACTATGAACGCTTTATTGACATCAACCTTAATAAATATTCCAATGTTACAACAGGAAAAATTTATAGCGAAGTTCTCCGTAAAGAACGTAAGGGAGAGTACCTTGGTGCGACTGTTCAGGTTATTCCCCATATCACAGATGCTTTGAAAGATAAAATCAAGCGTGCCGCTTATACAACGGATGCAGATGTTATTATTACAGAAGTGGGTGGAACAGTTGGTGATATAGAAAGTTTGCCATTTCTTGAAGCTCTCCGTCAGATGAAAGCGGATGTAGGCTCAGATAATGTTATGTATATCCATACTACGCTTTTGCCATATCTCAAAGTAGCAGGTGAAATGAAGACAAAACCGACTCAGCATTCTGTAAAAGAGCTGCGAGGTTTAGGCATTCAACCCAATATGCTTGTTATTCGCACAGAGCAACCAGCAAGTCAGAATATCAAAAATAAATTGGCTCAATTTTGCGATGTGGCTCCAGAAGCGGTTATTGAGTCCTTGGATGTAGAACATCTCTATCAAATTCCACTCAATATGCAGGCGCAAAATATGGATCAAATCGTTTGTGACCACTTGAAATTAGATGTGCCTCCTGCGGATATGACGGAATGGTCAGCTATGGTGGATAGGGTTCTTTCCCTTAAGAAGACTGTTAAAATCGCTCTGGTTGGCAAGTATGTGGAATTGCAAGATGCCTATATATCAGTTGTTGAGGCTCTCAAGCATTCTGGTTATGCCAATGATGCAGCCATTGACCTAGACTGGGTTAATGCCAATGATTTGACAGCTGAAAATGTAGCGGAACATCTTGGACGAGCCCAAGGGATTATCGTTCCTGGTGGTTTTGGACAACGTGGTACAGAAGGGAAAATTCAAGCCATTCGCTATGCCCGTGAAAATGATGTTCCCATGTTAGGAGTTTGCCTTGGTATGCAGCTTACCTGCGTAGAATTTGCTCGTCATGTTCTCGGCTTAGAAGGAGCCAATAGCTTTGAATTAGATCCAGATACCAAGTACCCAATCATTGACATTATGCGCGATCAAATTGGAGTGGAAGATTTGGGTGGAACTTTGCGCGTAGGTTTATATCCAAGCAAGCTTAAACAAGGTTCAAAAGCTGCTGCTGCCTACGATAATCAAGAAGTAGTGCAGCGTCGCCACCGTCACCGCTATGAGTTTAATAATGATTTCCGTCAACAATTTGAGCAAGCTGGTTTTGTTTTTTCAGGAGTATCGCCAGATAACCGATTGGTAGAAATTGTAGAAATTCCAGAAAATAAATTTTTTGTAGCTTGTCAATACCATCCAGAACTCCAATCTCGCCCTAACCGTCCGGAAGGTCTTTACACCGCCTTTGTAACAGCTGCCATCAAGAATGAAAAATAAGCTACTACTCAAATAAGAACAATATAAAAAATAGAAGAGGTGGGAATACACTTAAATTGCCCCAAATGGTAGACAGAAAAACTAACTTTTGGGAGCGATATACAGAATCCTGCCTCTTTGTAATTACTGTA
The DNA here is from genome assembly GCF_003609975.1 of Streptococcus ruminantium. NCBI lineage: Bacteria > Bacillati > Bacillota > Bacilli > Lactobacillales > Streptococcaceae > Streptococcus > Streptococcus ruminantium. The sequence goes on from NZ_AP018400.1 coordinate 312,313, forward strand.
AATGTAAGTAAGAGGGAAAAGACCTCTATTTTCAATGGAATATCTTACTGCTTTGAAGTCTCGTTGCTCATGTTTATCAAGAAAATATTTTAAAAGGCTATCATTGATAGAACTAAAAATGAATAACTAAGTTTTAATTTTAGAGTAGCCCTCTAAAATTGAAAATAATGATTTTTTAAGTATTTTTCAAAAAAGTATTGACAAGAGGATATTCCCGTGATATACTGTTTCTTGTGTTAAGCGGGGATGGCGGAATTGGCAGACGCGCAGGACTAAGGATCCTGTGACCGCTTTAGGTCGTGTGGGTTCAAGTCCCACTCTCCGCATGGTGGACTAGCTCAGGCTAGTCTTTTTTTGTTGTGACGAAAAGAGTTAATCATAATCCCTAACCTTTGTTAAAATATCATTGCTTTTCTTTTAATGAAAAGATATGTGAAAATTTTCTCAAAACTAGATGATTTCAGCTAGCATTTTCAAAATAAAAATGGTAGAATAGAAAGGTATGAGGTGTAACCTCAAAAAATATTAGGAGGCTATCGAAATGCCATTAGTTTCAGCAGAAAAATTTGTCCAAGCGGCGCGTGACAACGGTTATGCAGTTGGCGGATTTAACACAAACAACCTTGAGTGGACTCAAGCTATCTTGCGTGCAGCAGAAGCAAAACAAGCTCCAGTGCTTATCCAAACTTCTATGGGTGCAGCTAAGTATATGGGTGGTTACAAAGTAGCTCGTAACTTGATTGCAAATTTGATTGAATCAATGAATATCACAGTTCCTGTTGCAATTCATCTTGACCATGGTCACTACGAAGATGCACTTGAATGTATTGAAGTTGGTTATACTTCTATCATGTTTGATGGTTCGCACCTTCCAGTGGAAGAAAACCTTGCAAAAGCTAAGGAAGTTGTTGAATTAGCACACGCTAAAGGAATCTCAGTTGAAGCTGAAGTAGGTACTATCGGTGGTGAAGAAGACGGTATCGTAGGTAGCGGTGAGTTGGCTCCAATTGAAGATGCAGTAGCAATGGTTGCGACTGGTATTGACTTCTTGGCAGCTGGTATTGGTAACATCCATGGTCCATATCCAGCAAATTGGGAAGGTCTAGATCTTGATCACTTGCGTAAACTGACTGAAGCAGTTCCAGGTTTCCCAATCGTATTGCACGGTGGCTCAGGTATTCCAGATGAGCAAATCCAAGAAGCTATCAAGTTGGGTGTTGCTAAGGTTAACGTTAATACAGAGTGCCAAATTGCTTTTGCAAATGCAACACGTAAATTTGCAGCTGCTTATGAAGCAAACGAAGCAGAGTACGACAAGAAAAAACTTTTCGATCCACGTAAATTCTTGGCAGACGGTGTGAAAGCTATCCAAGCTTCTGTTGAAGAGCGTATTGATGTATTCGGTTCAGCGAACAAAGCGTAATAAACCAATTAAAGTCCTTCAAAATGAGGGACTTTTCTCTATTTAAATAATAGAATAAATAGGAAACGTCCTAATGGAAAGTATCATTGCTTGATCCAAAATAATTGTAAATAATTTTAGAGATTAGTATTGATTCCTTTTTCAATGTTTACGTGCAACATTTGGCAGAGCAAAAAGAATGCTTGCCAGAGAGCGACTCAGTATGATTAGCAATTACGAACTTATTAGAAGAGTAACACAGGTGTGGGCTATCTAGACAGTTTTCCCAAGTGAGCTAACAAAAGACACTTGAACTTTGGTGGTTTTGTAATCAAAGGATTCTTAACTCCTTAAAATACAATCGCTTCGTTGTGCCATATCCATAATCTATAATACAAAAAAATGAAAATAATCCTTGCCAAGAACAAAAGATTCTGTTAGAATGTTATAGTATGTGGTGCTAGCACATCCGATATATTTGATCAAATGAGGAGGAAGACATAAATGGCTAAAGTATGTTATTTTACTGGTCGTAAGACTGTATCAGGTAACAACCGCTCACACGCTATGAACCAGACTAAACGCGCAGTTAAACCAAATCTTCAAAAAGTTACTGTTTTGATTGATGGTAAACCTAAAAAAGTTTGGGCTTCAGCTCGTGCTCTTAAATCAGGCAAAGTTGAACGTGTATAAATATTGTAGAAGTCGTTAGTCTAAACTAGCGACTTTTATAGTATCCCTAAAAAGAATTTTACTTACAATCTCTTTAACATCCTTTCCTCCATTTTGAAGATAGTAGCGAGTCGTAGGTTAGAATTTTAAAGGAAAGGATAAAAAAAGGTATTGACAGGAGCTTAATAAGGTGATAGAATGAATGAGTTGTCACGAGGAGTAATTCATAGTGTCAGATATCAAAATTGAAAAAAAGCAAAAAAAAGTAAAAAAAGATATTGACAAAGTTAAGTAGACGTGATAAACTAAGATAGTTGTCTCGTGAGAAGCGAGGACAAGTAATAAGACCTTTGAAAATTGAAGAAGACGAACCAAACGTGCAGGGTGGACTTTTAAAGATAGAAGTCCGTCAATGAACAAAAACAATAAGTCAGTCAAGACTGACCAGAAAAAAACTTTATATGAGAGTTTGATCCTGGCTCAGGACGAACGCTGGCGGCGTGCCTAATACATGCAAGTGGAACGCAACTTTTCATCCGTTTCTTCGGAAACATCTGAGAAGTTGAGTCGCGAACGGGTGAGTAACGCGTAGGTAACCTGCCTGATAGCGGGGGATAACTATTGGAAACGATAGCTAATACCGCATAAGAGCTTTAGTGGCATCATTGGAGCTTAAAAGGAGCAACTGCTTCACTATCAGATGGACCTGCGTTGTATTAGCTAGTTGGTGGGGTAAAGGCCTACCAAGGCAACGATACATAGCCGACCTGAGAGGGTGATCGGCCACACTGGGACTGAGACACGGCCCAGACTCCTACGGGAGGCAGCAGTAGGGAATCTTCGGCAATGGGGGGAACCCTGACCGAGCAACGCCGCGTGAGTGAAGAAGGTTTTCGGATCGTAAAGCTCTGTTGTAAGAGAAGAACGTGTGAGAGAGTGGAAAGTTCTCACAGTGACGGTATCTTACCAGAAAGGGACGGCTAACTACGTGCCAGCAGCCGCGGTAATACGTAGGTCCCGAGCGTTGTCCGGATTTATTGGGCGTAAAGCGAGCGCAGGCGGTTTCGTAAGTCTGAAGTAAAAGGCTGTGGCTTAACCATAGTACGCTTTGGAAACTGCGGAACTTGAGTGCAGAAGGGGAGAGTGGAATTCCATGTGTAGCGGTGAAATGCGTAGATATATGGAGGAACACCGGTGGCGAAAGCGGCTCTCTGGTCTGTAACTGACGCTGAGGCTCGAAAGCGTGGGTAGCGAACAGGATTAGATACCCTGGTAGTCCACGCCGTAAACGATGAGTGCTAGGTGTTGGGTCCTTTCCGGGACTCAGTGCCGCAGCTAACGCATTAAGCACTCCGCCTGGGGAGTACGGCCGCAAGGCTGAAACTCAAAGGAATTGACGGGGGCCCGCACAAGCGGTGGAGCATGTGGTTTAATTCGAAGCAACGCGAAGAACCTTACCAGGTCTTGACATCCCAGTGACCGCCCTAGAGATAGGGTTTCTCTTCGGAGCACTGGTGACAGGTGGTGCATGGTTGTCGTCAGCTCGTGTCGTGAGATGTTGGGTTAAGTCCCGCAACGAGCGCAACCCCTATTGTTAGTTGCCATCATTCAGTTGGGCACTCTAGCGAGACTGCCGGTAATAAACCGGAGGAAGGTGGGGATGACGTCAAATCATCATGCCCCTTATGACCTGGGCTACACACGTGCTACAATGGCTGGTACAACGAGTCGCAAGTCGGTGACGGCAAGCTAATCTCTTAAAGCCAGTCTCAGTTCGGATTGTAGGCTGCAACTCGCCTACATGAAGTCGGAATCGCTAGTAATCGCGGATCAGCACGCCGCGGTGAATACGTTCCCGGGCCTTGTACACACCGCCCGTCACACCACGAGAGTTTGTAACACCCGAAGTCGGTGAGGTAACCGTTAAGGAGCCAGCCGCCTAAGGTGGGATAGATGATTGGGGTGAAGTCGTAACAAGGTAGCCGTATCGGAAGGTGCGGCTGGATCACCTCCTTTCTAAGGATAAGCAAGTAATGAGAACGTTACGAAATCCGTATGAAGATGGGAAATTCGTGTAGAAGTCAGTAGACTTCAAGGGAATTTATCATTTTCACTAGGAATTTAGTTCGAATACACTTGCTCGGAATCCTGTACGTAGTCTTCTTCAATTTTGAGAGGTCTGTGGGGCCTTAGCTCAGCTGGGAGAGCGCCTGCTTTGCACGCAGGAGGTCAGCGGTTCGATCCCGCTAGGCTCCATCGGTAACGAAAGTTACCAAACAGAATACAAAGGTTCAAGTAGTTGAACACGACCTCATTTTCTAGGAAAAGAGATAAACTTCCTAGTGTGCAAGGCACACTTCGTCAGTTTCCTATTTTTCTACAAAAATGTCCCATTGTGGGAATGGTCTTTGTATCCTATCTTTGTCCATTGAAAATTGAATATCTATATCAAATTCCATTTATTTTAAGAAATAAATGAATAGTAACAAGAAAATAAACCGAAACGCTGTGAATTAATGAGAATTCTAGTTAAAAGAACTAGGTTAATAAGGTTAAGTTAATAAGGGCGCACGGTGGATGCCTTGGCACTAGAAGCCGAAGAAGGACGTGACAAACGACGAAATGCCTTGGGGAGCTGTAAGTAAGCATTGATCCATGGATATCCGAATGGGGGAACCCACTAGCTAGATGGCTAGTATCCACATCTGTTAAGGATGTAGGAGGGAAGACGCAGTGAACTGAAACATCTAAGTAGCTGCAGGAAGAGAAAGCAAAAGCGATTGCCTTAGTAGCGGCGAGCGAACCGGCAGGAGGGCAAACCAGAGAGTTTACTCTCTGGGGTTGTAGGACTGCGATGTGGACTTATGATTGATAGACGAATGACTTGGGAAGGTCAGCCAGAGGAGGTAATAGCCCTGTAGTCGAAATCGATGATATACCTAGCAGTATCCTGAGTACGGCGAGACACGCGAAATCTCGTCGGAATCCGGGAGGACCATCTCCCAACCCTAAATACTCTCTAGTGACCGATAGTGAACCAGTACCGTGAGGGAAAGGTGAAAAGTACCCCGGAAGGGGAGTGAAATAGAACCTGAAACCGTGTGCCTACAAGAA